>JBCBRU010000267.1:0-11081 GCA_039819565.1 Myxococcota bacterium | reverse complement strand
GGTCGCGTGCAGGCTCTCTTCAGCCGAATCGTCGATGGCAGCCGATAGGTCCGTTCAAGTATCGCGGTACCCGGGCTGACGACCCCAACGACACCATTCCTCACGAGCGCCGACGGAGCCTGCGCGCCTACCGGTGGTTCTGCGCCTGGACGAACAACACGGACGCGAGGGCGTCGAACTCCCTCGACGTCTACCGAGAGGCGGCTCCGGGCCGCGGCTACGTGGTTCACTACCTCTTGGACTTCGGAAACTCGCTGGGGTCCCTGGGCACCAAGCCCAAGTACCAAAGCGACGGCTACGACCCGGTGCTCTCGTGGGCGGTGCTGGGAGAGCTCTTCTTCACCGCCGGTATTCGCTATCGATACTGGCTCCCGAGCCAACGTTCCCCGTACCTCAGCGTGGGCATGTTCGAGGCCGACATCTTCGACCCGGGCCGATGGACCCCTTCCATGCCCAACTCGACCTTCGCGGCCAGCACCCCGCACGATGACTTTTGGGCCGCGAGCCTGATCGCCCGCTTCACGCGCCCGATGGTCGACGGCATCGTAGCCTCGGCCAACTATCGCAAGCCGGAGGCGGCCCAGTATGTCGCCGAGGTTCTGTGGCGGCGGCGGCAGAAGATCCTCCGACGTGCCTTCGCTCGCATGGCTCCCATTGCGGATCTAGAAGTCACGGGCGCGCGGGTCCGCTTCGTCGACCTCGAGTGGGGCGACGGCGGGCGAAGAAGCGGAGAGTACGTGGCGCGATGGCAGGATGGAGACGGTGATTGGGGCGAGACGTCAGTGCATCGCCGGACGGAGATCGAGGTCCCCCGTCTAGGCGGGGATAGCCCCTTTCGGAGCCTCGAGATTCGTCGACGTTTGGATGAACGGCTCGGACCGAAAGTCGTCCTTCGCCTACGTGAGGTGGGGGATCAGCTACGCCCGGTCGCCCTCGAGCGAAGCGTCCTCTGAGGCTTCCTCTTCCTTCCAGCGATACACGGCCAGCACGCGGTTGCCGGGCTCGAACCAGTCCACGCTCTCACAGAGACCACGCACCATCGAAACTCCGCGCCCATGCGCACGGTCATGTCCGCTCGGGCTGACCTTGGAGATATCGAAACCCGGCCCCGAGTCCTCAACCTCGATCATCACGCGCCAGTTCGGCCCATCGTGGATGGTCGATACGTTGATGCGGACGAAGCCATCCTTGAGGGTGGCGAGGCGCTCAGCGCGCTCCTCGTAAAACGCAGCAAACCCCGTCACATCCTTCTTCATTTCCGAAGAGAGGCGGAGCACCCCGTGGTCCACGGCGTTGTTCACGAGCTCCGCCACCACCGCGAAGATGTCCGCTCTACGACCTTCGAAGACCGAGATCCCGTCCAGCATTCCCTGGAGGATCTGCATGACGTCCACGTTGCGAATGAGGTCGGCGTTGAGATCCACATGCAGCCGAGCCGACCCTTCCTCGCTCTTCGGCTCTGTTCGTTGGGCGTGCTCGGGACACACCTCCATCAAGGTTACATCGTCGTCCGCGGGAGCGCCGGATACAAAGCCATCGAACTCGGACAAGACCGTCTCGAAGACCGCCTCGTCTTCGGGATGTTCGGCAATGATCTTCTCGAAGCGGTCCTCGCCAAAGACGTTCCCGCTGGGGTCCAGACCTTCGATCACTCCGTCCGAGTAGAGGTACAGACGGTCGCCCTCCTGGAGTTGGAGGCGCACCACCTTGTTGCGTCCTTCGAAGTCATCGAGAATGCCCAGGGGCAGGTGGGTGGACTCGACCCGCGTGTGAATCTGTCCTCCCGCGCCGCGCACCAGGACCGGCGGCATGCCCGCATTGAGCATCTCCACGACCGCCTGAGCTGGGTCGATGTCGAGGATCACGGCGGCCATGAATCGGTCCCGAGGAAGGATCTTGCGAAGCTCGGCATTGGCTCGCCGAGCGATCTCGAAGACGCCCGCCCCCGACGAGCAGAGACGCTCGAAGTTCACGGCCATGGGGAGACCGCCGATGGCAGCCGCCAAGCCATGACCTGCGAAGTCTCCCAGGATCATCCTCACCCGGCCTCGAGGTCCCCGGGCCGCCATCAGGAAGTCACCATTGAAGACGTCCATGGGCTCGGTGCGGTACTTGAACATCTTGTCGCCGAGGGCCGACGTGCGAAGGAGGTTGGCCATCAAGCGTTCGGCCATGACCTGCTCCCGGTGACTCTGTTCATGGAGCTCCTCGAGCTCCTGGCGCTTCTTATTGAGAGAGCGGAAGGCCTGTGCGGTTCGCAATGCAGCCTTCATTTTGCTCTCGAGCACGATGGAGTTGAACGGCTTGGGGATGAAGTCATCCGCTCCCGAATCCATGCCCTGGCTGAGGCTCTCCTCGTCGGTGAGCGAGGTCACCATGATGATCGGCACATGATGATCCAGATCGATGCGGCTCTTCATGTGGCGAGCCGCTTCGAAGCCGTCCATCTCCGGCATCATCACGTCGAGAAGTACGACGTCAGGTCGGTCTGCCTCGAAGCGCTCCACGGCCTCACGACCGTTCTCCGCCTCGAGCACTTCGTATCGCGACGGGTCGAGGCAGCGCTTCAACAGGACTCGGTTGATGCGCTGATCGTCGGCGACGAGCACCCGGATCATGGCGACGCTCAGCTCACGTCGAAGAGTCTATGGAAGTTGGCGATCTCGAGAACCTTCCGCACTTCGTCGGAGCACTTGATGATCCGCACGTCCTTACTCGCGTCCTTGAGGAGCAGGAGCATCCCCAGCGCGGAGCTGTCGAGATAGGTCGCCTTCTCCAGGTCGACAACACACCGTGCGCCGTCGCTGACCGCCTTTACGGCCTCGCGAAACTCACGGTGGGCGTTGAAGTCGAAACGCCCGGAGATAGCGATGGTGACCTCGTTGTCCTTCCGATCCGTATGAATCGTCATGCCCCAGCTATCGGCCGGGGCATGACAAACTCGATCGTGGCCGAGAGGAACTGGTCAGATCTGAGGCGATCAGGCCCCTTCGGGGAGGCCGGGGTCGAGGAGGCCAGGCTTGGGCTGGCGCTGCTCGGCCCGCTTGCGGGCGCGATGCTCTTCGGGCGTGTGAAGATGACGCGTCTCGGGCGCCGGTCGGGGGATGGTTCGGCCCTCCATCACGGCATCGACGTCCTTAGCGTCCAGCGTCTCGTGCTCCAGGAGAGCCTCCGAGAGGGCGTCCAGACGCGACCGGTTGTCGGTGAGGATCTGCTTCACGCGCTCGTACTGCCCGTTCACGATCTCGCGGATCTCCTGGTCGATGGTGACCGCGGTCTGCTCCGAGTAGTCCTTGTGATGAGCCATCTCGCGACCGAGGAAGACTTCCTGGTCCTTGGCGCCGAACGCCACCGGCCCCAGCGTGTTGCTCATACCCCACTCACAGACCATCTTTCGGGCCAGCTCGGTGGCGCGTTCGATGTCGTTCTCCGCTCCGGTCGAGATCTCACCGAGGACCGTTGCCTCGGCGGCCCGTCCCCCCATCAGAATGGCGATGCGGGAGAGAACCGTCTCCGTGGACTGAGAGTATCGGTCCTCATTGGGCAGCTGCATCGTGACCCCGAGAGCCCGCCCTCGGGGAATGATGGTCACCTTGTGGACGGGGTCGCTGTCGGGGACGAGCCGAGCCACCAAGGCGTGCCCAGACTCGTGAACGGCGGTGATCCGCTGCTCCTTCTTGGTCATCACCACCGACTTGCGCTCGCCGCCCATCAGGACCTTGTCCTTGGCGCGCTCGAAGTCGTCCATGACGACGCGGTCGCGGTTGGCGTGAGCGGCGAGGAGAGCCGCCTCGTTCACGAGGTTTTCCAGATCGGCGCCGGCAAAGCCGGGCGTTCCCCGAGCGATGACCTCGAGGTCGACGTCGGGATCCAGAGGCGTCCGCTTGGTGTGAACGCTCAGAATGCCCTCACGGCCCCGCACGTCGGGCCGAGGGACGGTGATCCGTCGGTCGAAACGGCCGGGACGAAGGAGCGCCGGGTCGAGAACGTCCGGCCGATTGGTCGCGGCAATGAGGATGACGCCGTCGTTGGACTCGAAGCCGTCCATCTCCACGAGGAGCTGGTTGAGGGTTTGCTCACGCTCGTCGTGGCCCCCTCCGAGGCCCGCGCCCCGGTGACGTCCCACGGCGTCGATCTCGTCGATGAAGATGATGCAGGGGGCGTTCTTCTTACCCTGCTCGAAGAGGTCGCGAACGCGGCTTGCGCCGACGCCGACGAACATCTCTACGAAGTCGGATCCAGAGATGGAGAAGAAAGGCACCGAGGCTTCACCCGCGATGGCCCGAGCGATCAGCGTCTTACCGGTACCGGGCGGGCCCATGAGCAGGACGCCCTTTGGAATCCGGCCCCCGAGGCGCGTGAACTTCTTAGGGTCGCGAAGGAACTCGATGATCTCCTGAACGTCTTCCTTCGCCTCTTCCACGCCGGCGACGTCCGCGAAGGTGATCTTGTTTTGGTTCTCGTTCATGAGCTTGGCCTTCGACTTTCCGAAGCTCATGGCCTTGCCCCCACCGGACTGAAGCTGCCGCATGAAGAACACGAAAACCCCGAGCACCACCAAAAGGGGCAGCCAGTAGATCAGGAGATTTTGCCAGATCGACTCCTTGGGCGCCGTCTTCACCTTGAAGGTGACGTCATGCTCGCGAAGGCTGCTGATGACGCTCTCGTTGAAGACTCCGACGGTCTCGAAGCTCTCGTCGTTGGAGAGCTTGCCCTCGAAGGACCCTGCGTCCCCCTGGCCAGCGAGCACGACTTCGACCTCTTTGACCTTGCCGGCTTCGACGTCGGCGAGGAACTGAGAGAACTTGGGCTGCTCGCGGGGCTGCTCTTTCTTTTCGACGAACTGCCATACGAGCAGGACGGCGGCGATCAACAGCACCCAAATGGCCAATGTCTTGTGGCTCTGCCTCATTCTTGGTTACCCGTTTCTGACCATGCCGAACTCGCGACGGTTCGACAACGACTCGCCACATTGAGCGGCACGGTCGACCGGAGCCTGCGCACCCCCCATGGAGCGTCTACGCGCTGAGTTCAATCACCCAAAGGTCGCGGCTCTCGGCCGTCGGAAGCGCCCGAGTCTCCCGGAAGATTCCCGGAATCCAAAGCAATTCGCCCTCCTCATCGCAGACCACGAGGTCGGGAGCCTGACCTCGCGCCTCCTGGGGAACCCCGGCTCGTTCCAGATCGAAAGGGGCGAGGGACCGCACCCGAAGGCCGGAAACCTCCCCTACGTCGAACAGGGCGCAAGTGGCGGTGGCGACCGGAGCCTGTTCCGGTTTGACGCATCTCATTATGAGAGAAGGCTGCGGTTCGGGGCTCGCCCAAGCCGAGAGGCGCCGGGCCAGCCCCGGCACATAGCGAGACTCGAGCAGCGGAAGGAGCTCTTTGCGAAGACGGTTTCGTAGATAGCGAGGCTCTCGGTTCGAAGGATCCTCCCAGTGGGGCCAGCCCTTGGCCGCGAGGTAGTCGTGAACCTCGCTCCGCGCCACGTCGAGCCAGGGACGGACTCGGAGGCGGTCGGCCGAGATCCGTGCCATCCCAGTGACGGCCTGGGGGCGGCGGGCTCGGAGAACCCGGAAGAGGACGGTCTCCGCTTGGTCGTCACGAGTGTGTGCAAACAAAACACATCGAGCCGCGGTCTCCCGCCGGATGCGCTCGAGGGCGGCATGGCGAAGGTCACGCAGGGTCGCTTCGTCGTCCCGAGGCGGATCGAGTCGAACCCCGTGGACCTCGAGACCGAGGCCGGTGACGAAGCGCGTCAGCTCGGCCGCAACCTCCGCCGACCCCGCCCGACCGTGGTCGACGTGGGCCACGACCGCGCGCTCCCCGACGAGGCGCTCCGCAACCCGCAGCAGGGCCATGGAATCACGCCCGCCGGAGCAAGCCACGACCACGCGGGCGGAGCCGCCTCGACGCACGCCGACCTCGGCCAGGGCGCGCTCGCAACTCTGAATGAGCACCCAAGGGGGGTAACAGGGTCAGCTTGCGTCGACCATCGCCTCCGCGGATCTTGGAGAGGTGAGCACCCGAGGGCCCTCTGAGATCCACCCCCCCACTGGCTCCGAGCTCAGCTGCCGAGGCTGGGTGCAAGAGGCCGCGTTCCGCATGATCCAGCACAACCTGGACCCGGATGTCGCTGAGCGACCCGACGACCTGGTGGTGTACGGCGGCACCGGACGCGCCGCGAGAAGCTGGGACGCGTTCCACCGCATCCTGGATAGCCTCCGCCGACTCAAGAACGACGAGACGCTGCTGGTACAGTCCGGCAAGCCGGTTGCGGTCTTCCGCTCCCACGAGGACGCCCCTCGGGTCCTGATCGCCAATTCGAACCTCGTCGGAAAGTGGGCCACCTGGGATCATTTCCGCGATCTCGAACGCCAAGGTCTCATGATGTACGGCCAAATGACGGCGGGTTCTTGGATCTACATCGGAACGCAAGGTATCCTGCAGGGCACCTACGAGACCTTCGCGGCGGCGGGTCGTACCCACTTCGATAGCGACGATCTCGCCGGGAGGTTCATACTCACCGCTGGGCTCGGGGGAATGGGAGGCGCACAGCCCCTCGCAGCCACGATGACCGGCGCTGCGATCCTGTGCGTAGAGGTCGACCCGCACCGGATTCGCCGGCGTCTGGAGACCCAGTACCTCGACGAAGAGGCAACCCACCTCGAAGACGCGCTGGCGCGAATCGAGGACGCGCGTCGTGAGGGCCGAGCGCTCTCGGTGGGTCTCCTCGGCAACGCGGCCGAGGTCTACCCGGAGCTCGTCAAGCGCGGCGTGGTCCCCGACCTGGTCACCGACCAGACCAGCGCCCACGACCCCCTCGGCGGATATGTTCCCGGCGGCCTGAGCCTCGAGGCCGCAGCCACCCTCCGAGAGACGGATCCGCAAGCCTACGTGGCCGCCGCCAAGCGCTCGATGGCCGCCCACGTTCAGGCCATGCTCGATTTTCAGGACCGCGGCGCTCACGTTTTCGACTACGGCAACAACCTGAGAGCCTTCGCCGAAGAGGGGGGATGCAAGAAAGCTTTCGGTTTTCAAGGTTTCGTCCCGAAGTACATTCGGCCGCTCTTCTGCCGCGGATCGGGCCCCTTTCGTTGGGTGGCTCTCTCTGGTGACCCCGAGGATATCCGGGTGACCGAGGAAGCCCTGCTCTCCGCCGTCCCCGACAAGCAGCACGTACACCGCTGGATCCGGTTGGCACGCGAACGGGTCCGCTTTCAGGGCCTCCCCTCTCGAATCTGCTGGCTGGAGATGGGCGAGCGTGCGCGGGTCGGGCTGGCGTTCAACAAGCTGGTAGCGGAGGGCAAGGTCAAGGCTCCGATCGTGATCGGTCGTGATCACCTCGACTGCGGCTCGGTAGCATCGCCCAACCGAGAAACGGAGGGCATGAAAGACGGAACGGACGCCGTAGCAGACTGGCCCATCCTCAACGCGATGATCAATGCTGTTAATGGAGCAAGCTGGGTTTCATTTCATCACGGCGGTGGAGTCGGTATCGGCTACAGCCTGCACGCAGGGATGGTCATCGTAGCGGACGGCACCGAAGCGGCTGCGCGGAGACTCGAGAGGGTCCTCACGTCGGATCCGGGCATGGGTGTGGTTCGGCACGCAGACGCCGGCTACGACGAGGCTATCGACCAAGCCCGCGCAACCGGCGTCCAGATCCCAGGAGTGACGGATTGAGCGGCTGGGGAGGCTTGGCTTGGGCCACGCTCGGACAGCTCGGAGGTATCGGGGCGGTGGAACGTCTCGCCCGACAGCTAGGCCTGCGACGCCTCAGCGGCCGGCCTCTGACGCGAGGTGTCTGGACGGGAACGTGGCGCGAGCGTCCCTTGGCTCTACGAGCGTCCCGAGAGTCGGCGCCCTCCCTCGCCTGGCGTGCCGAGCTGGGACCTATCTCCTCGGACCTCCCCCGCTTTCACCGAGAGGCCGAGGATAGGAACGAAGCTCCACTGCCCCCGGCCGCGGCGGCGGTGCCCCAAGAGCTTCTGGCCCTGCTCAGGCCAGGGGAGCGTCTCGGGGGCGGGCCCGACGGCCTCCGCTGCTCCGGACACCGACCACCGTCCCGAGCTCGACTCGAAGCTCTCCTCGCCGCCCTCGTTGCCTTCGAGGGTGAGCTCATCACGGTGCCTCTCCCCGATCTCATCGCCCTACGTTGGGCCACCCGAAGTGACTCCTCAGCGCGAGTCCGGCTCGCTCGAGCCTGCCTCACCGCCTTCCCTCACTCGGAGACCGCCCGCCATCTTCGTGAAGATGCGCTGGGGGATCACGACTGGTCGATGCGGCTGGTGGCGCGCACCGCAGGACTCCCTGCGCTTGAGGCGGTGGAGGGTGCCTTCGACATAGCCTCTTGCGCGGGCGCTCCGATCGCGGTCCGAGTGGACGCGCTGCGGCACCTCGTCCCCCCAGGAGAGCTCGGTCCTGAGGCCCGTATTCGCGCCCTCGAGGGGTTGCGCAGTGCTCAGGATTTTCCGGAAGCCATATTGCGAGCCACGGCTCTCGAGACCGGGGCAAGCCTGGGGCGCTTTGCCTTTGGTCTTCTCGCCGACGGAGTCGAGGACACCTCGACGACAGTGCGCATCGCCGGGCTGCGAGCGCTCGGCGCGGTGGGAGGTGCGATCTCTGAGCAGGCCGTCCTGCATCTCCTCGAGAGTTCGGAGCTGATGTCCGAGACCGCCGTGAGCGCGGCCGCGCTGGAAGTGCTGGGGGATGTCGGTTCGCTACAAGCGGTGCCGTGGTTGGACGCCGCCCTTGGAGATCTCGGCATGGGCGACGCTCGGAGCGAGGCGATTCTCGGCGCCTTGCGCCGCATTCGGAAGCGTCACCCGGCCACCGGGCCGCGCGGGGCCCTGGCGCTGACCTCGGGGCTAGGTCAGCTGAGCGACCCTTGAGGGGCGCGCTGAGCTACGGTCAGGGCTCAGTCGCACCGCGACACCTCAGTAGGACTCGCCGTCGGGCCAGTAGACGCGCTTCGCCCCCGAACCCCCTGGGCGGTCGAGGTTTTGCTGCACGAAGGCCAGCGCGAGCTCCAGAGCCTGGAACGGATCGCTTCCGTGTATCTCTTTCACGCCATCGAGAACGCCGTCGATGTGCACGGGACACACCGCCTGGTCTCGAGCGTCTGAGAACCACCGCGGTACTCCAACCCGAACCCGAATGGGGTCGCGGCGGCCGGAGGGATTCTCGAGGACCAGATCACGCTCGACCACGCTGCTGAAGCCGAAGACCATGAATCGCTCGTCGCTTGGGCGCAAGCAGTCAGGCAACCCGCACTGGCCAAGCGAATGACAACCGAACTGTCAAAGCGCTCGTTTTTCACTTGCCTATGCTGGCCATGCCACCAAACGGCCTATACAGCGTCTCGTCGTCTTTGGCACAGAGCCATGCCGCGGGAAGCGAAGTGGCGAGACTTCAGCCGTCCGCAAGGATGGCGGGAGGAGCGGCCAAGCTCGGTGGTCGAGTGCAGGGAGCGCTGCTCAGCCCCCCAGACCGCTCATCGAAGACCGATCGCATACTCGTTGGTCGCTCCTTGGTAGCCGTAAACCACTAAGAAGTACGGGCTGTTGCGGTCAGCGCTGAAAATCACCCGCTCATCGTCACTCGCCGAGACCCCGGAAGCGATCTTGACCCCTTCGGGATCACCTCGATGAACAGAGACGTCGATATCTCCGCGGGCGTGGTCGAACGTCAGGAGCAAGTCCAGCTCCTGCGCGGGGACGAGATCGACACGGAAAATGTCCCGATCATCCTCTCCGATCCACGCGTCGTCCGAGGAGAAGCCGGGGACGACCGTCGTGGCCTGCGGGCCGTCGTCGTTGGGTTCGAATGGATCCGGAGGCGGAGGCGGCGCCCCGTACACCGACGCCCGTCCCCCTAGGTCCAGATCGAGCTCCAGAGCCAGCTCACGCATCGTCGACGCCCGCGCGGCCCGATTGGCGCCCTCCGCCGCAGCCCCTCCCAAGTGAAGCCCCACCAGGTCATGACCGGGCACCGAAAAGACCGGAGCGCCGAGAGCCCCCTCCACGGCGTCCGCGTCGTAAAGGATCTCCTCCCGCGCGCGGACCACCGCCCCGGGCGCGAAACGCTTGTCGGGGGTGCAGCTGGCCGAAGCGAAGTGGTTGCAGGCCTGCTGGACCACGTAGACATCACTGCTGGGGGCGAGATTTCCCGCGCGCAGTTCGGGGACCCCGAAGACATCTCCGGGGCGTCCGCTACACCTTACGAAGGCAACCTCGGAGTCGACGAGAAGGGTCTGGTCGCAGGTGTACTCTGCCCACTCGGCCTGGGGCACGCCCGTCTCTCTCCGAAAGTACACAGAGGCTCCCGCCGTCTCGGAGGGTTCTTTCACGCAGGGCGCGGCCGTGACGAGAACGTCCGGTGCGACGAGTACGCCCGTGCACCAGGTTCCAAGCGCGGGCACGGACAAAAAACCGACGCTCCGCGTACGTTCGCGCCGCGCCGTCCCCGCGCGGAGTCCGGTCACGTCGGTCCACTGCAGCTCGCCGATCACCAGCGACAGCTCGGCCCCCACCGCGGGAACCAAACCGGTCACGGGATCTCGCATGGGTGCCTCAGAACATCCGGGCCCCATACCCAGAAGACAGAAACCCATGGCCAGAGACCTCACGTGGGAGAGGACTCGGCCCCCCTCCGGGGCTCATGACGCTCGGCTTGGGGGGCGGGAAGATATTTGAGCCGAGCGGCGCGATCCGGAGCGCGCGCAGGCCTTTCACCCGAAAAGGCGGATGGGAGCAAGATCGGCCGACAGCGCCGTGCAGCTCCAAATCAACGGGCGGTTAGCCGCCCGTTGATTTGGAGATGTATGGCGATGTCGAGTCAGGCTTTTCGTGAAACGATTCGACGACGAGGTGAGCGTATCGGGCATACGCGACCGAGGAGAGGCGAAGCCGGTCGGAGCGTTTCACGGAAAGACCGGCCGACAGCGCCGTGCAGCTCCAGATCAACGGGCTGCTAGCGCGCAAACTTCCGCCCGACGTGCCCACCGGTTCCCCGACCGGCTCCGATCACGATGCATACTCTCGCTACGCCTTCCTTCCTCTCTGGATCCGTCTGGATGG
>JBCBRU010000266.1:0-11087 GCA_039819565.1 Myxococcota bacterium | reverse complement strand
TTACTCAAATACGAAATGTATAGCGTGGATTAGATAGCTGACTTTCGACCGAGCCGCCGAAGGCGACGCTGGGCGAGAGCATGGACTACTATCTATTGGGCCGGGTCATGGAGCACGCCGGCCTCTGGCGACTGGCCCGTGATGCCTATCTTCGCGTCGAGAAGGACGAGGGGAGCCGCGCGGATTCCACCCATGCTCTCGCCCAGCGTCGCCTTCGGCGGCTCGGTCGAAAGTCAGCTATCTAATCCACGCTATACATTTCGTATTTGAGTAAATCCTTGCACATCTGGGGTTTGCTCCTTTCGGCAGGTGACAGCTTCATGCCTTCGAAGTGCAACACCTGCGTCACAAACTACGACTACTGTCCGACCGCCACCACGTGTGCGGATCCGCATGCGATGTGCGAGCCGTCGGTTTTCGACGGTCCGACCTCGAGGAGGACGCAAGTCACTATGACGCCTAAGGACACGACGTTCGATCAACCCCACCAGGACGAACTCCATGACGACATGGAGAGCATCCCAACCAACCCCACTTCCAACACCCCCTTCCGGAAGATTCTCGCCGACCGGATGAGCCGCCGGAAGATGATGCAGGGCTCGCTCGCGACCGCCGCTGCTTCCAGCTTCCTTTCCCCGGACGCGCTCGCCAGCCGCGGCCGTCGTCGCCGCCGCGACGGCAACCCCGGCGAGGTGAACTTCCGCGAAGTCTCGATCGAGCGCGGCGCTTTGGACGCCACCACGATCAAGATCTCCGAGGACTACGACTACCAGCCCTTCATCCCCTGGGGCACGCCCATCGAGCCCGGCGCAACCCGAGCTTACAACGGCGAGCCCACCCGTCGCCCCACCGCCGAGGAGGCCGCCCTCCAGATCGGTATCGGCCACGACGGCATGTGGTTCTTCCCCGCCGACGAGCGCGCCCGTCGCTGGCGCCGCTTCGGCTACCGCCTCAGCAACCGTAAGGGCATGCTGTGCGTGAACCACGAGTTCGGCCGTAACACCCACGTGATGGGCAAGCCCGCCCCCACCAGCCTCGAGGACGTCCGCCTTTCGCAGCACGTTCACGGCGTTTCGGTGGTGGCCATCGAGCTCGACGACGACGGTCTGTGGACCACCATCGCGAGCCCCAACGCTCGTCGCATCCACGTCAACACGCCCGTCACCTTCTCTGGCCCCGTGGCCGGTTCGGCGCTGCTCGAGAACACGAACGGTAACGTTCCCCTCGGCACGGTGAACAACTGCGGCTCGGGCCCGACCCTCTGGGGCACCTATCTGACCTGCGAAGAGAACTTCAACGGGTACTTCGGATACAACGACGCCAGCTACACCCCCACCACGTCGCAGACCCGCTACGGCTTCTCGTCGACCGGCTTCGGCTACGACTGGCACAGCTTCGACAAGCGCTTCGACATCTCGGATCCCGAGTACGCGAACGAGTCGAACCGCTTCGGATGGGTTGTGGAGATCGACCCCTTCGACGGCACCCAGACCCCGGTCAAGCGCACCGCGCTCGGCCGCTTCAAGCACGAGGCCATCGCGATGGCCGAGGCCCCCGACGGCCGCATCGCTTGCTACATGGGTGACGATCAGCGCTTCGACTACTGCTACAAGTACGTCTCCGATCGCGCCTGGGAGGATCACGCGGCCGATGGGGAGAGCCCCCTCGATCACGGTACCCTCTACGTCGCTCGCTTCAACGCGGACGGCACCGGCGACTGGATCGCCCTGAACATGGCCAACCCCACGCTCAGCACGATGTTCACGGGCATGGACGATCTCCTCGTCAACACCCGCCTCGCCGCTGACGCGGTGGGCGCCACCCCGATGGACCGCCCCGAGTGGACCACCATCGGCAAGCACGGTGAGGTCTACTGGACCCTCACCAACAACAGCCAGCGGACCACCGCCGACGCGGCCAACCCCGAGGCTCCCAACAACGACGGCCACATCATCAAGACGATGGGGGATCACCGGGCGACCACGTTCACCTGGGACATCTTCATCATCGCCTCGACCACCCGCGGCACCCCCGGCGTCTTCACCGACCCCGACGCGGCGTGGGCCGACGATGAGGGCCGCCTCTTCATCGGCACCGACGGCGGTCAGCCGGACGGCCTCCAGGACCAGCTGGTGGTGTTCGACACGAGCGCTGAGGAGCCCGTGGCCAAGCGCCTCCTCGTGGGCGTGGCCAGCGACGAGATCACCGGCTTCACGGTGACCCCGAACTATCGCTGGGCCTTCACCAACGTGCAGCATCCCGGCAACGGCGATCCCACCGCGACGAACTTCCCCGAGGAGTTCGACGGGGTCACCATCCCCCGTGACTGCACCCTGGTGCTCCGCCGTAAAAACGGCGGCCGCATCGGCTCCTGATCTGCAGTCTTTCCTGCCGGCGGCCCGCCCCTGAGGCGGGTCGCCCCCTTTCCTCCCCAGGCGATCCGCCCTCCGAGGCTGGCCAGCCCTTCCAATCGGGGCTAGCTTCCCCGACCATGCAGGCGTTTACACCCAGGGGACTCCTGGGTTCGTTGGTCACGGTCGGGTTGTGGGGCTGCGCGGTTTCACCGCCGTCGCCCCCAGGCGATGCATCCGCGACCCCTCATGCGACGGCGGGGATGCCCGTCGACGGGCTCGCCGTCTTCGCTTCCGACGACGACGTGGACGACGTCACGATTTCCCCCAGCGGAACCTATCTCGCGGTCAAATCCAGTAAAGGGGGGGCGAGCGCCGTGTCCTTCCTCGAGACGGCGACCCTGAAGATGCTGGGGGGGCACCGCCTCACCGGGCTCGAGGTCATCCTCTCCGCGACCTGGGCCAACGACGAGCGGGTCGTCCTCGCTCTGGGCGAGCGGAGCGGGCCGCTGGCGCCGCCCACGTACTACGGCGACCTCGTCGCGATCGACGTCAATGGCCGGAACTTGAGGACCATCTTTGGGTTTCGTTCGGGCGAGAGCACCACCGGCACTCGCATTCGAAAGAAGCAGTCGCTCAAAGCCTGGGGGTATCTGCTCGACCCGCTTCCTCACGACGCGGACCACGTTCTGATTCGCTCCGTGCCCTGGGGCCGAGAATACATGGACCGCACCACCTCCATCTATAAGGTCAACGTGAAGACCGGCATGGACAAGCGTATCCATGTGGGCCCGGGCCACGCGCTCTACTATGTCACCGACGAGGACGGCCAGGTTCGTGCCGCGATGAGCGCCAAGGAGGGAGGGCGTCTGAGGCCCTTCGTTCTGGATCAGGAGGGAGCCTGGCAACCCCTGGCGGAGGCGACCTCGTTTTCCAACGCCGCCGAGCCCTACGGCTATTCAGCGGCGCGAGGTGAGCTGTACGTCGTGGATGACGCCGACGGTAAGCCGGGGAGTCTTCTTGCGGTCTCCGCCGGGGACGGAAGTCCCAAGGTCCTCTCATCCTCGCCGCAAGTCTCCCCGAGCCACATCGTCTTGAGCCCCGACACGGGCATGCCGGTGGCCGTGCGCTATGAGCCCGACTACTCGGAGTGGAAGGTGCTCGACGCGAAGGACCGCTTCGGGAGCGTGATGCAGCACCTCGCTCGGACCTTCGAAGGGCGCCGGGTCGACCTGCGCAGCCGCACTCAGGATGGCGCCAAGCTCATCGTGCTCGTCTCTTCCGACGTCGATCCTGGGGTCTTCTATCTCGTCGAGACCGAGACGATGGCGATGACGCCACTCCTTCGTCGCAACGAGTCTATCGACGTCGCCAAGATGCGGCCGACGGAAGCCTTCAAGATCAAGGTTCGCGACGGTCAGGTTATCCACGGCTATCTCACCCTGCCGTCGGACGATCTGACGGAGCCTCCCCCGCTGGTTGTCCGACCCCACGGGGGCCCTCACGGAATTCGAACCGTATGGGGCTTCAATCCCAGGGTGCAGATGCTCGCGTCTCAAGGGATAGCCGTGTTGGAAGTCAACTTCCGGGGCTCGGGGGGCTACGGGCGAGCCTTTGAGAAGGCCGGCTACGCGGAGTGGGGCGCCGCCATCCAAGACGACATCATCGACGCGGTGCGCTGGGCCATCCGCGAGAAGGTCGCGGACCCGGAGCGGATCTGCGCCTATGGGGGGAGCTTCGGCGGCTACTCGGCGGTGCAGCTGGCCATTCGCGCGCCCGATCTCATCCGTTGTTCGGTGGGGGTGGCTGGAGTCTACGACATCCCGGGGCTGGCCGAGGCCAGCGACATGGGCGAGTCGCGATGGACCCGAGACGTGCTCGCCCGCTACGTCGGCGACGACCTCGAGGCCCAGCGGGCGGCGTCGCCCGTCTACCATCCCGACAAGATCCAGGCCCCGGTTCTCCTCATCCACGGAGAGGACGACAAACGCGCTCCCATCGCGCAGGCGAAGGCCCTTTGCTCAGCCCTCGAGGGCGTCGGAAAGCCGTGCGAAACCCTCTTCATACCCAAGGAAGGACATGGGTTCCGGGATGCCGGGAACCGCCTGCAAGCCTACCGGCGGACCGTCGACTTCCTCCGTAAGCACCTGGGCCTGAGCGCTCGGAAGCTCTGAACGCGCAGAGAGCGTCCGGAAACCGCTGGGTCTATCGACTCGACCCCCTTCGTCGAGCAAAAGCCATCTCCAGCTTTCGGGACGGCACGCCGAAGTGGGGAGAACGTGACCCACCCATTGGGAGGAATTTCGCACCACTTTTTCTGAACGCGAGCTGTGAGCATGGGCACGTATCCAGCGTATGAGATCGTGTCTGCTCCTGCTCAGCCTATCGTCGCCTCTAGTCGCTTGCGGAGACGCTCCATCCGAAGGATTGCCTGCCTCTGACGCTGGAGGGGAGAGCGCAAGTACTGCAGACCTGGTCGTCTTCAGAGTGGGCGACTCTGAGCTCTCCGCAGATGCATCTACAGCCGTGGCCGCACTCGAGGTCAGGGAGAGCGACAACCTATTCGTCGTGGAGCTCCAGGCTCGTCGAGGTGAACGCCGGCTCGATCTTTCGATTTCGGGAGGACTGGACCGAGCTTACTTTGAGCTTGAGGCGTCGCGCCTTTCCTGGCGAGAGCGTCCCGACCTTGATGCTCGAGCCGATGCAAACGCCGATGACATCTACGAACTCGAAGTGTCTACCGAGGACGAGACGGCGCCGCCCGTTACCCTCGGTTTGCTGGTAAGTCTCCTGCCGGGAAACCAACCCCCTGTTTTCACAAGCTCTATCGTGACCGTAGCCGTGGCCGAGGGCCAGACGATCACACCCTACGTCCCATCCGCCACAGACCCCGATGGGGACCCTCTCACGTACTCGCTCGGCACCGGTGGAGACGGAGCCCTCTTTGCGCTTTCCAGTACGACGGCCCTTGTTCTCAGGTCGCCCTTAGACTTCGAGAATCCCGTGAGCGTTTCAGGTACGAATACTTATATTGCTACGATCGAGGCCGTAGATCCCTCGGGCCAGATAGCACGGCAACGCGTCCAGGTGGAAGTCTCGGACGTGGTCGTGCCTTTTCTCGCTACGTCGACATCTACTTTAGGTCCGAGTACGCACTTCCTCGAGGTGGGGGATATCGACGGAGATGGTCACCTCGATGCTGTCGAGCTCACCGCGACCTCGCTGAGACTCCATGTCGGCGGTGGAGACGGGACTTTCACATGGACCTCGTCGACGTCCATCACTCCCGCCGAGCCCGGATATGGGGCCGCCCTTGCCGTCGGTGATTTCGACGGGGTGGGAGGGGATGACGTCGCTCGATCATCGAGCGGCATGGAAGTCGAGACCTGGCTTTCGATGGGTCGGAGTGGGTTTCGCCGAAGTGGGGTCTCCTCGAGTCGTGGACCGACTTTGCTCAAAGCCGGCCACTATGATGGCGACAGCTACTTAGATCTCTTAGGTTTTTCATGGTTCGACTGGGAGGTTACCCTCCTCACCGGGGATGGGCTCGGATCCTTCAATCAAACCTGGACGGGTTTCATTTCGCCCTTCGTCAGCAATGATTTTGGGGCGGGCGACGTCTCAGGGGACGGCCTCGTCGACTTCGCAGTCGCCGGTTCCAGCCTCTTGCGAGTCATGGGAGAGTGGGACTACTTCGGCGCCGTCACGGTGTGGATCACGTCGTCAACGGACCGTCCCCAGATCGTCACCCTCCTCGATGACTGGCCGCGTTTTGCTAGTGCCATGGTCCTTGGGGACTTCAATGAAGATGGCCGCGACGACATCGTGGCGACGGGTGTCGACCTCGTTTATCTCGAGAGCCTAGGGGGGGGAAACTTTGCGGCCCCCGCATTGCTCACTCCGAGCTCGACGGGTGCCCTGTTATCCGCCGACGTCAACGCCGACGGCCACCTCGACCTCATCGAGTACTCCGGGACTCCCTCCATTGTACGCGTCTATCACGGCGGCGGCGACGGTACCTTCGGACCGGCGCGAACCTCAACGATTTCCATACAGGCTTTCGGCGTACGGCTGGGTGATGCCGATGAAGATGGGCTCCTCGACTTGATTCTCCTGCGTGAGGGCGGCGTGGAGTTCGCTCGGGGTACGGGAGAGTAGCGACCTCGCCTTTCCCTGCATTCCTCGGAGAAGCATAGTTCAGAAGTCCCTCGGCACCCGAGAGAGCTCGAGCTCGGTTCCGATGCGCCTCTTCCCCGACTCGACCCATCTCTCTCAGGCGTTCGCCGCTGCGGCGTTCAGGATCTCTTGGTCAGAGGCCACGCGGTAGCCGTCCATGGCTCATCCCCGCCTGGGGATTGATGCTCAGGCGCGCTCGTACCTCACGTGCGCCTCATCGGCTTCACAATAGGGATGCCCACGTTGCCCCGGCAGCGGCCTTTTTAGGCCATCGATGGCGGAAGATGGCCCATGCTGAGATCTGGGCCTCCTATCGCCCTTGACATCGGCTTGATGATTTCATATCTCTACGCGATGAAGATGCCAGGCCGAGCTGCCTTGCTTCTCCTTCTTCCTCTTTGGGGATGTAGTGATGGGGGGCTCGAAGACATAGGGGCTGACACGGGCGCGGCATCTATGATGGACGCGAGCAAGCCGGACATCGGCTCGGGCATCGATGCCGCCATAGCGCCCGACGCTGAGCCGGAAGACATGGGCTCGGTGGAAGACATGGACTCGGTGTTAGATACCGGGGTCGGAGATGCGGAAGCCGAGGATCTGGGCGGCGACTCTGATATGGGATCTGCTGATCAGGGTGTGCTCGACTCCGGACCTTCGGATCTCGGACCCGGGGACGCCGGACCCGGGGACCTCGGGCACATTGATATCGGAGCCACCGATACCGGACCGGCAGACGTCGGGTCGGCGGACATAGGGGCAATGGACATAGGGCCGCCGGACCTCGGACCGAAAGACCTCGGCGGGAACGATGGAGGAGCCTCGGATTTAGGCCCCTCAGATAGCGGCGGGGGAGCCGACGCCGGGGCGTGTACCATCGCCGGCGCCTATGACACCCGAACCCTCCGTGGGTGGCTCAACTTCGATGCGGCTGGAAACTGGGCAGGTGGTCCCACGCGTGCCGACGCCATCGCCGCTCCGCCCGCCGGGAGCTATACCTTCACCGGCACTCGGCTCAATATCACCAACATTCCGGCTTCCCCATGTATGAACATCGTGGGGGTCTATGACGTTATCTTCGGGGCCGGATGTAGCTTTACGTTGAGCCTCGTCATGGATACCTGCAGCGTACGAGCCAACGTCTTTGATGGGCTCTCGCTGTACCCCTAGCCGGGTCGGTGTCTGAGCGCGTTTCTGCTCAGCCCCAGCGGATGCCGGGCCGATTTTCCCCGCGGTCTGTGACCCACCCGGACGACGGGACTGCACGCGCGGTGGGGAGCGTGCGACAAGACTTCGGTGTTTCTCGTCGCCATGCTCGGCCTCTTGGCCGCCGCTCCGGGGCCCACCCTCGACATCGCGGTCGACACCCAGCTCGCCCGTCGGGTGCTCGCGAGCGTCTGCAGCGGGCGACCTCCGGACGAACCCGCGATGCGCGAGGACTCAGATCTCGCGGCTATGCTCGCCCACTTTCAAAAGCTCGAGCCCGGGCTCACGATGGAGCGCTACCTGGCGGCTCGGCGGATGGCCGCGAAGTGCGAAACGCCGAGTCCCGATCTCTTTCGTTTTGGCCCGGTCGTCCGCGATCGTGAAGCGCTGGTTCGAGAGCTGGAGGCGATCGACGGCTCCGATACCCAGCCGGCTGCCGTCGACCTCATCGCGGCGTACACGCCGAACTCGGTGTCGTTTCGAGGGCGGGCGGTGGTCATGGTCGGAACCCCCTCCTGCGGCGGATGGTCCGGCGACCCCGACGTCTATCTCGACCTTACTTGTCTCCAGAAGGACCCGAACGGGCTTCTCAGTTTAGCTGCCCATGAGATCTACCGTCTCGTTCAGGCGCGTTTCGCTTTCGACGCCTCCGGATCGCACCCGCGCACCCGACTCCTGAGCAAGATGCTCCTCGACGGGAGCGCCACATCGGTTGCGGACCTCGAGAAAGGGGCGGAGCTCGGTCCGGATACGAAGACGGCCCTCCGCGGGGCTAAGACGCACGCCCGTCGCGCAACTCTAAACTTCGACCTCCTCGATATGCTCGCGCAGGTTCTCGCGGACCCCTCCGAAGACGACTACGACCGCGCCTACGCTCTCGGTCTGTCCGAGGTCTCCGGCGCCCCGCTCCGCGGCGTCGGGGCTCAGATTTTCCGGACCGTAGAGCGGACGCATGGCCGGGAGGCAGTGGTCTGCCTGCTGAAGGAGCCCCCGGAGGCCATGCTTCGCGCCTACCAGGGAATCGCGGCTCGGCGACAAGAAGTGTTGTCGCTCGGTCCAAGGGTCCTGGAGGCCATCGACGGCAAAGGTCGCAGCGCCTGTCTGCCGTCCTCGGGGCTGCCCCCGCCGAGCTCCGTGCAGGTGATGGTCCTCGGGACCTATCACATGGCGGGATCGACGGCGGACTTGGTCAACGCGAAGGTCGACGACGTCCGCTCGGCTCCGCGCCAGCGGGAGCTCGCCGCCGTCGCGGACGCGCTGGCCGCCTTTCGTCCGACCGTCATCGCGATCGAGCGGGTCACCAAGGCTCCCGAGTTCTTGGACCCGAAGTTTCCGCGCTTCACGGTCGCGCAGCTCCGCACCCACCCCAACGAGAGAGTCCAGATCGGCTACCGGCTCGCTCATCAGACTTCGATCCGGCGCGTGTATGGGATCGATGAGCAACCCTCCGAGGGCGAGCCGGACTACTTTCCTTTCGACCCTCTGATGAGCCACGCCCAAGCCACCGGACAGGAGGCGACTGTTTCGGGGCTCTTGGGGGAGCTGAAGGCGGTTGTCGCCGCCTTCTCGGCCTCCCAGAAGGAGCGGTCCATCGCTGAGCTCCTCATCGAGACCAACGCGGGACCCCTGGCCGCCGGAGACTTCTACTATCAACTCATGCGTTTCGATCGGGGGGAGGCTCAGCCCGGGGCCGAGCTCGGCGCATACTGGTTCATGAGAAACGCCAAGATCTTCTCGAAGCTCATGCAGGTCACCAAGCCGGGGGATCGAGTCGTGGTGGTGTACGGAGCGGGGCACAAGCATTGGCTCGAGCACCTGGTGGACGCCACCCCGGGCTACGTGAGGGTCGATCCGGTCCCTTTCCTGCGGCAGGTGGCGAAGCCCTGAGGTTGGGTCACGCGCTGGAGGTCAGCCATCGAGCTGATATCAGCCGAACTCCCCAGTGGGTTTAGGACCTAGGCGTTGCGTTGATGACCCATCTCCGTATCCTGCTGCCCTTGACCGCACTGATGTGGTGGTTCCCGGGATACAGCAGGATTCCGGTGGTCACGCCGGTGAGAAAGGGGCGGCGGCCACCTCTCGGGAAGTAATAAAAGGGCCCCCCGCTCTCCCCCGGCGACGTGGCCAGAGTGCTCATGATTCGGCGGCGCCCGACGCGGTGGATGGTGCCCCAGCCCACGTATAGACGTGCGGCGTAGAGCTCTCGGTGTTGCCGAGCCTCGAAGTTGCTGTCGCAGCTCCGGGGGCGCCTCGCCGGATAGGCGACCTTGTGGGCGGTGCGAGCCAACAGCGTCGCGTCCGAGGCCTTGGAGATCGGCATCCAGCCCACGCGGGGGGGGCGACGGCGGAGCCGCACGACCGCGAAATCATCGGCAACGTCAGATGCCCCTCGATAATAGCCGGGCTTGACCAGGCGGTTGACCCGATAGCAAGAAGCGAGGTCGCCAACCGACCGGTGCATCTCGAGATTGCCGTGGGTACATACATAGGTACTTCGGGGGTTGATGATGCGTCCGCGTCGGTTCGTGATGCAGTGCGCCGCCGTGAGCGCCCACTCGTCGTCCACCATGGTGGCGGTGCACCGCCCGATCGAACCGTCGCGATACACCCTCATGAGCAAGACGCTGGTCTCGACGTTGGCGTGGTAGGGCGTGCGGACCTGCTGCCGATCGTCGCTTCCGAAGAAGCGGTGTTCTTTGTAGTACTTCCCGTTGAACTTGCAGTAGGTTCTGGTGAGCGGGTAGCTCATCGGGTAGAACTCCGCTCCCGCGCTGTCGGCGTCGACGGCCTCTTCCTCATCGTAGCCGAAGTCGCCTTCATCGAGCTCGACGCCAAAGGTCTGGGCGACCTCCGCATCATACGCGACCTCCGCCGCGGCCAAGGCTTCGGAGTTGGCGTGGGTCGCGATCCAGCGTCGCCCGTAGTCGTCGACCTGCACCGAGCCGAGCATCTGCTGCACGGGGTCGGCCGGCAGAGGGTCCAGATCGGGGCCCACCAAGACCGGATCTGCGTCCGCCTCAGGAGCTACACCGGTAAAGCGCTGTTGTCCGTCGTAGTGCCAGGTGACGCCGCCTTCGACCCGATAGGGAGGCGTCACGATGGTGGGCGGGAGCTGATAGACATAGTTTCCGTCCTCGTCCAGAACCTCGGTGAGACCGAGCTCAGCACGTTCGCTCTCGGCCAGAGCTAGGAGGTCCTCGTTGGAGCTCGCTTCGGCCCCCGGGACGGACGCCTCGATGCTTCTGCTCAGAGCGGTCGGTGCCACCTCCGAGTCCGGGAGCTCGAGCTGCTCGGCGTCTCCGCGAGGGGGGGCGGCGGCGGGCGCGCCTCGCCTGGCTCCGTCGGACCCGGCCGCCG
>JBCBRU010000265.1:0-11091 GCA_039819565.1 Myxococcota bacterium | reverse complement strand
GTCCTCCCCACGGCCGGGGGCGGGGTGATGCTCATCGAGCAGGGCGATCTACAGCTCTTGGGATACCCTCCTCGACGTAGAGGCGACCATGGGCCTCTACCCAACCCTTGAGCGGCTTCATGATGGAGCCTTGGCCAAGGGAGTGAGCTGGGGAAGAGTTCGCAAGAGCTGTAGATCGCCCTGCTCGATGAGCATCACCCCGCCCCCGGCCGTGGGGAGGACCGCTCGCGTCATGGGGCTGGTGGTTTCGAGAGTGTGAGACGTGGGCCCCTCGACTTCGATCTCAGTGCGACTCTCGTCCATCCACACCAGCCATCTCGCTGCATTTCGTCCAACTCCAGACACGACTCCGCCGAGGACGCTCCACCCCGGTCGGTCGTCGAACGCCACGTGGCTTCGAGCCCACATCCCGTAGAAATGCCAGCGCTGGGTCTCCCGGGAGCGATACACGAAGGCGCCCGCCTCGCGGTCGTGGCGGCGTGGCTCGTGCACCACGGGCAGCGCTCCCGCCGCTCGGTCGAGGTCCGGAGGCGCCCGAACGAACTGGCCCGGGTTGGCAACGTTCATGATCTCCACCCCGTCATCTCCGGTCTCTGAGAGGCGTCCGGGGCCACCCGACATCGAGAAGATGCCCAGGACGTTCTCGGCCACGACCCTCGACTCTCCCGTCTCGGTGTCGATCTGAACGTGGCGCCGGAGCGGATCCACGAAGTGAAATCGAGTCCGTCGCTTCCCCACAGACCAAAGCGTGGGGACCGCCTCGTCGATCCCGGGGGCGATGAGGGGCTCTCGACCCGAGAGCTCGAACTCCCGCGAGCGGACGCCTCGAGCCTCGAACAGGACGAGGCGAAGGAGGTCCCCGTAGTCGTCGTCCCCCGCGAGGACGAAGTAGCGGCGCCCGCGCGCCCCCGCGGCCAGGACCCGCCCCGCCATCGGCAGGTGGATGAGCCGTCCGCAGGGCTTTGGGGGAGGCGCGAGGCGAGACACGGTGAGCCCCTGCGGGTGACGGCGAAAGATGTGTTGCCCCCGCGCCGAGAGCGTCCCGCGGCCCCGCGGGGTTGGTGCCTCACTCGGGGCGGAGGGACGCGGTCGAGGACGGCGCAGCGCTTTGAGCGCCGCGCCCGGAGGAGGGGCCGGCAGCACCACCCGAGCCCCGTCTCGCTCCTCGATCTCCAAACTGGAGGGCGCGCCGAGTCCGACCGGGACCCTCACCGTGAACAACCGGTGGTCGGAACCGACGTAAGGGCGAAGCGAAGTCCCGCCCACACACCAAGCCTCCGCCGACTGCGCATCGGGAGCATGACGCTCCAGCGCTTCTCGAACGCTCTCCTCCGAGGGGACGACCACCGACGCTCGCCGAGCGAACGCGTGGAGGGATTCGGTGCGCAGGCCTTCATGCACAACAGAGGGCGCTTGGACGAACCCCCACTGCAGCTCCGCTCCCGTGCTCCGGGCGCGGCGATGGGCCAGAAGAAGCAGAGCCAGATGGCCCAACCGCGGAAGTCCGGCCTGGTGGGGTCCGCGGTCGAACAGCACCACGATCTTACGACCGGACACGGGCTGCGTCCGCGCGACCTCGAGGAAGCTCTGCTCCCCCACCGCCGCGCGACGCAGAAACTCCTCGGGCCACGCCTCGAACAGAGCCCACTCGCTGAGGAGCAGACGGTCGAAAGATCCCCTTCGGACGAGCCCTCCGTAACCGTCCACCTCGCCGGCGGGGTCCCGTCGAGCCCGGCGGGTTCGGCCCAGGCGTGCTTCGAGCCGAGGCAGCCAGGGACCCAGCAGCTCGCGGGCTGGGGCCCCCAGGACTTCGAGCTCCGGCCGCCAGGCGCGGAGGAACGTCATGGGTGGGCTTCCTCCCCGCGAATGAGCTCTTCGAGACGGACAGCATCGAGCGTCCTGGCTCCGTGAAGAGGGACGAGGTGACCGGTGCTCGGATCGAAGAGCCCAGAGTGACCGGCGTGCAGGCGCGCGGCCACGAGCGCCATCGGGTAGCTCGGCGCTGCGGCGGTCGGTACCAGAACCTGAGGGGCGGCCGGGTCCGCTCCGAAGTATCGAACGCCGTCGATCCACGGAAGGTCCTCCGCTTCCCCCGTAATCACGACGAGAAGCGGATCCCGGCGTCCAACGCCCTTTAGCTCGGGGGCCCATCCACCCCTCAGGAGTCGCTCGACGAGCGATCGTGCAACTCCTCCTTCGGCCAGGACGGCGGATGGAGCGAGCGGCTGCGCCCGCTCCCTCCACTCGACCGAGATCATCATTCCTCCTCCGCAGACCAGCCCCGCTGTACGATCTCGGCGAGGTCTCGACGCAGGGCCTCCAAGTCGGCGGGGCGCGTCGAAGCCGCAAAACCGGCATCGATCTCGCGCAGCACCCCTTCCATTTTTAGTATCTCTGATCGCCCCGGGTTCTCGAAGTCCACCAGCTTGCGGCCCACCTCAATCAGAGGCGCGGCGCGCGCCGCCGGTCCCGATGATGCCAAGGCCGCCGCGGTGGGAAGCGTCGAGCTCTCAGCCCGCTCGAGGACGTCTGAAAGGATCTCGCGGGCGTCCCGCTGCCCTTCTGCCTCGGGGACGGCAAAGACCACGGGCCATAGATCCGCAGGTTCCGCGCGATCTCGACCCGAAAGCACCGCGGCCGCGGCCACCAGTCGCTGCGCCCGGACCGCGCGGCGGTCCGAAAGAAAGATGCCCTCTCGGCGGAGTAAACGAAGCGCCTCCGCGAGATAGAGCCGCGCCGGTGCCAGGTCACAGGCTCGAGCCGCCTTCCCCAAAGTATCGAGGGGGGCAAAGCCCAGGGGTTCGGCCTCGCTCGTGGCCCCTTGGCCCCACCCTGCCTCCAATAGATCTTCGAGGAGCGGGTCAGCCACCGGCTCGGCGAAGTAACGTACGAGAAATCTATCCGCAAAGGCGGCGAGACCCTCGTCTTCGGGGAGAGCATTCGAAGCGCCTACTCCCACCCGCAGCGGGCAGGCGATATCGGTGTGCCCGCGCCGAAATCGTCGCTCGTTCAGGATCCCGAGAAGGGTGTTGAGGATGGCCGTCGAGCCAAGAAAGACCTCGTCGAGGAACGCCACCTCGGCCTCGGGCAGCATCCCCGAGGTCTCGACTTCGACAACCCCTTCGCGAAGCCTGCGAAGATCCACGGGGCCGAAGAGCTCGGAGGGCTCGGTGAATCGGCCGAGGAGGTACTCGAAGTATCGTCCCCCCAGGCAAGCAGCCACCCGACGAACGGCCTCGCTCTTGGCCGTGCCCGGCGGCCCAAGCACGAGCAGATGCTCGCCAGCCACAGCCGCCAGCCCCACGAGCTCAACGAGGGCTCGCCGCTCGACAAGACCGACGGCGGCCCGATCGAGGGCAGCCCTCAGGGCGTCCGCTGCTTCCGGAGTTTCGATGGCATCGCTCTGACACGCACGTTCGCTCGCGCCAAGCGATGGCCGTTCATCCCTCCCACGATTGGAGGAAGGTTTCGACCGAGTCTGCCAACGAACGCTCTCCGCGCTTCACCGGCTCGAGCTCCTGCTCGAACCAGGGTCGGACCGTGGGCCGCGCAAGCTGCCACTCGCGATGGATGAGACGCGCCACGGGCCCCGCCTCGGTGAGAAAGCCGCTGGTCTGGTAGTCACGCTCCGTGGCGGAGCGATCGTACTCCACCCGAAATCTCCGCACCGACCAGCCGCTCGGGTCAGCCTCGATCTCGATCCAGCCCGCCCTCGGGATCCCATCGCACGCTGACCCCACACTTCCCGCGTTGACCACGCGAACATCTCCCTGCGTCCGAAAGTCGTAGGTTCGATGCACGTGCCCCACGATGAGCATCCCCCAGGGCCCATCCGCGGTGCGCAGATGTGCCTCCGGGGATCGCGGGGAGAGGCCGCGATCGTCGGCCACCAAAGAGGCGTGAACCACCCGGATCTCGGGCAGCCCGGGAGACTCGAGCATCACGCCATCGAGCAGCCCCTCGAGCGCGGCCACGCGACCTCCGAGTTGGGCGAAGGTCCAGGCCGAGGTCCGGTGCACCTCCGCCATGACCCCGTCATGCGCGGGCCCGGCGAGGTGGGCCCGAACGTAGCGCTCGTGGTTTCCGGAGGTGAGCAGCCATCGCGGATCAACGAGGCCCGCGATGCGATCCCAGGCCTGATCCGACCGAGGGCCTCGATTGACGATGTCTCCGTGAACGATGACGAGATCCGCCTCAGCGGGACGGGCCGCTTCGAGCACCGCTTCGAGAGCGGGCATGTTGCCGTGGACATCGGAGAAACACACCACGCGGGCGCCGCGGGGCAGGGAGCGGGACGTCCAGCGCATGACCCGGCGGTGCCTAGCCGACGCGGCGGGCGGGTTGCAACTCGGGAGCTACGTCCGAGCCGCGCGGCTCGCCGCTCCCGTAGACATGAGCGGAGGACTCAGAGGGACTTGAGATAGGCGATGAGGTCGTCGATGTCGGTGTCCGACAGCTGCCCGACCCGACCGTGACGGGCCCCGCCACACTCAGGGTCGAACCGATCCCGAAGCGTGACGGCGCAGCCGTCATGCATGTAGGGAGCGCGCAGCCGGAGCCCGCGAAGATGCGGGACCTGGGCCATCAAGCCCGTGCCCACGTCAAAGCTCCCGGGCCCGCCCATGGTCTCTCCCGAGTGACACGACGCGCAGGCCGCTTCGGAGCTCTCGAAGATGATCTGGCCTCTCTTGATCGCGGCGTCGTCCTCGGGCGCAGGCGTCGCCGGGTAGCCGAGTCCGTCGATGTAGCGGGAGAGGGCCACGATGTAGTCGGCGGACAGCTCCGGACCTCCCATGCGCCGACCCATGACTTCCTCCATGAGATGATCGAGGCCTCGGATGTCGCCCTGCCAGTGGAAGGGGGCGGTGTTCATGATGCCTCCGCGGAGGTCTTGGGTGCGGCGGGGTCCAAGGTCTTCGAAGATCCACGTCAAGCCATCTTCACCACCGCCCGGGTGACAAGACGCGCACGCGATCCCCGTGCCCGCGTCCCCAAAGAACAGATCGTGACCCGCATCGAAGTTATCCTCGCCTTCGAGACGAACCCCGAGACCAGAAGCGGTCCAGACCCCATGCGGATGGGTGGTCTGATACAGAAGGGTGCCATCGTCGGCGTAAGCCACCGAGTGCGCACGCTGGGTGCCCGACGTGGTGACCAGCGGCTGGCACGAGGAGAGAGTGAATTGAAACTTCGTCGAGTCGACGTGCGCTACGGCGGCCCCAGCGCCGCTATTGGCCGCTTTCGAGCGCGCCCCGAAAGCAGCGATGGCGACGTCCTGCAAGGAGGCCGGATGATTCGTATAGGCTACGTCCATGGGAACCACGAGGGAGCCCTGGCTGCTCATGGTCACCTCGCCCGAGCCACGAACCGCGGTCAGTCCGGCGACCACGAGGGCGCCGGTGCATTGCCCTCCGCCGTAGCCCACGCCACCCTTGGGACCACGAGAGATGACCCCCGTATCCTCGGACGAAAGCTGATGACTGAGAAAGACGCGGTCACCGGCGGCCTTGACCATACGGTAGGCGCCGTTAGCGACCCGTTCGCGATCATCGAACATAGAGAAGCCAGGCTTGTGGCTCTTGAGAGGGACACGTTGGCGAAGCTCTCCGTCCGGCTCGAGGATCAACACCTCGGCCGACTTGAACCTAGAGACGAAGATCGACTCGTCGGTCACGACCACATCCCGGAGGTCTTCGGGCAGAGCCGTGCGCACTTGCTCGTCACCGGTCGCGGCGTCGAAACGAAGAAGGGTACCGTCGAGACAAGCAACCCACAGAGCACCTTCGGCGTAGTCGAGGCCTCGCGGCGCGGCACACGCCGCGAAGCGCCGAGTGACGCGCCAGTCCACGGCCCCGTCGGTGCCTTCGTCCTCGATGACTGCAATCGCGCCAGCGCCACGAAGCACTACGAAGAAGCTGCCTCCTCCCTCCACCACCCGACCCGGCTCCTCTCCCGGGAGCAGCTGAATGCGGGTCACGAGGCGAAGGGGTTCTCGGGGGTCGTCGGTGCGCGAAATGACATGAATCTGATCGCGGTCGGATTCAGCCGCGACGACGAGGCTATCTCCGGCCCACAGCGTTCCTCCCGACACGGGAACTGGAGGCCGATCGGCCAAGATAGATGGGGGCAGCTCACGCGCTCGATTAACGAGATCGGGAAGGCGGTGGTCGTCGGTGACCTCGACGGTTCCGAGGTCGGACGTACAGGCCAACAGTGGGAGAGTCAGCAGGAGAACCAGGGTGGCACGCATCATGACTGGGGCAAGGTAGCTCGCGCCTGTCGAGCTTCGGAAAGCAGAAGAGAGCGAAGGCCCTCCGGCACCCGCGTGCCCGAGAATGTTTCGGGGTAGGCCCAGACATGTCGAGCGGTTCAAAAGTAGGCCTGACAGCGGTCGGACTGGTGGTCGGGCCCATCCTGCTCGGCTGCTTTCTTCCCCAATCAGCCAGGGAAGCGCTCCGTCTCGAACCGGTTCTCGCGCTCACCCAGCCCTGGAGGCTTTTCACCGCGCACGCCGTTCACCTGACGACGAGCCACGCCATCCTCAACCTGACCACCTTTCTCGGATTCGCGATCGCGCTTCCTGCGCTCCGCAAGCCCGCCTCTTTAGTCTTGCTCCTGGTGGTCGCCGCCCTCTCGGTGGACGCCGGAGTACTACTTCGACACCGAGATCTGGGCTGGTATGTAGGTTTCTCAGGCGTCCTGTATGGCGTGGCGGCGGGGGGAGCGGTCCTCGCGGCGCAGGCGCGGAAGCCGACCGGGGCCCTGATCCTGGCCGGACTCGTCGTCAAGCTAGCTTTCGATGAGCTCCACGGCACCCCCTCCTCGACGGAGGCGCTCGTCGGCGGCAAAGTGCTCTCCGAGTCTCACCTTTATGGGGTGCTCGGCGGCGTGGCCGCCACCCTCGTCTGGATAACTATCTACCGCCTCGCGAGGCGGAGCCCGAGAGATCCATCGGGTCAGCCCTAGCAATAGTTCGGACTTCGGCACCGGCCCGAGATCCTCGGTCTCCTCTTGAGGTCATCACCGCGGCATGAGAACCCTCCGACGGCACGTCGAACCAGTACCTTTGGAGGATCGCAAAATCTGAGGTTGGATGGAGGAGAACCATCCGAGGGTAAGCGATGCAGGAGGACGGGGGCGCCCGGAGGAGATGTCCTCCGGGCGAGGGCTTCGGTCAGCGACGTCGGCGGCGCTCGAGGAGAGCGGCCGCGAACCCGAGGGCGAGGAGGAAGGGACCCGCGGCGCCGCTCTCTCCCTCAGGACCCTGAGGTCCCTGGGGCCCGGTCGGACCCGCGGGGCCCTGAGGGCCCGCCGGCCCCTGCGCCCCGTCCATGCCGTCCATGCCGTCCATGCCATCGACGCCGTTGGCCCCGTCGCAGACGAATCGGGTGCTCTCGACCTCGGTGTCGTCGAGCTGACCGTTGCCGTCGAGATCACGCCCCGAGTCCAGCTTCACGCCTCCGTTTTCACAGTTGGCGCCCGCGGGCTCGTCGGTCGACCGAACCAAAGTCCCGAGGTTTGTGAGCTCGAGGTCCACGTAGACCAGGCGATGGTCGCTCGCCGATACGAGGTCGAACAAGGGGTTGGTCTCTTCCGGCCAGAAGACACCCCCACCTACCACGTCGAGGCCGAACTCGGAGGGCAGCGCGTAGTCGACGCGGAGGTTTCCTGGCGGCTCCCCGAAGTCCGAAGTATCGAAGGCAGGGTTGCCGACGTGGTCGTCATTGATGCCGCCCTGGATGGCCGCCTGCTCCGCTCCTCCCTTACTGTCGGGTACGAAGTCGTTGTTGATCTCGGGGTGGTTGGTGAACTGCACCGCCGCATCAGCAGTGCTGTCGCCGTCGAAGGGATCCGCGTTGTAGTCACCCACGATGACAAAGCGCTCCCCCATGCCCAGCCCACCGGTGGCGCCGGCGTCATCGTAGATGTACTCCCCGCGTCCGGGCGTTACGTAGTCGGCCCAGAGGCGAATCTCGTCGTGGTTGCGGAGACCATTGAAGTCCACCGCGTTTACGACGCCGTCGAAGGTCAAGGTGCCGTCGTCGAAAACCGGAGGCGTCGGGTGCGCAGCCAAGATATGGACCCGCGTGCCGTTCACGTTGACGGGCACATCCCAGTGGCTCTTCGACGAGAGACGGTAGACCGCGAGCTCCTCCGGCGAGTACCACAGCGCGCCAGCCCCGGGGCCTTCACCCGGGGTCCGAGGGAGAAGGGCGCCGGGCATGTCCTGCCACTTGAAGGTCTGGAAGGTGCGGACGGCGGCCGTGTCGATGGGGAAACGCGAGTAGATCACCATGCCGAACTGACCCGGGAAGAACCCGAAACCGAACGCGTCGTTGGGCCCCCCCACTCCGCCGTCGTTGTTCAGGTCGAGCCCGGAGGGCACGCCCGTGTTCACCGTCGAGGTGTAGACGAAGGGATAGTTGATGGCCATCGCCCCGTTCTGTCCCACCTGGAGGTAGTTGGTATTGAAGCGGGATGCGGCCATTCCCATCTCGTCGTAGTCGAACTCGTTGATGAGAACGACGTCAGGCCGGACGCGCTGAATGACCTCGGCTACCTGCCCCGCCTGGGCGCTGGTGGTGGAGGTCCGGAGGTCATTGACGAGCGCCCCGGCCGAGCCGCGGTTGAGGCTGGCGTTGAAGGAGGCCACCCGAAGATCGCCCGCCCCGACCGGCACGGGGTCGTCCGTGGCGGGAACCACGAGGACCTCACCGCGGGTGCGCTGCATGGTGCCTTGCATGTCCGTCACGGTCAGGGTTGAAGTAAAGGTTCCGGGAGCCATATACGTGTGGCTGACGCTCGCTCCCATCGCGGTGGCGGTATCTCCGAAATCCCAATCGAAGTTGTAGGGACCCATGCCTCCCTGAGCGCTCGCGTTGAAGGTTACGGGCTCACCCACTCGAACCCGTCGAGCGCTCTGCGTGAAGCCGATCCGGAGACCGCGGAAGTTCTCGACCCGGATGTTGCCGACGGACCAGTCGGCGCCATCGCCGCCCCCGGTTCCGGTGCTGGTGTACAGGAACGCCACGCGAATGGTCTGTCCCGCGAAGGCCGAGAGATCGATGGGTCCGGACGCGGTCCACACCCGCGAGTTGTCGGCCGGCTTGTTCCAAGTCAGAAGAGTCTGAGTTGCCGTCTCCGGGTCCCCGGCGAAGTTCTCGAGCACGTAGGCTTCGAAGCCCCCACCCCCGAAGGCCACGAAAGTATCGAAGCTGAGGGTTGTGCTCCCCACGCTGGGCACCGCGATCTCCGGTGAAATGAGCCAGTCACGGCTCGCCGCGTCCGCTCCGAAGCCGTTGATTCGAGCCGCGGGGCGGTCGTCGCTGGTGCCGGTCTGATCGTCTCGGAAGGCCCAGTTGGCGTTGCTGGAGGAGCTAGTCTCGGTGAAGCTGCCGAGGTTCCCGGAAGAAAAGTCCTCCGTGAGGACGGAGGTGATCTGGACCGGGCTCACCGTCATGCCCACGATCAAGGGGTCGTGGTCCGAGGAGCGATAGGCATCGGCGCCATCGAAGATCGACTCGTCCCGGCCGTTATCCAGGTTGTAGTCGAGGAGGTCGGGCTCGTCGGCGTTCGAATGCCAGTCCGCGGCGCCCGTGACCTGGGTAGAGAGGGCGGCGCTGGCCATCGCGTAGTCGAGCGAGCCCGCCTGCCCATCGAAGGTGAAGGAGTAGCCACCGCCCACCAAGTTGGCGTAGCCGGCCATCTCGAGCGTGGAGATGGGGGTCTCCTGCGGATAAGCGTTCAGGTCGCCGATGATGAGGATGTTTTCGGTCCCCGCCCCGGTGGGGTCGGTGCCGAGCCAGGCCGCCAGAGCCTCGGAGCTCCGGGTTCGGGTGCCGTTGAAGGCGCCCGCCCCGTCTCCCACGTTGGCGTTGTCACCCGCTCCGCTTCCGCCCTTGGACTTGAAGTGGTTCACGGCCACGGTGAACACCCCTCCGGTTTGCACATCGACAAAGCTCGCCGCGAGCGGCGAACGACTCGTGCTGCTGCCGTCGAAGACCGCGACCGTGGACGAGAAGCTGATGGGTAGAGAGGCAAGGTCCGCGTCCGTGAGCACGACAGGCTGGCTTCCCGGAGCGCGCTGAAGGCGCGCCGGGCAGAAGATAATGCCCACCGCGATGGCGTCGTCGCCGATGCGCACGCCCGGGTCGACATAGTCGAACTCCCCCTGACAGCTGCGGGTGCCGCGGGCGCTGAGGGCGCGCGTGAGGTCCGCGATGGAGCTGTTGCCTCCGTCCACGATGTCGTTTTCGAGCTCGAGGAGCCCGTACACTGCAGCGTCGAGCTCGACCATGGCGGTCACGAGCTTCTCGGTCTGGCGGGCGAGCTCAGCCTGGCTGTTGGCTCCCCGACAGTTGCCGGGCGAGAAGAAGCCCCGCTGAAAGCAGCTCCCCATCCCGTCCGAGAGCGTGTTGAAGTAGTTGAGCACGTTGAAGCTCACCACCTTGAGGCTCCCGCCCACGTCGGGGACGCTGGGACGTGCGTTCACGGGAACGAAGTTCGGGGTCTCGGTAGGCATCAAGCGGTAGCGCGCGCCTCCGATGCCGGAGTGAAACACGCCCGTGAGCCCCCCCACGGCGTCGCCGATGCGCAGGGTGTTGGTGCGCGAGAACCCACCCATCGGGTAGCGGACGGGGTTGGGGAAGGTTCCGGTGAAGCCGTCATCCAGCACCACGGTGCGGGAGGCGAGGCTTTCGAGGTGGGCCGTGAACCCTGCTACGTCCGGGGGGTTGGTCTGGGTGAACTGGAAGAAGCGCCCCCCCTGCGCCAGGCGAAGCTCGCCGAGGCGGTCGAGCTCGAAGGCTTCCGTCACCGTAAGTCCCTGTGGGAACACGACGCGCATCCCCTCGAGAGCCTCGAAGTCGCCGGTCCGCGAGCCGAAGGAAGTATCGAAGCTGGCCGAGGCCGGGAGGGTCACCCGCACCGCATCAGGAAGAGCCTGGGCAGTATCGAGAAGGTTGATGGTGCCGTCGGCGACGATCTCGGTGCGGCCGCTGGCTTCGTCGACGAAGCCGTTGACCTGCACGAGGTCCCCGACCCGGATATCGAGGTCGTCGCGAACCACGAAGATCGCCTCGGAGGTCGTGG
>JBCBRU010000264.1:0-11103 GCA_039819565.1 Myxococcota bacterium | reverse complement strand
TTGGCTGTCAACGCAGGGTCCGACTCGATCAGTGCGTTCGCCGTAGAGGAGGACTTCTCGCTTCGGCTCACGGCCACAGAGAGCACCATCGATCGGGGCCCTAACTCTGTCGCGGTCTTCGGTTCCATTGTGTACGTCTCGAATATCACCCGACCAGATGGAGGCTTCGGTGGAGAGCCGGATCAGGAAGGTAGCCTCGTTGGGTATTTCCTCGGGGCAGATGGCTCGTTGACGCGCCTGGGCGATCCCGTAGACCTGGTCAATCGCCCTTCGGCGATAAGGTTCAGTCCCCGGGGTGACTACCTCCTCGTGGCATCTATCAATGCCGGCTCCAGCGAGCTGGAGAACGATGCCGATGACGAGCTCACCGTCTTTCGGGTCAACCAGGATGGTACGCTCTCCGCGAGCGCGGTCTCCACGGCCCGCAGCACCGTGCGTGGGAATCCCCAGAACCGCAATCTACCTTCCGCGATCGGTTTTGAGATCGTCGAGGATGCTGCCGGAAGAGACATCGTGGTGGTCACGGAGGCTCGAGAGTTTCAGGCTGACGGTTCTCCTCCCGCTTTCCCAAACTTGCAGAACGGTTCGGTGTCGACCTTCGCATTGGGTACGGATGGCGTCCTGAATCCCCTCCAGCTGGACATCCAAACCGCGACCAACCCGGACGGCTCTTTCACCGATGGAGACCGCACGGCCTGCTGGATCAGCTTCTCCTCCGACGGTGGCGTCTTCTGGGTCTCGAATGCGCTCGACGCGAGTCTCTCTTCCTTCTCCTTCGACGACCGTGGCGAAGTTCGCCTCCTCGCGGCGGTGGCTGCGGAAGGTGCCCGTCCCACTTCGACAGACCCGGCCCTCGCGTTCTCCGAGACGGATGGCTTCATCGACCTCGACGTCAGCGACGATGGGCGCTTTCTCTATCAACTCTACGGCCTGTCCGGGACGGTGGGGGTGTACGCCATTGATGGAGACCGTCTCACTCGAGTCCAAGAGCTCACGGGAACCCTCCCCGAAGAGGATACTCAGGGGATCATCGCGGTGGGGGCGCCTCGCACTCCGGAACCGGCCGGAGGCGTCTTCGCCATGACGAATCGGCCGGAAGGAAACTCGGTGGTCTCGTACTCGAGACGGCGGGACGGCACCCTTCAGTACATCGGGGAGTTCTCCACTGGGGGGGCAGGGACCACGGAGTTCGATGGCGGTGAAGGCCTCGACCCGCTCATCTCGGCCTATGCTCTCGAGCACTCCGAGGACCAGCGCTTCCTCCTCGCCGTCAACGCTGGGACCGACACCCTCAGCGTGCTCAGGGTCGAGGACGACCTGAGCCTCGGGCTCGTCGACGTGGCTCCGACGGGAGGGGCGGGTCACGCGGGCCCGAACTCGATCGCGGTCCATGGCGCCTTGGTGTACGTGTCGAACATCACGAGAGAGAATCCCGACGGAAGTCCTCTGTTCGTTGGCGAGCCTGATCAGCAGGGGAGCTTGCAGGGTTTCTGGTTGGGAGCCGACGGCCGACTGCGGCCCGTCGGTCCTCCCCGCGACCTTGGTAATCGACCCTCGGCGGTGCGTTTCTCGGCCGATGGCAACCATCTCATCGTGGCGTCGATCAATGCGGGCTCGTCGGCGCTCTCTCCCGCCAACAACGACGAACTGACGGTGTTCGGAGTCGAGACGGACGGAAGTCTAACCCTTCAACCCACCGGAAGTGCGGCGTCGACGAATCCCGGCAACCCTGCCGGTCGCAACCTACCTTCTGCCATTGGGTTTGAGGTTGTCGAGGACGCCAGCGGAAGAGATGTCGTCGTCGTCACAGAGGCCCGGGAGTTCCGAGCCGATGGCACCCCCCCGGTGTTCCCAGGTCTACAAAATGGCTCGGTGTCGACGTTCGTCCTCGACGCGAGCGGCCAACTCACCAACGGTCAGCTGGATCTGCAGACGGCGACGAACCCGGACGGCTCTTTCGTGGACGGGGACCGAACGGCCTGCTGGATCGCCTTCTCGGGAGACGGTGACTATTTCTGGGTCTCCAACGCTCTGGATAGCAGCCTCTCGTCCTTCAGCTTCGGTGCCGATGGATCCGTATCGCTGGTGAATGCCGTCGCCGCCGAAGGGACTCGCCCCCAGAGCACGGACCCGGCCGTGGCCTTCGCGACGACCGACGGTTTCATCGACGTCGACGTAAGCAACGACGGCTCATTCCTCTACCAGCTCTACGGTTTGAGCGGGGCGATCGGAGTGTTCCGTATTCGCGGGTCCGAACTGGAGCTCGTGGAAGAGATTCGTGGGGACCTTCCATCCTTCGACACCCAGGGCATCATCGCTTTCTAGGGCCATCGTGCTCTTTCTCACATCACCTCCCGACTGAGGGCCGACTCGCCGGTAGACGGGGCCGTTCAGCAGTGTAAGAAATCTCTTGCGGTGTGCAGACCCCCCACTTGTCTCCCCCTGCTCGCGCCCCTGGTCCTTGCCGCCGCCGGGTGTGCAGGGCTCTCTCCGGCCCGCGAGGCCCCTCCGGATTCACTCGAGGATGTCGTTCGGACGCTGGCCGCCAAAGTCACCGATCGGGCGAGGGGACGGGTGGGCATCGTGCCCTTCGTGGAGCGCCGAAGCGGCGAGCGCACGCTCGCTGCGGACTACGTCGCCGACGTCTTCTATCCGGAGCTCGAGGGGCGTGAAGATGTGGTCCTCGTAGACCGCGGCTTCGCTCTGGACGCGGCCTTCGAGGAGCTCTGCCGTTCCCACTCTCTGCGTGTGGACAAGGCGACAGCCATCGATATCGGGCGCCAAGTGGCGGCTCAAGCTGTCCTGACGGGAATGCTCACCGACCTTCGCGGGCGGGGGCAGCGACTCGACGTCCGTCTTCTCGAGGTTGCAACCGGGCGCGTCTTGGGGTCCGCCGTCGACTTTCTTCCGCCCGACTCGGTGCCCGACGATCTGATCGGGCGTCGTCCGCCGGACTTCGAATCGGTCTGCGGAGTGAAAGGGGCTCCAAAGCGCCCCGAGGGGACGGCTAAAGCCAAACCCGCCCCTCGTCCTCGGAGTCCGCCTCGTCCGAGGGCGGTGGCGAAGACCCCCGTAGAGAAGCGTCTGACCCAGCTCACGGTCGGCATTCGCCGGTGGGGCGGGTACGCCGGAGGGGTGTACTTCAACGGCGGACTCGAGCCCTCCGCCCGTTCCCGGTTCCGCGATCTCGGCCTCGACGTCCGCTTTCGGCTCCAGGAGAACATCCCTGAATCGGTGCGTGCCTGGCGTAGCGGCGAGGTCGATGTGATGTGGATAACCGTCGACGACCTGCCCACCGAGTATCGCGACATCGAGGACGAACGCCCGAGTCTCTTCCTCCAGGCCGCATGGTCCCGAGGGGAGGAAGTGGTCGTGGCGCGAAGCAACATCGTCACCCTCAATGACCTCAAGGGGAAAACCATCGCCCTCGAGAAGCACACCACGGCCCACAGCTTCCTCCTCGTTTCCTTAGATCTTGCGGCTTTGGGCTACGGCGACGTTCGGGTCGTGGAGGCGGAGAGCAGTCGTGATGCTGCGGATCTCTTCATCCGCGGAGAGGTAGATGCGGCCGTGGTTTGGATAGACGACGATGAGAGATGTCTACGTGAGGTCCGGGGGGCTCACCGCCTCGAGTCCACCGCGGACGCGAGTTTTCTCATCGCCGAGAGTCTCATGGTGCGAGGGGCTGTGGTTCGGGAAAAACGAGAGGCCGTCGAGCGCCTCGCCGAGGGTTGGCTCCGGGCCAACGCTGAAATCAACGGCGATGCGCGGGCGCGACGCCGGGCTCGAGATATCATGGTCAAAGAGTTCCGGATGAGTCGGCACGTGGCCGAATCCGAGCTCGCTCTGGTTCGGCTCGCCACCCTCGGCGACAATCAGAACTTCTTCGGACTCAACCCCGACTACCGCGGCGAAACGGGCGAGCACCTCTATGAGTATTTCGCATCGAAGTATCGGAGCGTCGAGTCGCGGTTGGGGCGGCTCCCCTTGTGGTCTGACGTCGCCGTGCCCATCGTTGTCCAGCGGCTCGGGTCCAAACTCCGCGGATGGGAGCATCGCGCCGAGTCTCTGCCGGACTTTCGGCACTGCGGCGACCGCGACGAGTTGCCGTTGTCCAAAAAGGGGCTGTCCGTGCGCTTCGGCACCGACGAATATCACCTCACTCCCGACGACGAGCACGTGATCGACGAGCGATTTGCCCACCTCGCCGAGATCTACTTCAACGACTGCATCCGCATCGATGGGAACACCGATGATCGCGGACCCTTCGACTACAACGTGCGCCTGTCCAAGAAGCGCGCGGAGTCCGTGGCTCGGTACCTACAGGAACGCTACGGCTTCGACCCCCAGCGGATCCTGGTCGTGGGCAACGGACCGAGCCAGCCCGTGGACACCAACGCCACCGAAGGAGGTCGGAGTCGAAACCGGCGGACCGACTTCGAGCTCCTCCACAAGCGGGAGTAGAGCTGCGCTCTAGTCCCCGCCGCTCGGTTCCCCCCGAGCGAGGTCCAGAGCCTCCTCCAGGACTTGGAGGTCACCAATATGGTTGGCCAGAGCGAGCACGAGCTTGGCGTTTCGTCGGTGACTCTCAGCGTCGCTACAGCCCTTATGAAGGGCGAGAAGTTTCTCGTAGAAATCATCGGGGCGAGCCAGATGGGGCTCGGTCTTTAGATGAGCCATGGATACTCCCTCAGGCGCTCGGGGCTCCAGGTCTTCCACCGTGCGGCCACATACTGATCGGGGCGAATCAGATAGGCTGCGCCCGGCGAAAGTGCATAGCGATGTCGCGCCTCCGCCCCTCGAAGGACGACCTGTGGGAGGTGGGAGTCTTCCCGGCGCTCCGCGACGAGGAGACGCCACTCTCCGCCCAGTCGATCGAGGAGCCAGCCGTCCTCCGTTCGGCAGTCCACGGCCGGCGATCCGGGATACAAGCCTCCCTCCCAGGGATCGACCTCGGCGGCGTTGAGAGGACTGTCCGGATACGAGATCACTTGCGACAGACGTCCGGAGTTCACGAAGGGACGAGCGAAGGGCTGGGACTCCGACATGTCGAGGACGGCGTTTCGAAAGGCCGAACTCAGCTTCGACTTCGGGGTCATGAAGTCTGTAGAGCGGGACGAGTTCAAGATGTTCTCGTCCGCGGCGAGCACCGCCTCGTGATCATAAGTTTCGAGGAGCTCCGGAGACGCCCCGCCCAGCACGGCGTCGAGCTTCCAGGCCATGTTGTCGGCGTCGGCAATGCCGCCGTTGCAGCCCCGGGCTCCAAAGGGGGACACCACGTGGGCGGCGTCCCCGGCGAAGAGCACCCGTCCGTGCACGAAGCGTCGCATACGGCGACACTGAAAGGTATAGACGGAGTACCACTCCTTCTCGAATTCAACGTCCTCGCCGAGCATCCCTCGCACCAGTCGCTCGACGTTCTCGTCCCGCAATGCTTCCTGCCGATCGATGTCCCACCCCAGCTGAAAGTCCAGCCGCCAGATACCTCCAGGCTGTTTATGCATGAGGGCGGAGGCACCCCCCCAAGGAGGATCGAACCAGAACCATCGCTCAGCGGGCCGGCTCGCCTCGAGGCGAACATCAGCGATGAGGAAGTTGTCCTCGAATACGCGCCCTTCGAAGTCGAGCTTCATTAGAGTTCGCATCGACGACCTGACCCCGTCGCAGGCCACAATCCACGAGGCGGAGATGCGATACGTCCCAAGCTGCGTCTCGACCGAGAGCGCCGTCGCGTTCGCATCGAAGCTTCGTACCTGGTGCCCGTAGCGCAGCTCGACATTCGGAAGCTGGCTCACCGCCTCATACAGAATCTCCTCGACCCGGTATTGCTGGAGATTTATGAAGCCAGGCATCCGCGAACCTGCGGGCCGAGTATTGAACTGATAGATGGGCGCACCGCGGTCCCCGCGAAAGACCTTCCCGACATCCCAGCTCACTCCGGTCTCGATCATGGGTTCTACGACTCCGAGTCGATTCCAGATATCGAGGGTTCGATGCGCGAAGCAGATGGCCTTCGAGCCGGCAGAGATGAAGTCGAGTCGCTCGAGGACCACGACGCGGTGTCCGCGCTGACCGAGGTCCAAGGCCAGGGTTAAACCCACCGGACCCGCGCCGACGATGACGATGGGGGCGCTGTCCTCACCGTGAGGCAAGGGCGCTGGGGGAAGCTGCCGATAGCGAGGAATATGCGAGAAGTCGTCGCGGACCACGGCTAATCCTGAAGCTCAGCCCAGACCGCTCGGTCGCGCGCCTCCGTCCAGATGCGCGGCCAGCTCACGCCGTCGAGCTCATCCCACAGACGTTGGACGTTAAAGGGAAGGCAGTGCTCGAAGATCGGCCAGGCCCCGTAGTCGCCCACGAGGGCAGCGTGGGTTCTCTCAAAGGCGTCCTTCAGCGTGCCGTTCGCGGCGTGGACCGGCCGCACGTTTTCGATCATCCCCTGCAGAAACCGGCGCGTCTGCGCGATCGCGGCCCCAACCTCGGTGGACCCTCGGGCGACGGGGCCGCGACCTCCGACAAGGGCCTCAGCGCCGAGGCTCGAGACGGCGTCGAGGGTCGTGGTGGACCAGTCGAAGTGGAATGCATCTCCCGTGTAGAGAGCCGCCGCGGACTCCACCAGGTCGCCAGCGAACAGAACCTTCTTTTGGGGATACCAAGCTACGATGTCTCCCGCCGTATGTCCTCGTCCGCAGAAGCGCAGCTCCAGCGCTCCCCGTTCTCCACCAAGCTCGATCCGCAGTCGGTCTCCGAAGGTCAGGTCCGGATGGGTGAGGCCGGGAATCTCTTCGGGCGCCTCGAAGAGGCGCGGCATACGCTGAAACTCACTGGCCCAGTCCTCACGGCCTCGCTCCTCGATGAGATGGCGGGTCGCGTCGGAGGTCACGATGAGCTCTGCATCGAAGGCCGACGCTCCGAGGACACGGACGGCATGGTAGTGGGTCAGAACCAGATAGCGCACCGGCTTGTCGGTGTGTTCGCGGAGGCGGGTGAGCCAACGTCGAGCGGCCGCGGGGGTGGCGCGAGCCTCGATGCACACGAGAAAGTCCTCGCCTTCGATGGCCCCGACGTTGGGGTCTCCTTCTGCGGTCAGGGCGTAAACGCCGTCGCCCAACACCTCTAGCGTCTCCGGTTTCTGCTCTGTATCCGCCGAGGAGGCAAAGGGCTTGGCCATGCTGAAGGGAAATGTGGACCGGCCCCCCGAATCGATCAAGGCGCACATCCCACGCGGGGGCGAGCATGTTGGTCTCGATCCGGGGCCCAGCGTCGAGATCGACCGTGGCCGACCGACTCCTTCGGTATGACCCCAGAACAGATCGAGCTCATCGAAACGAGTTGGGAGCGCGTGGAAGCGCTCGGAGATGCCGCTTTCGAGACGTTCTACCGGCTTCTCTTCGAGAAGGCTCCCGAGGCTCGCGCCTTGTTCCCGGACGACATGTCGAATCAGCGCCTCAAGCTCAGGCAGACGCTCGCTCTGGTGGTCTCCAGTCTGCGCAAGCTCGACGTCCTCGCGCCAAAGGTCGCCGCTCTCGGAGCCCGACACGTCGAATACGGGGCCAAGCCCGAACACTATCCGGTCGTGGGCGAGGCCCTGCTGGAGACACTCGCGGGCGGGCTCGGTGAAGCGTGGACGCAGGACGTCGAAGGCGCATGGTCGGCGGCCTACGGACTCCTCAGTGAGGTGATGATCCAAGCCGCAGATTCGACGGCGACCCCCGCTGCGTAGCCGCTCCCGTTTTGGGGAGTCAGTATTGCTGAGATAGTTCGGCGATCACGCGAAAGAACTCCTCGCGAACCTCGGAGATGATGTCGGCCACGGGCCGGACGGCGTCGATTCGTCCCGCCACCTGGCCCGTGAGCGCAATACTGGCCTCCATGTCTCCCCCGAAGTAAAGGTCCAGCACGGTCCCGAACTCGGTCATGGCGTTCGTCTCTGTGTCGAACTCCAATCGGCTGGTCTTCTCGGTGCGAAGGGCCCTAAGGGCCGGCGAGCGGGCTCGATTCAGAAGCACCGTGTCCGTCTCGCGTGCGTCGACAATCGCGCGCTTCCAGTTTGCGTGCACGGGCGACTCCGATGCCGAAACCATGCGGGTTCCCATCTGGATGCCTTCGGCCCCCAGGGCGAAGGCTGCGGCCATCGAGCGTCCGTCTAGGAAGCCGCCCGCAGCAATGATGGGCACCTTCACCTTGGACCTCACGAGGGGGAGCAGCACCATCGTCGACACGTCTTTGGGATTCTTGAAGCCACCGCCCTCTGCGCCCTCGACCACGAGGCCGTCAACGCCGGCCCGTACGGCCTTGAGGGCGGCGCTCAAGGTAGGGACCACGTGGAACACGGTCAGACCTGCCGCCTTGAGAACGCTGGTATATCGCTCGGGGTTGCCGGCCGAGGTCGTCACGAATTTGACGCCTTGGTCGATGACGAAGGAGACGATATCGGGATCTCGAACGAAGGCTTGGGCGATGTTGACCCCGAAAGGCCGATCCGTGAGTTCCCGCATCTTCGAAATCTCTCGTCGAACCGCGTCCAGCTCGCCCGAGGAGGTCTCGATGACTCCGAGCCCACCCGCGTTCGAGACCGCGGAGGCCAGCTGAGACCTCGCGATCCAACCCATCGGGGCCTGTACGATGGGAACCTCGACCCCGAGCATCTCGGTGATTCGGTTGTGGAATGTCCTCGTCCCGTCTTCACTCATGTATTCGTCCGCCTTCGCACGAGGCGTGGGACCCTGTCTCCCATGTTCAGGTGGCCAGGGCCACCGGAATCGCCAACCGCCTTACGCAGGCTCTTCCTATTGCGCAGGCTCTTCCTATTGCACAGGCTCTTCCTATTGCAGGTCTTCCTGCATGGGACCCCCCGAGAAGTTTCGCCGGCGTGCGAGGCCCGGTCCCGGGGGCCCATCTAGTCCTGGCGGCGGAGTGTCTAGCTTCGGTCCCCCGGAACGTTGCTCCTTTTCCCAGGGGCCGCTATCAAGCGGGTATGACCCCACTGGTCAAGCTGACTTACTCGGTCCTGTTCCTCGGGGTGCTCTCCTGCCCTGTCGGAGGCGCGAAGATGAGCTGGGCGGACGACGCTCGTCGCTCGCCCCGGCCTCGTGCCCGCGAGATGGGTCTCGAGATTGGCATCTTTCCGACCGGCCCCCTCAACGCCATCACCGATGTTGAGGGGGTCAAGGTCGGACACCGCTCGATCGTTCGGGGCAAGGACATCCGCACCGGAGTCACGGCTATCATCCCCGGCCCGGGCAACCTCTACACGCACCCGATTCCGGCGTGGATCCACGTCGGCAACGGATACGGCAAGCTCATTGGCGAGTCCCAGGTGCGAGAGTTCGGCGAGATCGAGACGCCCATCCTTCTCACGTGCACTCTGTGTGTGTGGCAGGCTGCCGATGCCCTGAAGGCTTGGGTCTACACCCAGCCCGGGATGGGGGAGCACACGGTCAACCCCGTCGTCGGTGAAACCAACGACAGTGTCGTCAACAACATGTGGGCCAATCCCGTAGGGCAAGCCGACGTCTTCGCAGCTCTGGCTTCCGCCTCTCCGGGGCCGGTGAAGGAGGGCAGCGTGGGGGCTGGAGTGGGCACCCAAGCCTTCGGCTGGAAGGGGGGTATCGGGACCAGTTCGCGTGAGCTCCCCAAGGGGCTCGGCGGCTACACGGTGGGGGTGCTGGTTCAGACCAACTTTGGTGGGGTCCTACAGATGAACGGCGCCCCGGTGGGGCGCGAGCTAGGTCAGTACGCTTTTCGCGAGGCGATGAAGGCTCCGGCCCGGTCGACCGCTCCGGAAGATCGGGACGCCGAAGACGGTTCGATCATGATCGTGGTCGCGACCGACGCTCCCCTTCACCCGAGGGCTCTGAATCGTCTGGCGATGCGGGCGATCATGGGTCTCGCGCGAACCGGTTCGAGCGCCCACAATGGTTCGGGCGACTATGTGATTGCGTTTTCTACCCACCCCGAGGTTCGTATTCCTAGGACCAGCGGTCGACCGGTGGCGGTCAAGCGGCTGGACAACGACTCGATGTCCCCCCTCTTCAGCGCCACGACCGAAGCCACTCAGGAAGCAATCTTCAACGCTCTCTTCAAAGCCGAAACCGTGTCGAGTGAGCGAGGGCGCCTCGAGGCCATCCCGGTGGCCAAGGTGAAAGCTATCCTTCAAAAATACAACGCCCTTCATTGGTCTCGCAAGCTCGGGCCTCGCCATCCCTAGGAGCCCGCTGATTTGGAGATGTATCCAAATCAACGAAGTCTGCTGGGGTACGGATCGGGTCGAGCGACCCCCGGAGGCGCCGAGTGCGGAGCGCCGGGGGGCACGACGGCGGAAGGAGGATACCCGTAGGTATCTGCCTGAGTCGCCCCTCGAGGGTGGCCGAAGGCCAACCGGCAAGACCTTCGGGCTAGCCGAGGAGACTGGACGTCAGGCCCGTGAAGCCTTCGGCATCGCCGAAGATATGCTCCTGCGTAGGATCGTATCCGGTCGGCATTTCCTGGGCGAGAATGCCGTGGGCGATCGTGTTGTAGAGGTCGGTATCGGTCCCGTTTTGACCGGGCCGCCCGATGCGGTTGGGCTGGTGGCGGAAGGGACCGCCGACAAGGGCCCAGAACACGTCCTCTCGTTCGTGGTGTCGTTCCATCTCGGTACATACCAGGACGCCGGTGGCGTCGAGTAAGGTGCGGCCGTCCTCGAGGCGCTCTTCATCGAGGCGCCGAAGGAGATAGGCCGACTCCGCGACGAAGTTCCCCACGTACCATTTGACCTGATCGCTCACGGGACCGCTCCGGTTGCTGTGATAGTGTTCGTGTACGTCTCGATTGGCGTATTGTCCAAATCGTGCGCGCTCCGCCCCCGCCGTGAGCGCGTAGCTCCCAAAACGCATCCTCCCGAGTTTCAAACCCAGAACGATCATCTCGGCGAGGAGCGGCACCACCCAGGCGCGATCGTGGTTCTCGCCTTGGCCGCGACGCTCACGGTAGTCGCTCACGGGATCATTGGAGATCACGGCGCCGGGCACCCCTTGACCCCAACCGGTCTTGTCGAGGCTCGAGTAGAAGTCCGGGAACTCCTGGATGGTCGCCTCGATTCGCCGCTGAAGCTGGGCGACT
>JBCBRU010000263.1:0-11107 GCA_039819565.1 Myxococcota bacterium | reverse complement strand
GTTGGCCACTTCGGTATCGACGTCCCCGGTGATGGTGACGGTGCGGAGACCGTCGACGCGCCCAATACGCGAGAAGCCCCGGGCGGGCTCCAGAGTCGCTATCGTCCCCAGGGGGGCGTAGCCCTGATCGCCCAGACTCACCTGAAAGTACTCGAGATCGCTCACGGAGTTCGCCTCGCTGCCGGCGAGCTCGACCTGAACTTCGTAGTCCTCGGACCCTACGAAGAGCTCCCGCGCGATCCGCCCCGACAAGGCGGATTGCAGCTGACTCGCGACCATTTGGGCCTGGAGCTGAGTCGAAAGCGCTCCGGGACGCATCCGCACCAGGACCTCCGGCTTCCCGCGACGAAGATCACTCTGCAGATTTTGTACGCCGTCGTACTCCTCGAACCACCCGATGGTTCGTTGGGCCGCCTCGCTGAGGGACTCGAGGTCCTCGCCTCGGAGTCGGACCTCGATGGCGAAGCCTGCGGGGCCGGTCGTCGGCTCCGTGAAGTTGGCCACCACGACGTCGGAGAGAGGGCCCAGCTCCTCCCGCCACACGGCGAGCAGCTCGTCCAGTCGTCCTACTCTCTCCTCGGCGGGGAGAAGGTCCACCGTGACCGTGGCGAGATGGGGACCTGCCTCCCCCGAGTCGGGATTGTAGTTGAAGCGCGTGGTCACGTTTTGAACCAGGGATTGGCCTTCCCGCTGGACCGTCCGGAGCCTCTCGTCGGTTCTGCGGAGGGCTGCTTCGGCCCGGGCGGCGATCTCCTCGGTACGGCGCAGCGGCGTCCCGGACGGGAGCAGCAGGCGAAGCTGCACGATATTTCCCTCTGTCTCCGGGAAAGCCTCGAACTTCAGGAGTCCGCCTGAGAAGGCGGCCACGGAGGTGATGAAGAGACCGAGCGTCAGTCCCAAGGTCAGATAGCGTCGGTCGACCGCGACGTCGGCGAGGCGCCCCACCGGCCCTTGGCGGAAGCTGTCGAAACCCGCTTCGAAGCGAGCTCGCCATCCGACAGGCTTTCCCAGCTCGACGTGACTCAGGTGATTGGGGAGGATGAGGAAGGCCTCCACCAAGCTTACGGTCAGGACCGCGCTCAGCACGATCGGGATGACGAGGAGGACCTTGCCCATGGTGCCGGTCAGGAAGGCGAGGGGTACGAAGATGGCGAGAGTGGTGAGGAAGGAGCTGAAGACACCCGCTGCAACCCCGCTTACGCCGTCCACGACCGCATCGAGGGGCCGCTTTCCCCGCTCGAACTCGGCCGCCACGTTTTCCGCGAGCACGATCGCGTCGTCCATGAGCAGGCCGAGAGCCATGAGCAGCGCCACCATGGTCATCATGTTGATGGTCTGCCCCATGCTCTCCATGATGAAGAAAGCCCCGAGGAAGGACACGGGGAGCCCGGCGGCCACCCAGAAGGCCAGCCTGACCCCGAAAAAGAGCCACATCACCCCGAAGACTAGGACGAGGCCTTGGGCTCCATTCTCGATGAGTAGGTCGATGCGCTCCTGGATGACGGAGGCTCGATCTTGAGTGAGGGTGAGCGTGACCCCTTCGGGCTTGACCGCTTGCTGAGCGGACAGAAACTCCTTCACCCGGGCTAGGATGCGGAGCGCGTCCTGGTCCTTGGTCTTGTTGACGGTGAGGAGGCCTGCCCGCTCGCCGTTGAAGGACAGCTTCTCCTCCCCCTTCTCGAAAGTATCTCGAATCGAAGCGATGTCGCCGAGGGTGAGGGTTCCGCCGGACGGATCCTCGAGGGCGATCAGCTGGGAAAGCTCCGCCGCATTTCGGCGTTCCTCGGACAGGCGCACGAGGATCTCACTTTCCCGCGTCTCGATGCTTCCCGCCGGCATATCAAGGCTCTGACTGGCGATGATGTCAGCCACGCTGTCGACGCTCAGGCCGTATTGGGTGGCCACCCCTTCCCGGAGCTCCACCTTGAGCTGCCGATCCGAGAAGCCCGCCACGTCCACGAGGGCGACGTCCGGGTCTCGGAGCAGCAGGCGGCGCAGTTGTTCGCAGTAGCTGCGGAGATCCGTGGCCGGCATCGACCCTTGCACCGCGATCGAAACCACCGCCGAGCTGATGCCGCCCCGCTCCATCACGGGGTCCTCCACGCCGCTCGGAAAGCTGCCGATAGAGTTGAGGGCAGCCTGGACGTCAGCTTGGAAAACGGTCATGTCGCCGCCCTCCGCCATCTCGACGGTAAGGGTGGCGAGCCCCTCTTGCGCGACAGATCTCACTTCAGCCACGCCTTCGACGCCTTCGACGGCCTCCTCGATCCTCTGAACCACGGCTTGCTCCACCGATGCCGTAGAAGCACCGGGGTAGACAGCGGTGATGACGAGAGTATCGAGGGAGAAGTCCGGGAAGGTCTCTCGCTGCATGGAGGGCAGCACTGCGATGCCCATCATGCCGAGCATCATCATGAGCAAGTTGGCTGCGGTGGGATGCCGAGCAAAGAGCCGGATCGTGGGATTCTGCTTCGAATCCTTGCTCGCGGTCTCTGCGCTCACTTGGCATCCCCTTCGCCTGAGAGGTCCCTAAGCAAGCTCTCCGTCGCCGTCCCGTCCTCGAGGGGAAGAACGAGCATCCCCTGCACCGCGGGCTGAACGTCGGTGATGATGACGCTGTCTCCGTCGGCGACCCCTTCGACGACGCAGCTGAAGTTTGCCTGCCGAAGCCCGATGCTGACCTCGCGCCGTTCGAGGCGCGATCCCTCGCTCACGACGTAAACCTGGTTGCCGGCGCGGATAGCCCCGCGAGGAACGGCCAGACACCCCCCTTGCCTCTGCCCGATGAACTCGACCTCTGCATACATTCCGCTCAGAAGGAGGGGAGGGGGGGAGCCTTCGACCACGTCGAGCGGCTCCCCGACCGTCACCACCACACCGATGGTCCGAGTGGTGGCGTTCACCGTTCCGATACGCGTGACCTCCCCCGCCCAGCTCGCCTGTGACCCTCCACTCTCGATGCGAATCACGGCCCTGATGTCGAGGTTTCGAAGCTGGCGCCCCAAGGCAGATGGGGTCTGTACGCCCTCGCTGCGAACTCGACCGCCCACGGTCGAGCTCTCGACGAGCAGGGACTGCAGAGCCCCCAAGGTGAGCTGAGCGGGAACCTCCGCCGCCGCGATGCCGTCGGCTACGGCGAGGGTCTGCCCCGCGGTGACGAGCTCGCGGGGCTGGATACTCAGCTCGCGAATCCGGATGTCGAAGGGGGCCACGATCTCGGTGCGGCCGACGTCGAGCTGAGCCCCCTCGAGACTCACCTTCGACTCCTGAAGCTGAGCCCGGAGCCCGGCCATGGACGCGGGGAGCTCACGGAGCTGGTTCTCTAAGGACTGGACGGCGCTTCGCTGGGTCAAAGCGCTTCGCTGGGCGCTGTCGACGTCGGCTTGGGTGGCGGAGCCACTCGCGAACAAAGAGCGGGTCCGGGCCAGCTCGCGCTCCGTGAGCGCCAGGGACTGTTTTTCGATCTTGAGGTTGGCCTGCACACTTCGCCGCTGCAATTCGAGCTGCTGAATCTGAGCCTGCACGTTCTGGAGCGAGGCGCGTCGCTGCTTCTCGGTCAGTTTGTAGTCCTGGGGATCGATTCTCAGGAGGGTGGCCCCCCGCTCGATCACCTGACCCACCCGGAGGTCCTCGTTCATCTTGACCACGCGCCCCGATACTTCGGCTACGAGCTCCCACTCGTAGGCGGCCTCCACCACGCCGTAACCCACGGCTCTCGGCACTGCGGCGCGGGGAGTGACCTTCAGAACGCGCACCGGAGCCCCTCGGGCATCTACCGCGCGTCGCTTGGGCTCGGGACGTCCGGCCCGAAGGGCGAGGAGGAGTCCGAGCGCGACGCCTACGGGCACCGCGACGGGTAGAATCCGGCGCCATCTCCGTGGTCGCGACCCCTGGTTATATATGCTGGACTCTACTTCATTCACGATGGTCCTCCTGGGTCGAAGCGAAGGTTTGCAGCCGTCGAAAGAAAGCCTCGATCTCGGCATCGGAGAGCAGGAGGGCAAAGCGACCCATCGTTCGCTGCACCTCGAGCAAGTCGATGAGAAAGTTGTAGACGGCGGTGTTCGCGTTGAGACGGCCGGTCAACGCTTGGTTTTGAGCGTCGACCAAGGTGATGATGTTCTCTTTGCCTCGAGCGTAACCCTCCCGAATCAACGCCAGGTTGCGGTCGGCCGCCTCGGCTGCGTCCCGCTGCAGCTCGATGTTGGCGTAGGAGGCTCCTGCCCGGTGGAGCAGAGATCGCAGACTGGTCTGCACTTGAATACTGCGGGCCTCGAGCTCGAGGGCCAAGCGACGAGCATCGGCATCGGCCTGACCGATACGACGATACCGAGCGGTCCCCTCGAACAGCGGCAGGCTGGCGCTGATACCCACCTGCCAGTTGAAGTCGTTGATGGGAAAGATGGCCTGCTCTTCGGGCGAGGTACCGGCGCCTCCGCTGTCGATGAGCTGGGTCACGCTCCCGCTCAGAGTGACGCGCGGTACAAAAAGGGCGAGCTGAGCGCTGAGGGCCTGTCGCCGCTGGGCAGCCAAGCGGGACGCCGCTGCCTTGAGCTCGGGCGCGTGGCGCAGGGCTTCCTGCGCCATGAACCCTCGGAGCGCGTTGAAGCGCTGGGGCCCGGTCATGAATCGGCGAAGGCGCTCTCCACTTCTCATGAGAGGGGAGCTTTCGAGCGACATGTCGGCAAGGATGAGCGGGTCCTCCGTGGCACGATTCAGCAGGCGGAGTAGCTCGAGCTCGGCCACGTTCCGCGTCGCCACCGCGTCGATCACGCTCGTTCGGTTGTTCGCGAGCTGATTTTCCAGACGCAAGAGTTCGCTCTGGGATCCGCTCCCCACGGCCAGGCGGACCCTGGCCTGGGCCATCTCCGTCTTCGTGACTCTGAGGTTCTCCCGCTGAATTTCCTCCGTCACCATGCTCCGGAGGACGTCGAGATAGCCGGTCGAGGCGGCTTCCACTTGGTCGAGGGCGGTCGTCTGATTGTCGAAACGAGCCGCGTCTCGCAGGTGTTGGTTGACGGATAGTTGGGCCAGAGCAGGTTCGTTCACGAGGACCTGCGAGGCGGATGCGGACCAGCTGAGGCTTCGCTCGGGGTTGAGCCCGCTCGCGCCATCGGGGTCGACCACGGCGCCGCTGACGCTGGTGTCGAGCGAGGGCAGAAGCGCCCCGATGGCCTCTCCCACGGCCTGTTCGCTGGCCCCGACCTCCTCAGCGCTCGCCCGAACGCTGAGGTTTTCGTTTCGAACCTGCTCGACCAGCTGGCGTAGATCGAACTTCTCGGCGTCCTCGACCTCGGTCTTGGCGACCAGCTCGGCCTCGCTCAACACCGACCACGAAAGGGCGAGCTTCAGTCTCCTCGCGGTCGCGTCGTTGATGACGAGATTCTCAACGCTCTGGAAGGCATAGCTCGGACTTCCCGGCCGCTCCCCCCTCAGGATGGCATCGGTATGAACGGCCACCGCGCGGGTTAGACGTTGGGCGTTCTCCGGGTTCCCCACCCCCATGAGCAGCCCCTGCTCCACTTCGAGTCGGCCCAGCTGGGAGAAGCTCGGCAGCCCCCTTGCAAGTAGAGCTTCGGAGAGAAGCTTCAGCTGGCTCGGGGTTCGCCGGGGGTCAAAGCCGACGTAGACCGCGTCGATGTCGTCCGAGAGACCTCTCACCATCTCGGCCGGGTCCGGCCCCGAGACGACCTCGAGGTCTACTCCGAGTTTTGCCGCCTCCGTCTGGAGGATGGACGCCGCGTCGGGAATGGCCTCCCGGATGGGCTCAGCGAGGATGAAAGCAAGGCGACGGACGGGCAGAGCGGCGGAGAGCACCGACAGGTCTCGTGACAGCGACGGCGTGAACACCACGTGGGCGAGCCGGGTGGACGCCCCTTCGGCGGCGCGTAGACGGCGGCTGGCCTCGTCGAAAACGAAGGGCGCCACCACCGGCTTCGAGAGACGGCCGGCCAGGGCCGCCTCGACGGCCGCGGCCGAGCTGATGGGCCCAAAGGCCCAAACCAGGTTCGATCGTGGATCCTTCAGCGCGTCCGCGAGGAGCCGCCTTGCCGTTGGTCCGCTGAAATCGCCGGTTCGATTGCGCGCGTCCGAGAAGAGCGCTCCCGCCTCGTAGCCGAAGCGCTCGAGCTCCGCGCGGCTCATCTCCAAGAGGGTTTCGGCCGAGACCGAAGGCCCGTCCAGGACGACGGCTATCTTGAGTTGCTCCCGGGGGGGACCGGCCCTGAGGGTCGAACTCAGCAGAGAAGCCGAGGCCAGAAGCAGGACTGCAAGTATCGGCGGTCGCAGTGGGATCCGGTGCTTGACCGAGCTCACACTTCCTCAAGCGCAAAATGGACGCGAGCTCCCCCATGTTTTTTCGGTGAAGCGGGATCTTTGCATCATGAGCCCTCCCGCGGAAGTCGCGCTGGGGTTTCCAGCCGTTGTTCGGCCCCAGTCTCCATGTCAGCCTCGCGGGGTGAGCAGCGCGGCAGTGACTCTGCTCCTGAAGCAGTGGCGTGCCGGTGACGAAAGGGCTCTCGAGCCTCTCATCTCAGAGGTTTATGTCGAACTCAAGGCGATCGCCCGCCGCAACATCGTGCACGAGCACGGAGCCGAGATTGAAACTACGGAGCTCGTGAACATGGCGTATGAGCGTCTGATTCAAGCAGACGTGGACTATGTCGACCGCGCTCACTTCTTTGCCATCGCAGCTCGGACGATGCGCCGCGTGCTCATCGATCAGGCGCGCCAGCGCGGGACCCAGAAGCGAGGCGGCGGCGCGGAGTTCGTGACCCTTACGAACGTGGCAGACCCCGAAGTGCCGCTCCATGTCGATCTGCTCGACCTCGACGCGGCTTTGAACCACTTCGCCGACCGCTACGAGCGCCACGCCCGAGTGGTCGAATGCTTCTACTTCGGGGGGCTCACCCAGGACGAGATTGCCGCGGCGCTGGACGTCTCGGTCAACACGGTCGGACGCGACCTCAGGTTCGCCCGAGCGTGGCTGACCCGAGCCTTGCGAGATTCGGTCTCCGGGGCACCGTGAATGGCAGACGATCCGATGATCGCGGCGCTCTTCGGGGCGGCCCTGGAGGTCCCCTTCGAAGAGCAAGCAGCGTTCGTTCGCGCTCGGTGCGGCGGCAACCAGGCGGTCTACGGCGAGGTGATGGAGCTGTTGTCGGTGGACGCGGAGCGGGGGCCCTCAGCGATCGACGTGGCCTTCCGTAGGGATGCATGGAGAGGCGCGGTGAGCTTTCGGGCCGGCCATAAGGTCGGTCGCTATGAGATCTTGGATCAGATCGGCGAAGGAGGCTTCGCCGTGGTCTACCTCGCGCAGGAGGACGAGGTCCGCCGGCGAGTGGCGCTGAAGACCCTCAAGGCGGGAATGCAAACGAAGCTGGTGCTCACCCGCTTCGAGGCGGAGCGCCAGACCTTGGCTCTGATGGACCATCCGTTCATCGCCCAAGTCTTCGATGCCGGGGCCACCGAGCAGGGCCTGCCGTACTTGGTGATGGAGTATGTAGAGGGTACGCCCATCACCGAGCACTGCGCGCGTCACGATCTCGGCCTCGAGCAGCGCCTGAGGCTCTTCATCAAGTGCTGCGAGGCGGTTCAGCACGCTCATCTCAAGGCGATCATTCATCGAGACCTCAAGCCCTCGAATATATTGGTGCGCCGGATCGACGGCGGCTCCGTCCCGAAGATCATCGACTTCGGAGTGGCCAAAGCCATCGGGCAGAAGCTCACCCTAGACACCCTCCAGACCGCCGGCGGGGTCCTGATGGGGACGCCCGCATATATGAGCCCGGAACAGTTGGAGGTGGAGGGGAAAACCGGCACCGATACCCGCGTCGACGTGTACGCTCTCGGGGTTGTCCTCTATGAGCTTTTGGTGGGCAAGCGACCTTTCGGCTCCTCGAAGCCGGGAGCGTTGGGCCTCGCGGAGGTGCTGCGCGCGATTCGAGAGGACGAAGTGCCGCGCCCCTCAGCCCGTGTCTCTTCCCCCCCGCCGCTGTCGCCCTCAGCGGGGGGGCGCCCCGCTCAGTTCTCGCCACGCCAGCTCGCGGGCGATCTGGACTGGATTGTGCTCAAGGCGCTGGCCAAGGACCGGGACCGGCGCTACGACTCGCCCCGGGAGCTCGCCGCGGACCTCGAGCGATACTTGGAGAGCAAACCCATCAAAGCGCGGCCACCCTCGCTCGCCTACCGCACCGCTAAGTTCCTGCGAAGGAACACCGCCGCGGTCGCGGCGAGCGGGGTCATATCTATCTCTCTCCTCATTCTGGCCGGAGGCGCGGTCATGCAGGCGCAGCGGGAGCGCCGAGCCCAACGAGAGCTTCTGAGCGTGGCGGAGTTTCAGGCCGCGCGATTCGAGGACATCGACGCCTATCGCATGGGCGAACAGCTGCGACGCGATCTCCTCGCCCAGTTGAGCGCTTCGGGATCAGAGGCCAGCCCCGACGCTTCCTATCGACTCGACAGCGCAAACTTCACCACGCTGGCCGCGGCCGCGATCGAGTCTCACTTCTTCGCGCCCTCTTTGGCGGCCGTGGAGGCCGAGTTCGCCGAACAGCCGGAGATCAAGGCGAGGCTTCTTCAGTCTCTGGTCGACGAGATGGCGGAGGCCGGCATCGTGTCTCGAGCGATGGTTGCTCAGGAGCAGGCGCTCGCCATCCGCCGTCGCGTTTTGAGCGGCAAGCACCCAGATACGCTCGAGTCTATCTACGGGATGGGCTCCCTTCTTCATGAGCAGGGGAAGGTCGAAGAGGCTGAGCTCATGGTCCGAGAGGCCCTCGCCGGTCGGCGCGAGGTCCTGGGCAACACGGATCCCCTCACTTTGGATGCTATGGAGAGGCTCGGCATACTCTTGCGAGAGCGAGGACACTTCTCGGAGGCTGAGCGCTACTATCGGGAGGCCCTCGAGGGTCGACGCCTCGTACTCGGCGCACGAAACTACGATACGTTGAATGCGATCGGCCATCTCCTCGAGAGCCAAGGTAAGCTTGCGGAAGCGGAGAGGTTTTACGCCGAAGCCCTGGAGGTCCAGCGGGAGACGCTCGGCGAGACGGATGTGAACACCCTCGCGTCGCGCGCAAACCTTGGCTACATCCTGTTCAGGCAGAGCAAGTTTGACGTGGCCGAGATGCACATCCGCAGGGCTATCGAGGGGTCGAGAAAGACGCTGGGTGAAGAGCATTTGACCACCTTGGACGCGCAGGCCCTTCTGGCCCGGCTATGCGTCCGCCAGCGACGATTTGCGGAGGCCGAGCAGCTCCTGCAGCGGTCTCTGGAAGGCCTGCGCCGTTCCGCCGGTGATGAGCATCACTTGACGTTGGTGGCCGTCGGTGACTTGGCCGACCTTCGCGCCAAGCAGGGAAGGCTCGAAGACTCCGCCGCGCTCTATTTTGAACTCACCGAGACCCAACGAAAAGTCCTGGGGCCCGATCACCCCCATCTGCTGATTACCTACAGCAGCGGTCTGGGTTCCGTGCTCATCGCCCAGAAGAGATATACAGAGGCCGAGGCGTTGTTGCAGAAGAACCTTGTCGCCCTCACCGAGACCTTGGGCGAGGGGCACTGGAGGACCGCCGAGTGCCGCAGCCTCCTCGGCGAGGCCCTCGTGGGACTCGAGCGCCTGACCGAGGCCGAGCCGCTGCTCCTCGATGGATACGCGCAGCTCGAGTCAGCCGTCCCCAAGGGGCGGCGGCGGGAGAAGCTGGGTGACGCAGCTCGGCGTGTCGAGGCGTTCTACCGCAAGCGGGGCGAGACGAAGGAAGCTGCAGACGGGCACGCCAAGGTGCCCTAGAGCACCAGGGGGCCAAACCATGGCCTGCTACGCCCCGACGGCTTCGATCTCGAGGCGGGCGAGGACCTTCTCAGGGGCATCGGAGGTGGCCGGCGCGGCGGTGGAGCGGGCTGGGTAGCCATGGTAACTCATCGCATCCGCCGAAAGGATGACGACTTGACCTCCGATTCAGATACCGCGCGCACCCCCAAGCCCAAACCCTCGTCATCGATATCGGGGGGACCGGCCTCAAGATGATCGTCCTCGACGGGTCCGGTCAGCCCGTCAACGAGCGAGCTCGCGAACTCACCCCCAAGCCCGCTACGCCGGACGCGGTGCTGGAGGTGCTCGGGGGCATGGTGGGTACGCAGCCGTCGCACGCCCGCGTCTCGGTCGGGTTTCCCGGCGTCGTGCGGCGCGGGGTCGTGCGGACGGCGCCCAATCTGGGCACGGAGGCTTGGGCCGGCTTCCCGCTGGCGGAGCGCATCAGCGCCCTGACGCGTCGGCCCACCCGAGCCGTCAACGATGCCGACCTCCAGGGGTTCGGGGCCATCTCCGGCGAGGGCACCGAGCTCGTCCTCACCTTGGGCACCGGGCTGGGCTCCGCCGTCTTCATCGACGGACGGCTGGTCCCGAACCTGGAGCTCGCCCATCAGGCGTGGCGTAAAGGCGACACCTACGAGGAGCGCGTCTCGAACGCCGCCCGCAAACGCAAGGGCAACTCAGACTGGTCCCGACGGGTCCTGCAGATGCTCGAAGACCTCGAGCCGATCTGGAACTATGACCGCCTGTACCTCGGCGGAGGCAACGTCAAGCATCTGGAGGATCCGCTGCCCGACAACGTCCGGGCCTTCTCGAACGTCGAAGGCATGACCGGGGGCGCCCGGTTGTGGAGCGATGAACTCGAACTCAGGCAGTAGGCGAACTCCGCGGCTTAGCTCGTCTCGACGCGCACGCCGACCGGTCTCGTCGTAGGCCCTGTTCAGCGGCTTCGCTTCGCCTCCGCCGAGCCCGTGGTCGAAGGGTCCTCGGGGTGACGGGCCTTCAGCTGCTCACCGGTCGAGATTCTCCGGTGATTGTCGAGATGATCGACTTCCTTGACGGGGCGACGGCGCAGTCGATGGAGAACCGAGGCCTCGGACCGCTCCCGTCTTCCCGAAGCCGGTCGGGGCGCGTAAGCCCCTAGCCCGGTCACCACGACCTCTCCTTCATCGAGCTCCGATGAAGGAGAGGTCGTGGTGACCGGGCTAGGGGCTTACGCGCCCCGACCGGCTTCGGGAAGACGGGAGCGGTCCGAGGCCTCGGTTCTCCATCGACTGCGCCGTCGCCCCGTCAAGGACG
>JBCBRU010000262.1:0-11125 GCA_039819565.1 Myxococcota bacterium | reverse complement strand
GTGATGCGGATCGACGAAGGCCGTAACGACTCGGAGGCGCTGGCGGATGAGCTTCACCAAGCGGTGGTGGATTCCGGGGCGACCACGTTTATCAGGACGTTCGACTTTCGCCTTGGGAGTCGGGTCCCCGCGGTTCGCTTGACCCGCGGAGACACGATCGAGTTCGCCAACCCGATCGTCCCTAGCGCGGAGTTCGGACCTTCCTATATCCGTCCAGAGGACGAGAACACGATTCTGGACTCCGCGGGCGCTCCCACCATCGAGCTACGGTGGACGGCCTCGATGTCAAACCGTCCTGACGAGCGCCTGCTCCTGGCCGAGAGAAGCTACGACCCCGACGAACTCATCGGACGCCAGCTCGTACTCGGCTTCGGGCACGGCCTGCCCATCGAGGCCGCGGCCGCGACGTCCTATCAAGAAGTGCGCACCTTCATCCCCTCGATGGTGATGCAGAGCTTGGACCTGGATGCGGAGACGGCCGACGCGCTGTCCGTGATCGGAGACCCCATCACGCGGGCTGGAGAGCGCATCACGGTGGCCGACGACGGGACGGTCCGCATTCAAGGGCAGCGCGTGGCCGGCCCCGGCGCTCCGAACCTCGACACCGAGGCCGTGGAGAGCATCGAGATCGCGAGACTCTCCGTCGGTCGATGGCCGACGGTGCAGGCCGAGCTGTTCCTTCGGGATGGACGCGGCCAACCCGTCACCGGACTTGCCGCGGGCGCCTTTGAGCTCCGCGAGGACGGACAGCCCCGAGCGATCACGCTTCGACGCAACGACACCCAGCCGACGATCGTCGTCCTCGCGGATGACTCGCTAAGCATGCCCCGCGAATTTCGCGGCGAGATGGGGCGAACCTTCTCGGAGGGCCTGCAGGCCGAGCTTCAGATGGCCAACCCCGAGGCCACGGTCCTTCATGAAAATACGGACTCCCGCCTGTGGGAGAACGCAGCTCGCGCCGCTCAGCGAAACCCCACCGTGGTGGTCTACCTCACCGATGGGGACGTCGCTGACACGCTCACGGATCGTCTTCGTGCACTCCTCAGCTCCGGGCCTCCCGTCGTGGTGATGAAGGTCGTAGAGCGTGACCGCCCGGCCCTCGAGGAGCTGGCTCAGCTCACCGGCGGGGTGGTTCTCTCGGCGACGGAGGTCAGCGCCGCTATCTCCGCGACGAGTACGTATCTCCAGACCCTCACCTTGCCCCCCTACGTGCTGGTCTACGAGGCCCCGGTGTCCGGCCCCGCGGTTCGAACCCTGGAGGTTCAGCTGAAGCGGGACGCTGGCCATCTCATCGCGACGGAGACCTACGAACCCCCCGAAGCGGTGAGCGTGGATCGCATCTGCGGCATATATCTCACGGTGACCACGGACGGGGTCAGCCACGAACGGGTTCTCGCCGGACGACTCCCCGCTCCGGGGGCGCCGGTGACCGAAGCGGACCTCGAGGACGTCAATGACGCCCTCTTCGGTCAACATTGGATCTACTTCGAAGCCGGCATGCCCTCCCCGTCCATCTGGATGGATGACCTCGTAGAGACCAAGCGGCGGGCCCAACCCTTCCTCCTCGCCGCGCTCGACGATGACCTTCCGGCCATGAAATCTGCTCTGCAGAACGGTCTCAGATTTCTACCCTCGGAGCCTTTCGCGGGCATCCCTTCCGTTCATGGAGAGTCCACCGAGGAGCTGCTGGCGTACCAGGACGGGATGCGGATCGCTATCGTGGGGCAGCGCCCCCGCTTCGGTAGGGACGAGGTGCAGCAGACCTTGGACATCCTACCCACGGCGAGGGCCACCGTAGCCAGCGAGGCTGCAAGCAGCGAGGACCGACTGCGCCAGGCGCTCCGAGTGTCGGCCCGGGCGGCCGTGGCCGAGGCAGCTCTCTACGATCGCAGCGCCGTCAGTGAGCTCGCCGGGGCCTCACTCTTCGTGACGAGGTCCGCCACACCTTTCGATAGCTCTGTCTCCCCCGAAGCTCGTGCGCGCTGGCGATGGTTGATGGAACAGAGTCCTTCCGCGCTGTGGCTGCTCCCTGAGAGGGCAACTCCTTTTGCCCACTGGCGCGTAGATGCTCAGACGGGCTCGCTCCTGGGTATCATCCCCAACGGCACCGGAGGCGGAGATCGAGCGGCTCGAATCAAGGACACCGTCGACCAGGTTCAAAAGATCATCACCGGCCTCAGTTTGACCATCAACGCGGCCGGGGCGGCGGGGGCGGTCACCGCGGTGGGGGCCATCTCCCTGTCTATCGTGGCGGAGTACGGAAAGACCCTGGTGCGGCTCTACGGGATCGTGTCCATCACCATCGCCAGCCTCGACGCGTCGTCCCTCGACGAGCAGATCCGCCGCGAGCTGCTCCTCCTCGCCTGCAACGTGGTCAAAGCGATCATCCTCGGTGCGGTGGACTCAGCGCCTAAGCTCAGCAGCCAGGGCAACGTCCTGGATACGCTCGACAAGCTGTATGGCCTCTTCGCCGAGCCCACTGCGGCCGCCTTCGACAAGAAGGCCTACAAGAACCCTCTCAGCTGCGACTGAGCCTAGCCGGGTCAGGGGGCAGGCAAGCGATGTCGAAAGCGTCGGGAGCCGGGCACTTCCGTTCCGTCGTCCATATGGATACGCACCGCGCCCTCGCCGGTGGGGAGGATCTCCACGATGCGGGCCTGATTGGTCAGCCAAGAGCGATGGGGCCGAACCACTTCCACCCCCGCTTCGCTGAGCTGGGTCTCGAGCGCCGCCAGGGTGATGCGGGCCAGGTGTTCGCGGCCGTCCGCCTTGAGCTCGACGTAGTTTCCCGCCGCCCGGGCCCAAACGAAGCGCTCGGCGTCGACCCAGATGGTGGAGCCGCCGCACTTGAGCGTGATCCGCCGAGAGGTCTTGGCCTCGCGCTGGGCGGACCGAAGCTCTTGGTCCTGCTGAGCAATGAGCCGGACGAGGTGAAAGAGCGCCGACAGCAGCACGAAGGTCAGGAGGTCCTTTCGATACTCGTAGAGCGGCTCCGACCACCAAGGGCCCCGGAGGAAGTCATAGCTTCGCCCGAGGAGGACCGGCATGAGCAGCTTGCGGGTCATCACCATCCCCCCCACGTGGACCGCCGAGAACGCGACGCTGGCTGCGCCGTAGATCGGGAGCAGCCTCTTCCAGGTGAGGTTCGACCATGGAAACCGCCGCGTGAGCCAGAGCAGAGGCGCGAGCAGGAGGAGGTCGAAGAGGAGGCTGCTCAGCTCGAGGACCCACGGGAGGAGCCCCGGCTCTCGCCCCGAGCGCCGGATCTCCGTGGCCACGGAGAGGGCCTCCACCAGCACGAAGCCCAGGAGAATCACGGCCGCAGTGATGAAAGCTCGCCGCTCCGTGCGGGCGTCCTCGATCGCCTCGAGGCGGGCCTCTCCTGCCGCTGGATCGTTCATCGCGGTCCCGCTGGAGTAGTCCGCAGCGCCCATCCCATCAAGGCCGGGCCCTGCCCCAGCCGTCGAAAGAGGGCCACCGCTCGGCCCTGCTGACGGTGCGCTCGTCCCCACCTCCGCGTCCTCGGCCCGCCCAGGGGGCACTCGACCCGATCTCGTCCCGGGTCTCGAGAATCTCGCCTAGCCTCGCGGCATGACCGACGACGCGCCGTTCCCCCGTCACGGGCGACGCTACGATCTCGACTGGCTGCGCGTGGGGGCCTTCGGCCTCCTGATTCTCTACCACGCGGGGATGTTCTACGTGACGTGGGACTGGCACGTGAAAAGCCCCCACGCTGGGCCGACCCTCGAGGTGCTCATGCTGGTCCTGAACCCCTGGAGGCTCGCGCTGCTCTTCTTCATCTCGGGGGTGGGGGCGCGCTTCGCGGCCGACAAACTCCCGGCCGGGACCTTCGCCCGCCGGAGACTGGTTCGGCTCGGGGTGCCTCTCCTTTTCGGGATGCTGGTGATCGTCCCCCCGCAGTCCTATCTCGAGCTGAGGGAGGCGGGGATCATTCCCCCCGGCTTCTTCCGCTTCTACCCCCAATACCTCTCGCTCGAGCAGAGCTTCGAAATCATCACCCCCACCTGGAATCACCTTTGGTACGTGGTCTACCTGCTCGCCTACAGCCTGCTCCTCGTGCCCCTCCACGCTGTCCTCCAACCTCGAGCCTCCGCTCTCGCGGCCTTGATGGAGCGCCTCTTTGCTCGAGGCCCCTGGGTTGTGGTGGCTCCGGCCCTCCCATTCATCATCTATCGCTTTGCGCTGGATCCTTACTTTCCGACCACCCACGCCTTCGTCGGAGACTGGGCCAACCACGCCCATCGCTTCACCATCTTCCTCTTCGGATATCTCATCGCCAAGGACCCCAGCTTCTGGACCGCCATCGACCGGAACCGACGCGGGGCGGCCCACCTCGCCTTAGGTCTCGGGGTTGTCCTCAGTCTGATGCGCGTCGTTCCCGGCGTCGAAAGGTGGGTCATCGACCACGCCCTCGCTTTGACCGTGGTGCGGATCCTCTACCGGCTCTACGCCTGGTGGTGCATCGCCGCGCTCGTCGGCTGGGCCCAGCGGCGACTCAACCACCCGGGTCCATGGCTGACCTACCTCAATGAGGGCGTCTACCCGTTCTACATCGTCCATCAGACGATCATCGTGGTGACGGGCTACACCCTGGCCCGACTCGGAGTGCCGCTCGCGCTCGAGGTCGCGGGCATCCTGTTGGCGACCAGTCTGGGCTGCCTCCTTGCCTACGAGTTGGCTCGGCGGGTGGCCTTCCTCGGCCCCCTTCTCGGACTCCGAACGGCCTCCGCCCCCTCGCGCCCCTGAGCGGAGAGCCCCGTTCAGGGGTCCATCCGCGCTTGCGTTCCACTATGTGATAGGTCTATCACATACTCCACGTTGAGCGACGGAAGACGCACCAACACCGCGGAGCGGCTGCTTCAGGCCACGATTCGGCAGCTCTCGGAATCGGCCCCCGAGGCCATCACCACCCTCGGACTCGCTGAGGACGTGGGCATCTCGCAGTCGGCCGTGTACCGGCACTTTCCTTCGCTCGACGCCCTCCTCGGCCAGGCCGTGGACCAGATCGGCCAGCGCTTCGTGGCGTTTACTCGAGCTGCTCAGGCGGAGCTTCGGAGCGTGGATCCGCGAGACCCCGTCGAGACTGAACGCCACTTCCAACGCATCCTCGATCACGCCCTCGCGGAGCCGACGCTCATGCAGACCTACTTGCGGCACCGACGCAGCCTAGGCCGCGTGGGCGAGAGCCTCCGGAACATCGACCGAGCCACGGTAGCGGAGATCGACGATCACCTGCGGCGCACCCTCGCGCCCCCGGGCGGCCTCCCACCGGAGCTCGGGGAGGCCTGCTCCCACGCGGCGTGGCAGATCCTCTACGCCCTCCACGGCACCCTGGAGTTTCACATCTTTGGGCCCGGAGGCGCACGGGAAGCCTCCGCCCGCGCCCTCACCCATCAGGTGCTCGCCATCGTGGCGGCCCGAATCTCCCCGCCCTGAGGTGCTCATGCTCCGTTCCCCCGTGCTTGCTGCTCTCGCTCTCGCCTTCGCCATGGCCTGCTCGGACCCAGGTCCCCGTCCCCTTCCCGCTTCCGACCTCGGCGCCGTCCCGGACGGGCCGGATGCGAACGACGGCGCACCGAAGGACGCCGGCGCCGCCGCCTCCGACGGCGGGGAGCCTACGACGGACGCAGGTCCCGACATGGGTAGCTCGGATGCGGGAGACGGACTCCTTCCCGGCGAGCGGGTCGCGCGCGCGGACGAGCCCCCAAGGTTCCCTTGGCTGGCCTCGTCCCCGTCCGCGATGGGTCACTTCTCGCCGGCGCGGCAGGCTTCGACTTTTTACGCCGGGCCCGCCACCCGCACCGCTACCGTCCAAACGCGAGACTTTGTGGAAGTGACGGGGCAAGACATCGGAACCTCGCCGTGGCACGTGCTCAGCGCTGAACGCTACGGGCGCCCGGGCGTCCGCACGGTCTGGGGCACAGGCCTTCGCTTCGCCTACAAGTTCGTGGTCGACGGAGAGCGGTGGGCTTTCGCCGACCTCTTCGAGATCAACGGGCGCGTCAGCTCCATTCCTTGGAACCTGGTCGCGCTCTCGGACGGTCGGGTGATCGTGCCCGACACCGACGGCTACGATCTCGGACCGGCCAATCACCCTTGCCGAACGGACGAAGCCGCCCTCCTCGCCCTGACCGATCGTCCCGAGGATCCTTCTTCGCCCATCGAGTGCGTCGCGGCCCGCGCCCTCGACCTGGCCACGCTACGCCCCCTCTGCGGGGTCGGGCCGGCCGCTCGCCGAACCCATGGATCCGGCTCCCTGTTGGTAGTGACCTTCTCCGGCCAGCTCGTCACCCTGGTGGAGCTCACCGACGCGTCGGGGACCGGAACCTATGCGGTGGCCGTTGCCAACGACCTCTCCCGTATTCTCGCGTGCGGCCGGGTGGCGGATACGCAAGTAAGCAACGAGATCGCGGCCGAGCCCGTCGAGGACGGGCGCACCGCGCTCTACCTGGCCTCCGAGCGCGCTCTCCTCAAAGTCTACTTCGACCCCTCCCCCCCGCGCTTTACTTCGGCCTGGTCCCGGGATCTTCCCCTCCGAAGACGTACAGGCACGACCCCAACCCTCATGGACACTCCCGGCGGGGACCGGTTGGTCGTGCTCGTGGACGGAGCGTGCGCGGTCAGCAACGTCCTCAATGGATTGATCGTGTGCGACGACGACCCGTCGCCGTCACGACTGTTTGCGGTCCGGCGCGAGGACGAGGTGGAGGATCGCAGCCCGGTGATGCAAACTGCACTACCCACCTTCATTCGCACCATCGAAAACTCCCCGGCGGTGCGAAGAGACATGGTGGTCGTAGCCAACTACAGCGGATACTTGCCAAATGGCTTGCGCGTGCCACCCGGCGGCCAGCCCCCCAACGGCGGGGCCGGAAGCTGGGGAGTGTCCCCGGACGCAGAGAGCGACTTCGCGACCGGCCTTGCCGCTCTGCGTTTCGTCCCCGAACGCGAGACCTTCGAGCTCGTCTGGGCCGAACCCGACGTTCAGGTCAGCGGCGTTCCGCTGATCGCCGCCGGCGGAAACATGGTCTACGGATCCGGCGCGGAGCTCGCCGACGCGACCACCTACGTCTACGGCTTCCTTCTCGAGGACGAGGCCCGTGGACCCGGGGGCACTCGCATCCTTCGTCAGGCGGTGGGTCGCGCCCCCTTTCGCCAGGTGGGGCGGGACATCTTCGGCAACAACGTCATTCCGATTCCGGAGTACACGCTGGAGCCCGGGGAGTTCTTCGACGCGGGCAACAACACCGTCCTCAATAGCGACCGCTCCCTCATCCTCACCGGCGGAAGAGCGCTGGTGCGGGTGCGCGAGTAAGCCGGGACGGGGATTCGACAGCGCCACGGAAGTTGAGTCATCTTCTCGGCGATGCTTGACCGTTCGGCCGCGGCGCTGGTGCTCGGAGCGGCGCTGTGGCCCATCGAGGTCTCCGCCCAGTCGGCGGCGGATCACTGCGGCGAAGACGCAATGATCGTCTTCGATGGCTCCGGTTCGATGTCCAAAGTGGGATCCAGCGCGGAGCCGCGCATCGTCATCGCGCGTCGCGCCGTCCGGGTGGCGGTCCCTGAGATCGCGAAGGGCCGGCGCCTCGGCCTCGTCGTCTACGGCTCCGGAGAGGACGGCAACTGCGCGAGCGTCGACCTCCGCTTTCCTCCCCAGCCCGACGCCGCGGAACGCATCATCGACGAGGTCGAAGCTCTGGAACCGGCGGGGGACACCCCTCTCACGGCCGCCGTGGAAGAGGCGACAGAGGCGTTGCAGGGTCGCGGGGGGACGGTGCTCTTGGTGACGGATGGCAAGGAGACCTGCCGTCAACGGCCGTGTGAGCTCGCGGCTCGGCTCGCTCGACAGGCCCCGAACGTCACCGTTCACGTCGTGGGCTTCGAGGTTCGGTCCTCATTCTTCAGCTGGGATGCCCACTACGGAGCCGGACCGGGCGAGGCCCGATGCTTGGCCGACGCGACCGGAGGACGCTACATCGAAGCGGAAACGGCCGAGGAACTCGCCGACGCCATTCGGGACGCCCTCGGCTGCCGTCACATCGCCCTCATAGCCCCCTCTAGAGCTCGAAGCGTAGCACTCGGTAGGGAACCGTGGGCATCCCGGAGTCGACCCCGAAGGCGTGCCCGAGCTGGGACTCGTTGACGAAGAGGGTGGGCTGGCCCAGCACCTCCCCCACCGTGACCCCGGAAGGGTCTTTGAGCCCGGTCTGCAGGGGCGTAATCACCGCGGAGGTAGGGGCGTCGAAGTCGACCTTGAACACCACCCCATTCGCTCCGGCCTGCTGCGCGTCGTTGAGCGCGTAATAGATATCCCCGTCGAACCAGGCCATCCCATCGGCGAAGAAGGACGTGAAGGCCTCGCCCGAGGCATCGACGGCGCGCACCGCCTCGAGGGGTCCTGCGGTGCCGTCGACGAGAATGGGGACGCGGTAGAACAGACCGGGCGCCTGGATGCCGTAGATCGCGCCCGCTCCGAAGACCATGCCTCCGAGCCCGAACCCACCATCCGAAAAGGCCGTGGGATCCGCCCAGACCGTAGCGGCCCCCTCCGACTCGGGGTCCACGCGGAGGATGCGAGCGTCGGGGCCGATATCGCCGATGAAATATCGACCCGCGTCGTCCACAACGACAGGGTTACACACGGTGTTCTCGGGGGTAGCCCAACTTCCTACCCGCTCCCCGGAGTCCAAGCTGTAGGCGCGGAGCTCGCACGAGACCGGTACGTTTCCATCGAAGGCGTAGGCCGTATTGGCGGTGACGAGAAGACGCCGCCGGGATCTATCCACTCGAAGACCCCAGGTTTGCGGACGGGTCGAGCCTGTGGCCGCCTCGACGAAGGTGCGTGGCCCTGCCTCGAGGTTGAGGAGATCGAGAGCGAGAACCGACCCGCCCGAAATATCGGAAACGTAGAGGGTGTGCTCGAAGACGACGACATCTTCCGGGGCTGCGGTTTCGTTCAGCGAGAGGGCTTCGGGAAGCGTGACGGGAGGCAGGCCCGCCGTCGCGCTCCCGAACTGGGAAGACAGAAGCTTGAAGCTCCCAAAGAAGGTGAAGGCCAACGTATCGGTCGTGTAATAGTTCAACGTCTCGCCGAGCGCGGCTTGGGTAGCATAGGTCGAAAACCCAGCCGTCACCTGAGCGGGCGCCCGCACGAGCTCGAACTCCTGCGTCACAACCCCCGAGATCTGGTTGAGCGGCCCGAGAAAAGCCTGCTGGGCGGTGTCGTAGGCGGCGCGAGTCGATGCTTCGACCTCCCGGACCGCGATCTCCAGAGCGGCGCCGTCGAGCCGGCCGAGGTCTGTGGTGCCGTCCTCGAATCGTACCAGCAGGCGGGCCTCCTCCGTGGAGACGGCGCCAACCGCAGCCTCGGCTTCGCTGACGGCGGCTCGGGCGGCGTCGTAGGCCGCCTCCGACGAGAAGACCGTGAAAGAGGTCACCCCGACGCGGGCCGCGGGCACGTCCGCCGCCGAGCTCGAGAAGAAGCTTCGGAACAGGCGCCTGGCGCCGACGCCGGACTGAGCCCCGAGAGCGGCGACGTAGTCGGCCCGAGCGCGGGCGTACAGGTTGAAGTCGGCCTCCGCCACGAGCTCGACCGCCAATTCGATAACCGGCTTCGCTTCGGAGGAAGGGGCGGGGGGATCGTCGTCGTCCCCGCAAGCGACGGCCAGGAGCAGGAGGGCCCACGGGCCGAAGGTTCGGTGCTTCGTGTCGAGCATCATCGTGCCGCGGTTGTAGGGGCCCAAGTTTTTCAGAAGAACTGACAAAGTCTCGAATCTAGCGTCGAAAATCTTAGCAAAGAGCGCAGCGCGGCGAGTACGCGTCTGAGGACATGGGCCTCGACGAATTCGCCAGCGCTCTCACCCTCGATCAGCTCCGGGTGCTGGCGGCGATTCGTAAGGAAGGCAGCTTCACGGGGGCGGGGCGCGCCCTCAAGCGGTCGCACGCGTCGATCTCGTACCATGTGTCCTTGATCGAGGAGCAGCTCGAGATTCCTCTCTTCGATCGGACGGTGCGGCCCCCAAGACTGACCCACGCGGGCCAGGTGCTCATGCGTCAGGTCGAGCGGGTCCTTGGTGAGGTTGCCGAGCTCCGTACGCTGGCTTGGAGCCTGGGGCATGCGCACGAGGCCATGGTTCGGGTTGCTCTCGACGTCCTCTTTCCCGCGAAAGCGCTGGCCGAGATCCTAGGCCGCTTCGCAGAGAGCTACCCACGCGTGGACCTTCGCGTACACACCGGTGTCGTCGAGTTCGCGGGCCAGCAGATCGCGCAAGGCCGGGCGGACGTCGGCGTGTCTCCTCCCGTAGACGCCGCTCAGGATCAGCCGTGGCGCCCTTCGACTCGGGTGACCATGGTGCCGGTCGTCGCCCCCCACCACCCCCTGTCGAAGCTGGGCGCGATCAGCGAGTCGGATCTCGCCCGGCACGTCCATCTCGTTCACGCCCGAGAGCCTCCCACCGCCGTCAGTCCCGCCATGGGTGTCATGAGCCCTCTTCGCTGGCAGCTGGGCGATGCAGCCACGCAAATGGCCTTGCTCCGTGCCGGTCTAGGTTGGTGCCGACTGCCCGACTGGCGGGCCGAAGCGGGCCTCGCCGACGGGAGTCTGGTGGCCCTCGAGATGTCGCAAGGCCTGCGCTCGGAAGTTCCCTTGCGGGTCATCTGGGCCGAGCGGGCAGATCTGGGTCCGGCCGCCCGGTGGCTGATCGAGGCTTTTCAGATCTCCGGACCGCCCAGCGAAGGCGGGAGCGATCCGAAGCCGTGAACTCGGCTGCCTCGGACCGAGGCACCCCCCGACTCCCGACAACCCCAGGGCTAGAAAACGCCCGAGAGCCGCCGAGTCGACACCCAATGGCCGCACCGGGAGTCACGCCCGAGCTCATACGCACCTACCGTCGCTCGAGTCTCCTCACGGCCACGGCCATCGTCGCGTTCGGGGTCGTACGACACCTCAAGAGCGGGGAGTTTTACGACCCGCTGGCGCTTCGAGGCTTGGTGGGCGGCAGCTTCGTAGCGGCCGCTCTGACGTCTTACGCCCACCCTCGGCTGGCCCGGGCCCTCCCCTCGACCTTCCTCGCGCTCTGCTTCGTATTCGTCGGGTGGACCATAT
>JBCBRU010000261.1:0-11134 GCA_039819565.1 Myxococcota bacterium | reverse complement strand
CGTCTCGGCCAACATGAACGCGGTCACGGGCAAGCGGATGGCGGAGACGGTCGCGCGCTACGGGGGAGACGGTGAGGGGAGTATCGTAGCGAGGGTCGCAGCTCTTGATGTGACGGACGATGCGGCGGACGGTGTCGACGTCCATGTCCTGAGGCAGCACCCCGAGCCCCCCGTAGCGCGCGACCGTCTCCGCCATCCGCTTGCCCGTGACCGCGTTCATGTTGGCCGAGACGACGGGGTTCGAGGACCCCGCGAAATCGGCCGGGACGAGGTCCACCTCGAGGCGAGATACGCCATCAAAGTACTGCGGAAGGAGGAAGACGTCCTCGAGGGTGAGCTCGAGGCGCGCGTCGTGCTCAGGATGAAGGAACTGCACGCCCCCATCATCGGCTGGGATCAGGAGGGCGTAAAGTTATGGTTGTGCCGCAAGGTATCGAGCACCTGCTCCCGCCGCAGGGGCTTAGGGAGGTCGTCGTCAAAACCTTCCGGGATCGCGTGCACATCGGGAGTGAGTTCGGGGCGAGTGAGAGCGACGAGACGCATGCCGCCCCGACGGGGAAGCTGGTTGATCTCGGCCACCAGCTCGTCGACGGGCCGCGCTCCGCGAAGCTCGAGGTCGACGAAGGTCACGTCGAAGCGCTCCCGCTCGAGACGTTCCAGGAGCTCGTCTTGGGATTCACATCCTTCTGCATCAAGCCCCATTCGGCTTAGCATCCCCAAGAATCCTCGCCGCGTGCGGGGGTTTGGTTCGGCGAGGAGGACGCGGATGTTCCGCCCCAATCGGCCCCCGTCCACGGCCAGATCTCCGCTCATGCCATGATCCGAAGGGAGCTCGGCCTCCAGAATGAAGGTGCTCCCCACCCCCTCCTGGCTGCGCACCTGAATATCGCCGTTCATGAGGCGGGCGAGGCGGCGGCACAGCGACAGCCCCGTCCCAAGCCCCCCGTGGCTGCGCGAGTCGGACTCGTCGGCCTGCCGGAACGACTCGAAGATCGAATCGCATTGGTCCGCGGGGATGCCCACGCCGGTGTCCTCGACCTCGAAGCGCAATCTATCCTGTCCGGCCACGAGGGCCCGAAGGTGGACGGTGCCCGAGGAGGTGAAGGCCATGGCGTTCTCGAGGAGATTCGCGATGACCTGCTCCAGTCGCGCCGGATCACCATGGACCCGGGGAGGAAGGGTAGGATCGAGCTCCACGACGAAGCGGAGGCGGCGCTGGTTCGCTTGCGGGCCGAAGACTCGGCGCAAACGATCCACCATGAGATGCACGTCCATCCATTCGGGCTCGAGCTGAACGAGACCTCGCTCGAGGTCGTGCACGGCCAGGGCGTCATCGATGATCTCGAGGAGGTTGGTTCCGGATCGCTCCGCCATGTCCACGAGATCTCGCTGCTCGCCGTCGAGGTCGGTGGAGCGGAGAAGCTGGGTAGCCCCAAGGATATGATTGAGCGGCGTGCGGAACTCGTGGCTGACGTTTTTGACGAACTGATTCTTGGCGGCCACCACGTCGGCCGTGTTCGACTCCTGCACGGATAAGGTGTCCCGTACCGCGTCCCGCTCGCCTCGTGCCGTTTCGGCAAAGCCCTCGACTGTCCACGTGACGGCCGCCACGGCTGCGAACAGGAGAGAGACCGCCACCGGCAGCACCGCCTCCGCCCGGGGGCTCGCGATGGACGTGCCGAAGAGGAGCCCGGGCAGAGGAATGGCGGCCACGACCCAGGTCAGTCCGGCTTTCCGGCCCAGTCCGACCGGCGCCGACAGAGGGAGGAGCGCGAACCACACCCCGGAGGGGAGGGCGAGGGTGCTCCCGGCTACGAACTGGATGCCCACGAGGAGGACGGCGATCAGTGACGTGGCGTGCACTGCCTGCGTGAGTTGCCCTCGGCGAGCGAGCGTCATGGAGATGCCGATGAAGGCGGTGCATCCCAGCCCGTGGACGAGCGCGGAGAAGAAGTCGGGAATCAGAAGAGAGAGCGCCGCGAGGCCCCCGGCGACCGCCCCGGCGACCAGACTCACCGCGCTCCAGGCCCGAGAGCGCTCTCCGATCTCGTTTTCGTCCCCGGCCGACGACGACTGCGCGTAATCGCGCCAGGGCCACGGACGGGTCATGCCCTTTCATTCGGCGGTCCTCGCGAGGACTCGACGCGAAAAAACCTGCGGCGGGATGTCCCCCCCGAACCCCGCGTTGCGTCCTCCGGCTCCCACCGAGCCATGACTCATATCGAGACCTTCTACGACCCCCGAACCTTCACCCTGACCTATGTCGTCTCGGACCCCGAGACTCGAGACGCGGTGATCATCGATCCCGTTCTGGACTTCGACCCCCTGACCGTCAGCGTCTCCCAGACCGCCGTGGACGCCGTGATGGCCTACGTGGACCGAGAGCGGCTCGAGCTTCGCGGAATCCTCGAGACGCACGCCCACGCCGATCATCTGTCCTCGGCGCCGCTCCTCCGAGACCGATACGAGGCTCCCGTCGCGATCGGGCGGCACATCACGGACGTCCAGGAGGTCTTCCGGGATGTCTTCAACCAGTCTTTCGCAACCGATGGTTCGCAGTTCGACGTTCTCCTCGAGGACGAGCAGCTTTGGGCCGCAGGGAGCCTCCAAGTTCGCGCCCTCCACACCCCCGGACACACGCCCGCGTGCATGAGCTACGTCATCGGGAGGGCCGTCTTCACGGGAGATGCGCTCTTCATGCCGGACTTCGGGGTAGGCCGCTGTGACTTTCCCAAGGGCTCGGCTGAGCAGCTGTATCGCTCGATCACGACCAAGCTCTACACCCTACCTGACGACACCGAGGTGTACGTGGGACATGACTATCAGCCCGGAGGGCGACCTCTCGCCTACCGAACCACGGTGGGCGAGGAGAAGACGGGTAACGTTCAGCTCCCGGAGGGACGAGCGGCGGCGGACTTCGTTCGGTTTCGCACCGAGCGGGACGCCGCGCTGGCACCGCCCGCGCTTCTCTTTCCCGCGGTGCAGGTCAACGTAAACGGAGGCCAGCTCCCAGAGCCGGAGAGCAACGGGCGACGCTACCTCAAGCTGCCCGTCAATCTCTTCGGTTGAGCATGCGCACTGCGCGGCGCACGGAGGCCTGCACGTTGGGCGGGACCTCGGGCGTGGGGGTGGCTTGGCAGGTCTTCAGAACCAGCGACAGCCCTTCGCAGGTCTGACGACAGCGCGGGCAAGCGTCGACGTGTTGCTGCATGCGTCCACAGAGCTCCGCGTCGATCTCGCCCTCGAGGCTCTTCGAAAAGAGGGCCTCGATGTCTGGGCAGTCCGCGGTAGGAAGACCGTTCCGCGCGTCGATCTCCCCAAGCACCGGGTCGAGGGTACGTCGCAAGTTGCTCCGGGCTCGGTGCAATTTGCTCTTCACCGCCGACACGCTCAGCCCGGTCACCTCGCCAACTTCTTTGGCGCTCAGTCCTTCCACGTCGCGGAGGACGAGGACCTCGCGCTGCCCGTCCTCGAGGGTCCGAATCGCGGCTTGCACCGCGCTCTCGACCTCCGAGATCGCCGCGGCCTCCTCCGGACTCCGGCTCGGGTCGGCCACCGCGCGCACCTGCGGCCGAGTGTCCTCATCGTCCAACGAGGCTTCGTGGGCAGGAGCGAACTTCGAGCGCCGCCGCTTCTTGAGGCAGAAGCTGCGGGCGATGGTGTAGAGCCAGGTCGAGAGCGACGCGTCGCCCCGAAAATCGGAGAGGGTGCGGGCGGCGGCCATCATCGACTCCTGGACCACGTCTTCCGCGTCTTCGCGGTGTCCGCACATCCGCAGGCCGAAACGGAGAAGGCGAGGTTGGTACCGCTCCAGGAGGTCCTGTAGGGCACCCGAGTCGCCCGATTGGGCTCGTGCCACGAGCGCTCGGTCGGTCTCGGTCATGACCCCAGGGTACTCACCGACGTGGTCGGCCGAACCCTTTTCGTCAGATTTGGCTCTCATCCTTCCGTGTGGAACCACGTCATTGTCCCCTTATCCGGGGGCGCCCTCATCGGGCTCGCCTCGGCCCTCCTCCTCCTTCTCTCCGGGCGGATCGCCGGCATTAGCGGGATCTTGAATGGAATGCTGGTGGGGCCGGAGGGCGAACGAGGCTGGCGTCTGGCCTTCGCGCTGGGGTTGATCGCGGGGGGGGCGCTCATGGCCGTGGTCCTGCCCTCGGCGTTCGCGGTCGGCGGTCTCGGCTCCCCCTGGCTCTTGGCCCCTGCAGGTCTCCTGGTCGGCTTCGGCGCTCAGCTTGGGAGCGGCTGTACCAGTGGGCACGGGGTCTGCGGCATCGGACGCCTTTCGGTCCGAAGCCTCTCGGCCACGCTCACCTTCATCGCGACCGGCGCCCTCACGGTCTTTGCGGCGGAGCACCTCCTATGACGTCGCAAACCTGGATCGCTTTCTTCCTCGGCGCCCTCTTCGCGGTGGGGCTCGCCCTCGGGGGAATGACGGACCCCGCCAAGGTTCGGGGGTTCCTCGACTTTGCCGGGAGTTGGGATCCGTCCCTGATGTTCGTCATGGCTGGAGGCGTGGGGGTATACACCGCGTTCTTCCGAGCGGTGCGCCCACGCATGAGCCGACCGGTCCTGGCCTCGACCTTTCAGATTCCCACCCGCAAGGATCTCGATGCGAGACTCCTCGGGGGAGCGGCACTGTTCGGTGTGGGCTGGGGACTGGGGGGCATTTGCCCAGGCCCGGCTCTCGCGGTCGCGAGCGTCAGTGGATCTGGGGGCCTCATCTTTATCGGGGCCATGATCCTCGGCATGATGCTCGTACCCAAGAGGTAGAGCGGGCGCCCTAGCCCAACTGGTAGTAAGTCAGGAAGATATCCACCGCGGACTTTACGGCCGCTCGTCGTTCTCGCTTCGACAGCGGCTCTTGGCCGGCCATCAGCTCCGGCCAGAAGACGACCTCCTTGATGAGCCCGCAGAACTGGGTGGCCGCGCGCTCGGGGTTCGGGATGCGCAGTCGGCCCTCCTTACGCCCCGCTTTGAACAACGCGATCATGTCCCTACGCAGGCGATCGTGCGCGTTCGCCGTCCGCTGACCCATCTCCGGAGCCTGGATGAATCGAGCGATGACGACCCGGGACAGCTTCATGAAGGCTTCCCCCGTAATCGTGTCCGCGAACGCGTTGCCGATCTGGAGGAGCTGACTTTCGAGGGGGACGTCGGGAGCGTATGCGTGCGTCGGCATCTCTTCCACGCGTTCAAGGATCTCGTGGGAGATCGCCCGAAATAGATCCTCCTTGCTGGGAAAGTGATCGTACACGGTCCGCTTCGAGACGCCGGCGGTCTCGGCGATGCGATCCATACTTGTGCCTTCGAACCCGTGACTGAGGAAGGCCTCCGTGGCCGCTTCGATCACCGCGGCTCGTTTCGGGCTTCGTCGCCGCGCTTCCGTGGTCAATTCCGTGCTCCTCGCATTATCGCACCCACTCACACTAAACGGTGTAGTGCAGGCGGCTTGCTTCTAGCAGACGAGCGGCGATCCGTCCTCCAGAAAATTCAGCGCCCCCCGAGACCGAGACTCTCTTGCTAAACTACACTGCACGGTGTAGTGAGGTTGAAGAGAGTCTGGACGACGGGGGCGACGACGCCGCCCAGAAAGGAAAGGGCTATGCCAAAGTATCTATCGTTCAAGAAAGAGGTTTGCCCGCTGAGAAGCCGGCAGGAGGAGATCTAATGGTCATCGCACGCAGGCTGCTATCGTACTTCTTCGGGACCCTGATGGCGCTCGGCGCCCTGGCGCACGTACTGAAGCCCGAGTTCTACGGGCCCATGGTGCCGGCCCCGATTCCCCTTGGCTTGGCCAACGTCGTCGCTACGATCGTGGAGGGGACCCTCGCGGTTCTCATCTTCATACCGAGTACGCGACGATGGGGCCTCCTCGGGTTCACCGCTCTCATGGTCGCCTTCCTCCCGATCCACCTATGGGACCTCGTGCGGGAGGATCACCTGTTTGGGAGCATGACGGCGGCGCTGATTCGTCTGCCGATTCAGTTCGCGTTCATCGGCCTCGGCATCTGGCTGGCGCGACGACCGTAGCCGCCGAGCTGGCTTGAGCCGATTCGGCCCGCTGTCCCTGCCCGCGCTGGGCTTCAAACGCCCGAGGTCGATCCGGCGCGACCGGAAGAGCTCCCGTTCACGCCTCCTCGTTCGGGATGGCCAGCGGCACGCCCAGATTGTCTCGACGGGGGAGATCGAGCGCCGTTGACTTGTCGCCCGGGGTTGGCGAGACCGGCGGTGATGTCACCGTCGAAGCCGCGCTCGAAGGGCGAAGAAGCCTTCGCGCGTTCTCTGATGGCCCTGCTCGTCGCGGCCCTCGGCGTGGCCTGCCATGACGAGTGTCCGGAACGACCGTGCCCGGAGCTCATTCCGTCCACGGAACTGGAACTTCGGGTGGTCGATGAGTACCCCGACGTTTCGTTTACGTTGCCCATCGCTGCGGTTCAGCATGGCGGTTCCTGGTTCGTCGTCGAGCAGCTGGGGACGGTGGTGCGGTTCGACCCCGAAGTGGTGGAGGGTCGACCTCGTCAGGAGGCGGTGCTGGATCTGTCCGCCGAGGTCTCGGGCCCGAGTCTGTTCTGGGAGATGGGGATGCTCGCGCTCGCGTTTCATCCGGACTTCGACGAGAAACCCTACGCCTACGTTTTCTATAATCAGGGGGTCCAGGACTTCGACGAGGACAATCAGGACTTCAAAAAGACGCCGGTCGACGTGGTGCTCGCGCGCTTCGAGGTGGATCCGGTGCGGGGGCTTTTCAACCCTGAGAGCAAGAAGGAGATCCTCCGCCTGACCAAGGAGGGCCTCTGCCACAATGGTGGAGTTCTCCTCTTCGATCCGGATGGCTACTTGATGCTCTCCCTCGGTGACGGCTGCGGAAACCGCGACCACGCCCAGGATACCCAGACCCTCCTCGGCAGCGTCATACGCATCGACGTCGACGCACCGGATCCGGGGCGCGGACTTCCCTACTCGATCCCGGCGGACAACCCTTTCGTCGGTGACGACAGCGTAGCTCCCGAGATTTACGCTTACGGTCTTCGCAACGCCTGGCGGGGTAGCTGGGACGAAGAGACGGGGGCGCTCTGGGTGGGGGACGTCGGCCAGAGCGAGCGTGAGGAGATCTCGGCCGTGCAGGCGGGGGGGAACTACGAATGGCCGGCTTGCGAAGGCACGGCCGGGGCGCGTTCCCGGCTCAACGGCCCCGGCCAGCGCCGCGGTCCGGTCGCCGAGTACTGTCGCACGGCGGATCAAGGTGTGGCCGCCGTCGGCGGCTACGTCTATCGAGGCCAGCGCATCCCCCAGCTACGCGGTACCTTTATCTTCGGCGACGCAATGCAGGGCACGCTGTTCGGGATCTCGGCGGAGCCCGACCGGTATCAGGCGCCGACGATCTACGGGACGCTCGGGGCGAACCTGGCGGCCTTTGCTCAGGACGATGCGGGGGAGCTCTACGTTTTGGATCTGCGCGGCGGAAAGCTCCTCGCCCTCGAGGCCGGTCAGCCCGTCCCGCCCCCGCCCACGCCGCTTTCCGCGGCGCCCTTCGCAGACGCCTCGGAGCCCCTACAGCCGGCCCGCGGAGCGACATGCTACGACGTCAACGTATCTTTCTTCTCTGACGGCGCTCAAAAGCGGCGGTGTTTCATGCTGCCGTCCGGAGAGCGTCTGAGTGTCGACGCGACCACGGGCCAGCTCGAGTTCCCGGTGGGCAGCACGGTTGTGAAGGTCTTCGAGCGGGCGGGTCGACCGGTCGAGACTCGCGCGCTCATCCGGACGGCCGAGGCGGGTTGGCGCGGCTATACCTACGCATGGCGCTCCAGCGGAGACGACGCAGATCTTCTTGCGGTGGGAGCGCTGAGGGAGGTGGCCGGTGGCTTGTGGCTTTATCCCTCCCGGCAGGACTGCGTGCGCTGTCATAACGGCGTGGCCGGGGTGACTCTGGGCACGACCATCTCTCAGCTCGCCATCGGGACGGCTCCCAAGGCGCTGTTCCAGAGCTGGTTGGACGCGGGTCTCCTGGACGCCACCGAAGCGGAGATCGACAGGCTTCTCGCGGACCATCGCAGCTTTCCTCAGCTCGACGCCGCTGCGCCGCTTCGCGAGCGGGCCCGGGCGCTTCTGGACGTCAACTGTGCCTACTGCCACCAACCCGGCGGATCCGGGGGTGGTCAGATCGACCTTCGCGCCTCCGTCCCGCTGGCCGATATGGGGATCTGCGGGGTTCGCCCTCAGGTTTCGACCCTAGGGATTGACCGCGCCCTTTTGATGGCCCCCGGCGAGCCGGACCGCTCGGTGCTCCAAGCCCGACTCAGAGCGGAGGGGGCCGAGCGCATGCACCCATACCGCCTCACCGTTGACGAGCAGGCCGTAGAGCTCGTCGGCGCCTGGATTCGCGAGACCCCCAGCTGCACCGCTAACTGAGTTCGCGGCTGGAAGGCGATGGCGTCGCAGGTCGTGCTCGCAATTTGAACTGCGGTGTCTTCGGTGACTGGCGACCAACCTTGGTGCCTCGGGCGAGCCGGACGAGGTGCTTCGGACGTGCGGATGAGCTATAGCCCCGACGAGCGTCATGCGCGATCGCGAGTCATCTCCTCGCCGTCTCCGAGACCCCGTCGACAACGCCCAGGCCTACGGGCGAATGACCCTCCTCTGCGCCCTGGTGGGGGGTGTGGCGGGGCTGGGAGCGCTGGTCTTCGACGGCTTGGTTTCGCTCGTCGGCGAGTCCTTGATGGGCGGACTGGCCGGCTTCGACCCTGTCCCACCGGGCAGTGAGCGTCGCCTTCTCCCCTTTGAGCGCCCGGCCTTTCGTCCCTGGATGCTGGCCCTGCTGCCGGTGGTCGGGGGCTTGCTCGGTTCCCTCCTGACCCACACTCTTGCCCCCGATGCGCAAGGGCCCGGCACCGATGCGGCCATCGACGCCTATCACAACCGTCAGGGACGGATTCCTCTCCGCATCCCCTTTGTAAAGACGCTCGCTTCAGCCCTGACCTTGGGCAGCGGCGGCTCAGCGGGGCGGGAGGGACCGATCGCGCAGATCGGAGCGGGCCTCGGCTCCTTGACCGCGGTGGGACTCGGTCTCACCGCTCGAGAGCGCCGCCTCCTCATGGTGGCAGGTATGGCCGCCGGTATCGGGGCCATCTTTCGGGCCCCGCTGGCCGCCGCCCTCTTTTCGGCGGAGATTTTGTATCGAGAGATGGACATGGAGTTCGAGGTCATCGTCCCCTCCGTGATCTCATCCATCGTCGGCTACTCCGTGTTCACGCTCGTGATGGGTTCGGGGGCTCTGTTTTCCACCCCCGCCTTCGGCTTCAGCCCCGTCGAACTGATTCCCTATACCCTTCTGGCCCTCGTGGTGGCTTTCGGGGCTCGAAGCTACGTCAAGATCTTCTATCTATCGCTCGAGAAGTTCCGTGAGCTTCCGGTGAGCCCGGTGCTCAAACCCATGCTCGGTGGTCTCGGCGCGGGGGTCTTCGCCTTTTTCCTTCCCGAGGCACTCGGCCATGGCTACGGCGTGGTGCAGGGGGCCCTCAACGGAGAGCTCGGGTGGGGCCTCCTGCTCGCCGTTGCTTTGGGAAAGACGGTGACCACCGCCTTCACGGTGGGCTCCGGACAGTCGGGCGGCGTCTTCGGCCCCGCCATTGTGATCGGTGGCGCGCTTTCGGGGGCGGTGGGCGCTCTGCTGACCTATTTCATGGAGCCGATCTGTCCTCACCCCGGGGCTTTCGTCCTCGTGGGTATGGCGGGCTTTTTCGCAGCCGCGGCCAACACGCCGATCTCGACCATCATCATGGTCAGCGAGATCACGGGTAACTATCGACTGCTCGTACCGTCTATGTGGGTCTGCATCATCGCTTTCATGCTCGTGCGACGCTCGAGCCTTTACGTACGGCAGCTCGATCGCCGCACCGACTCTCCCGTACATCTCGGAGAGATGATGGGCGAGGTGCTGGACCGGTTGACCGTACAGCATGCTCTCAGTCTCGAAACGAGCCCGTCGGTGCCCTCGGTACGCGCGGACGCTCCTCTGTCGGACTTGAAGTACGCCTTCTCCCAGAGTCACCACGCCACCTTCCCGGTCGAGGATACGGGCGGTCGATTTCTCGGCGTCGTCGACGACCAAGCGTTGCGGCTGGCGATTTGCGATGATGCGGTGCGGGACGTTCTCGTGGCTGCGGACCTCGTGGAAACCGCCCCCTCGCTCTTTCCCAGCGAGTCACTTCACTCGGCGATGCACAAAATGGTGTCGAGCGGCCACGACGAGCTCGTCGTGATCGATGAAAACGATGAGGAGAGAGCGGTCGGCATGCTCAGTCGCCGCGACCTCGTGGCCACCTACGACCACCAGATTCAGAAGGACCAGGACCTTCGCGACCGCACCCATGAGACGGCGTGGTCCTTCTTCATGCGGACGCGTCAGGAGCTGAGAAGAAAAAAAGCCCCACCGCCTTCGGAGGGGGGAGGAGGAGGAGGTACCGAAGGCGGTGGGGGGAGCCAGCGGCTTCGCCGTGACTCACTTACGAAACACTAATGCGCGCGATTTCGTTCCGCAACAAAAATATGATGCGACGCGTCAAATGCTCCTGTGGCTCGTTTTGCGCCGCATCAGCTTCGGGTGAGCCCTGATGGTCGTTGCTTTCGTGGCCGAAAAACCATCCGTCGCAGAGCTGATCGCGCGTGAGCTCGGGGCGGATCGTAAAGAGGCCGACGCGTGGCGCTCTCCCGAAGTCTGGGTCACGTGGCTGGTGGGCCACGTCGGCGAGCTCGCCGAGCCGGGCGATATCCGGCCCCAGTGGCGCCGATGGACCCTCGAGGACCTCCCGATTCTCGCGGTGCCGCCGTGGCGGGTGGCCGAGGCCGGCCGTACGCGTTTCGAAGCCGCAGCCCGCGTCGTTCGGGCTGCGGAGGTGGAGCGGGTGGTGTGCGCCACCGACGCCGGGCGCGAGGGGGAGCTGATCTTTCGGTCTTTCGCGGAACTCGCGGGGCTCGCCAAGCCCGTCGAGAGACTCTGGGTCTCCTCCCTCACGACAGCGGGACTGCGGGCTGGTCTCGCGGCGTTGCGCCCCCTCGCGGACTACGACGGGCTGGCCCGCGCGGCCCAAGGTCGAGCATGGATCGACTGGTGGTTGGGCATGAACGCCTCCCG
>JBCBRU010000260.1:0-11170 GCA_039819565.1 Myxococcota bacterium | reverse complement strand
CGCTCACTGCGCGCTCCGCTTGCCGGGGTCCCGGCCGGGAGTGAATCCCGTCCACCCCGCTCCGCTCGCTCGCGCTCACTGCGCGCTCCGCTTGCCGGGGTCCCGGCCGGGAGTGAATCCCGTCTTCGGGCGGCTCGCCGCTCGACTTTCGCTGCTCCTCATCAAGGTTCACGCTGTATACCTTGCGTGCCTTGCGGGAGGCCGTCAAGCGCAGGCACACCTCAGTCGTGCCCTACCCTTCCCACGTCGACCCGTCTCAACTCGGCGCCCTCAGTCTCGAGGTGGTCGAGGCTAAGGGCTTTCGACAGTGGTCGCTCCGGGAGGTTGCAGCGAGGGTCGGGGTCAGTCCCAACGCGCTCTATCGATATGTCCCCGACAAGGAGACGCTCCTCATCCTCACCGCGGAGGCGGCGGCGCGGGCGCTCTTGGCCGAGCTGAGCTCAACCCCCGAGCTGTCGGGGGACGACGATGGCGTCGTCGAGCTCGCCCGGCGCTTCGTGCGCTTTGCGTGCTCTCGGGAAGAGGCCCACCACGCGTTTTGCGCGGCCAAGCCGGGCTTGGACCACCCGAGTTTTCTCGCGTGGGCTGAGCTTTGGGCCTTCGTGAATGGTCGCGTGCGTGCGGCCGTGCCCGCGTCGGGAGACGCCGCGGCCTTCGCGCTCTGGGCCTTTCTTCAGGGCCGGGTCGAGCTCTCCCGCACCACCGCCTATCGTGCGCCTGCGGACGCGGGCCTCGAGGACGCCGTACGGTGCCTACTGGAGGGGTTCCGACGTCGCGGCCCCATCTCCTCTCCGTTGCCGCCCCACGCCCGCCTGGACGATCAGTCCGACTCCTGAAGCGCGAGAGGCGCGGCCGGGGCGGTCGCGACCGCTGGCGCCGGCGGCTGCACGAGCGCGGAGCCGATGGGGGCGCCGCGGCGCGCCCGCCCCTCCAACACCCAGCCGGGAGGACGGCGGAGATCCCACACCACCCCCAAACGCTCCAGCCCCAGGAGCGCGACGTAGCTCATGTCGACCTCCCACCAAAAGAAGCCCTGGTTCGCCGTCGAGGGGTAGTGGTGATGGTTGTTGTGCCAACCCTCGCCCAAGGTGATGAGGCTCAGCCAAAAGTTGTTCCGCGAAGTATCCGTGGTGGCGTAGCGGCGTCGCCCCCAGACGTGGGCCAGGGAGTTGATCGTGAAGGTGCCATGCCAGAGGAAAAGGGTGCTCACGAAGAAGCCCCAAAACACCCAGGTCCAGCCGCCCAGAGCCAAGAGCGCCACGCACCATGCGACAGGAGCCACCACCCACCAGTGGTTGAGCCACACGAGCTCCGGAAAGGCCGCAAACTGATCGAGCTGCTTCTTCGGCGTCCCCTCGAACTCGGGCACCATCATCCACCCCAGATGCGACCACCAAAACCCCTGCTTCGGGCTGTGGAGGTCCCTCTCCGTGTCTGAAAAACGATGATGGTCCACGTGGTGTCCCGACCACCAAAGGACGCCCTTTTGGGCGGAGGCGCTCCCGAGGAAGGCCAGTACGAACTGGAATCCTCGGCCCGTCTTAAAGCCGCGATGGGCGAAGTAGCGATGATAGCCCGCGGTGATGCCAAACATTCGAAGGACGTAGCTGCCGAGCGCGACGGCCACCCCTTCCCAGGTCAGGTCCACGAAGAACAGGGCCAGGACCGTGGCTATCTGAATCACGTAAAAGGGCACGCCATTTCGCCACCAGGGCGGGCGCGGGGTGGCGTCGTTCATGCCCGAAGCGTATCGAGGGGGGGGTCCCGTCGGGGTCCCGAAGCCGCGACGGCTCGGTCACGCCCGCCCTTCCGGCGGTCGGTTCCGACCCCATTCGAGGGCCTTCGTGTCACGACCCTGCCATCAATTGCCCAGGACTCATGACGCAAGGCGTCAATAGCCGTGCCGCACCGCGCTATCGACGCCCCACGCATGTGCAGGTGTCGGTCGGCTCCAGCCTTGACATCGGAAGGCTCCTCTCGCAGAACCCGTTGCACCTCGGTCCCCATCGTCTAGTTGGCCCAGGACTCCGGCTTTTCACGCCGGCAACAGGGGTTCAAATCCCCTTGGGGACGCTCTCTCTCGCTTTGCTCGTTCGGCGACGCCCAACGGGCTTTTTAGCGCGGCTCACTTCGGCCCATAGGGCCGAAGTCACTGGCTCGCAAATCCCCTTCGTTCCGGAGCTCTCGCTTTGCTCGTTCGGCGACGCCCAACGGGCTTTTAGCGCGGCTCACTTCGGCCCCCAGGGCCGAAGTCACGGGCTCGCAAATCCCCTTCGTTCCGGAGCTCTCGCTTTGCTCGTTCGGCGACGCCCAACGGGCTTTTTAGCGCGGCTCACTTCGGCCCCTAGGGCCGAAGTCACGGGCTCGCAAATCCCCTTCGTTCCGGAGCTCTCGCTTTGCTCGTTGGGTGACGCCCAACGGGCTTTTTAGCGCGGCTCACTTCGGCCCCCAGGGCCGAAGTCACGGGCTCGCAAATCCCCTTCGTTCGGGAGCTCTCGCTTTGCTCGTTGGGTGACGCCCAACGGGCTTTTTAGCGCGGCTCGCTTCGGCCCCTGGGGCCGAAGTCACGGGCTCGCAAATCCCCTTCGTTCGGGAGCTCTCGCTTTGCTCGTTCGGCGGCGGACGGGCTCCTCGTTTCTGTCGCCGGATCTCGGGGGCTGTAGGGCCTCTCGGACGGGCTCTACGCTGACTCGGTCGTCCCCTTCCCCTCGGCTCTCGCGGTGCATCGGGGGGCACGGCCGGCCTTTTCGGTTTCGGGTCCGGCCTCTTGGGCGGCGGTCCGCTGGGTCGGCGCCTTGCGCTGGGGGGCATCGAGGCGGGCGTGGATTTGGGACGGGGTCGGGGGGTGGGGGACTTTGTGGGATTCTTTTTAGCTCGGTGGTGGGGTTGGGATCGGGAGGGAGGTTTGGGGGGTGGGCGTGTCTCCTTGGATCTCTCTAACGCGAATCTCTAGTCGTACCTTCTCGGGTACGGGGCGAGATCTTTAGGTGGGCCGGCGGTTTTTGGGAGAGATAGATGCTTCGGTCGATTGCGAAATGTAGCGAGACGTTCGGGGGGATGGTCTCTTGAGGAGACTTTCGTTCGATTACGACGGGGGCTATCGAAAATGCGCGGGACCGGGGCGGGTGGGCTTCGGCGGCAAGGAGGAAATCTCAGAGGGGTTCGATCTCCTTCCTTTGGAGGACTCCATGCGTCTCCTCAGAGGTCGCGATCCCGGGGGCCTGCCCCTGCCCCTCGACTTGGCTGTGATACCTTCTCGCCATCTCCCGCTTGCTCCATGATCCTGCACCGCGTCTGAGTGTTTTCGACACTCCTACCTTCGCGCGTTTGCAGGGAAGAGGCTTTTCGACCTCGCCTCAAATGTATCGCGTCCCTCAACCCTCGAAGAACACTGTAGGCGGAGAAGCTTGCGCCCCCTGGGCACGGGCCGTGTCGTACGTTGCGGGAATTTCACGCACCACAAGAGACCGCAATCACTGGTCTTTTTCAAAAAGAGAGCTCGAACCGCGAGATTTTGGGCCTTGTCCTCCTTTACAGGGAGCTGACCTTCCTGTGTACAGCTGTCGCGTATGGTCAATAAATCCCCCGGCGAAGCTTATGAGGATACGATGGATATAGAAGTGTCGAAGGTCCGGCGGCGGCTCGCCGGACATCCGGTGTATCAATCCCTTTCCTCCGTCGAGGACCTACGCTTCTTTATGGAGCGCCACGTCGTAGCGGTTTGGGACTTCATGTCTTTGCTGAAGAGTCTACAGAGCGAACTCACCACGGTGACTTGGCCTTGGCACCCTCCGCGTGACCCCAACGCCGCGCGCCTCGTCAACGAGATCGTCCTCGGCGAAGAATCGGACGAGATCGCCGACGGCGTCTTTCGTAGTCACTTCGAATGGTATCTGGACGCCATGGATGAAGTGGGGGCCGACCGAGGCCCCATTGACCGCTTCGTGGCCGCCCTCACGGCGGGCCAGCCTTGGAAGGATGCGCTGGCCAGTTCTCGCCTCCCCGGGGAGGCCCAAACGTTCGTCAAGAGCACGATGAAGCTCGCCGGCGGGCCTCTTCATGTCCGTGCTTCGGCCTTCTTCTACGGTCGCGAGGACCTCATCCCGGACATGTTCATCAAGCTCGTGGCTCACCTTCGCAAGGAAGGTCACCCGTGCGAGACGCTCAACGCCTACCTCGAACGACACATCGAGGTGGATGGCGGTGAGCACGGGCCCATGGCCCGAAGACTCCTCGAGACTCTGACCGGCGACAACTCCAAGCGACGAGCCGAGGTGGAGAAGGCTGCGATCACCGCTCTGCGAGCCCGAGACCGACTCTGGTCGGCGATCGACGAGGGCCTGGACCGCGACACGATGGACGTCCCCCGGCCCCAGCTGGCCACCCCCGACATGCCCCCGGCCCTGACCTCGTCGTCCGACCCCGGCACCGTCAAGGCACTTCCCACCGCCTGACTCCCGGGAAGCCTACCGAGGTCGGCGACGATGAGCGTCGCGAAGCGACGGCCGAGCGAGCACGCGGCGAGAGGCGCGGCTGAGGGGTCTCAGAGTTTGCGCCGGCGAATCTAGGCTCCGCCCGCCTCTGAGAGGATACGTTTGACCCGCGGCTCCTGCGACGTGAGCGAATACCTCTCCTTCGCTCTCGCCCTCCCCGCCGCGCCGAGCCGACGCCTGAGCTCGGGGTCCTCGGCGAGCCGGCGCAGGGCGGTCTTCCACTCCTCCGGGCTGCTCGCCATCCATCCGGTTTGTTCGGTCACCACGTCACGGTTGGCTCCGACCGGCGAGCCCACCGTGGGCAGCCCCGCGGCCATATATTGAATCAACTTGAAAGCACACTTGCCTCGCGCCCAAGGTGCGTCCGGGAGAGGCATGACGCCGACATCACACTCGGCGAGGTCGGCGGCTTCGCGGTCTTCCGACCACTCTCGAACCTCGAGGTCCACGTCGGGAACCTCCATCGGCCCGGAACCGATGAGGAGGACCTTCAGCGGGATTTCGCGAGCGAGGGCCGCGAGAGGCTCGCGCAGCTCAGACAGGAAGCGAGCGGTCGACGGCGACCCGATCCACCCTACGGTAAACCGGCCGTCCCGGTCCCCAGGCTCGACGGCGTACCTTTCGAGAGCCACCACGGTCGGCACGAGGTGCACGTTGGACTGATACCTCCGCGCATACTCGACCAAATACTGGCTACCCGCGGTCACGGCCTGCGCGCCCTCGATCACCCGGCCGATCTTATCTCCGAGCGCACGACGCACCCAGCCATTCGGGTGCTGGTCATACATGTGGAAGATCGCGTCATCGTAGTCGAACACGTAACGCACGCCCGCCCGGGCGAGCAGCTGCTCGATCCAGGCAGGGAGATAGGGGAACAGCTCACAGTGAATCCAGAGCAGGTCGTAGCGAGAGCTCCCCAGCATCGCCGTGACGCGACGAAGGTACGAGCGGAGCAACGCCTTTCGGTCCAGCTCGCCCGACGTGAGACGCGAAGCAAGATAGCTGTCGTCAAACAAGGGCTCGAAGACGAGGTGGATGCCTTGCTTCTCGAGGTAGGGTGCGAACGCCAAAAAGCGGTGTCGGGGACTCGCGGCCCGAAGCCCGTACTTGGCGAGGACGAGGACCTTCATCCGCGTCTAAAACCCACAGCGCACCAAAACGGGGCGCTCTCCGAGAATCGGACCTCCGCCAGACCGGCCTCGGTCATCATTTTTTCGATCTCTAGACGGGTAAAGCGCTGCTCGAGCTGAGTTCCGAACCGGTCGCGGGCGTCCGTACGCATGGTGTAGAACGAGGCTTCGGAGTAGTAGCCGAGAGGCCACGACTGCGTGGGAATCCCAAGGCGTTGCGCCCACCGAGCGCCCCGCGCGAGGGGATAGTAGACCGAAGCCGCAATCAGATCCGTGGTCCACTGACGAGGTCCGGGGGAGAGGGCCGCCACGTAACGGCGTACGCGGTCACTCGAGCGCCACACCCACCGAAACCACACCGGGCGGTTATCGAGGGCGTAGTACAAATACACGAGAAAAGGCGCCCCCGGCTTGAGCTTTCGCACGCAGCTGGCCAGGGCGGCGGCTGTATCCGGGACATGGTGCAGGACGCCCAAGGAGTAGCCAAAGTCCTGGGAGTCATCGTCGAGCGGCATGCTGTCCACGCCGGCCAGATGGAAAGAGACGTTGCTCGATTCGATGAGGTTCGTCTTCGCCACCTCGAGCGCGGCCGAGGCGGGGTCCAAGCACGACAGGTGTCCGACGCGAGGGGCTACGAGCTGCGCCCATCGTCCGCTTCCGCAGCCGAGGTCAAAGCCGCGAGCCCCTTCCGGCAAGGTCTCCCACGGAAAGATCCGGAAGTAGTCTTGGAAGTATTTGAGCCGCTCATCGGGGTCGAGGTCGGCTTGGTCGAAGCGCGACCACTCGTCTCCGAAGCCATCGATGGTTTCGGGGTCGCGGTTGCCCGTCATGGGCGGGAGGAGACGTTCCGCGAGATTGAGGGTCAAGCCCTCCGCTCGGAGGGGAGCGGGCGCTCCGGGCTTTGCTTTCGGGGCCCGGCGATCTTTTCTCCCCGGCCATGAGTCGTCCTCGCGCAGTTCTCGTCAGCGTGCAGCTGCCCGGCGTCGACGACGCCGAGCATGCGTCCTCGCTGGATGAGCTCGGTCGTCTGGCCCGTACCCTGGGCCTAGAGGTGGCGTTTCGCCTGACCCAGAAGAGGGACCGCATCGATCCCGGGGCGGTCCTCGGAGCGGGTAAGCTGCGGGAGCTGGCCCGCCTCACGGGAGGGGACGGGGAGGTCCCGAGCGGAGCCTCACCGACCCAGAAGAAGCAGGTCTACGTACCCACCCTCGAGCGAGAGGAGGAGGCCCCCGCCCCTCCCGACCTCGAAGCTCTCCCTCCGGAGGAGCGGGCGACGGTGGTGCTCGTGGATCACGATTTAGGGCCCTCGCAAGCCCGAAACCTCGAGAAGGCCGCCGGAGTCGAGGTCATGGACCGCACCTCGGTCATTTTGGGCATCTTCCATCGCCACGCCCGCAGCCGAGAGGCAAAGATCGAGGTGGAGATCGCGCGCCTGAAGTACCTCTCTCCGCGGCTCCGCGAGGTAGGGGGCGGCGGCGATCGGCAGCGGGGCGGCGTGGGCGGCCGAGGGGCCGGCGAGTCCTCGCTGGAGCTGGACCGCAGAAAGATCCGGGACCGCATCGCTGAGCTCGCTCGCGAGCTAGACACCGTCCGCAAGGTGTCCGCGACCCAGCGCAGCCGCCGCCAAGAGCAGCGCAAGGTAGCCCTCGTGGGCTACACCAATGCCGGCAAGTCCTCCACGATGCGGGCCCTCACCGGCAAGGAGGTGTACGTCGCCGACGCCTTGTTCGCCACCTTGGGCACCACGGTCCGGGTCCTCCCGGGCGTCACGCCCCGGGTCCTCGTGTCGGACACCGTCGGCTTCATCAAGAAGCTCCCCCACGATCTCGTGGCGTCTTTTCGGGCCACGCTCGATGAGGCGGCGAGCGCCGAGCTCCTCCTCCACGTCGTGGACGCCTCAGACTCCGCCTTTCGCAGCCACATGGAGGTCACGAATGGACTCCTCGACGAGCTCGGGGTGGCCGTCCCGCGCCGCCTGCTTCTCAACAAGGTGGACCGCTTGTCGACGGGGACGAAGGCGCTCCTGCAGGAGGAGTTTCCGGACGCGCTTCAGCTCTCCGCCCACGACGGCGAGGACATGCGCCAGCTCGCCGCTCACATCGCAGACTTCTTCGACGGTGGGCTCGAGGAACTGGTGCTGCTCGTGCCGTGGAGCCAGCAAGGTCGCCTCCCGCGCATCCACGAGCACTGCCGGGTGCTCGATCAAGGCTCGGAGGCCACGGGCACCCGACTCAGGGTCCGAGCCCCGCCAGAGGTCGCGGACAGCCTCCGCGACCTCGCACTTCGGTGAGCCACCGCAATTGCCGAGACGCGGCCGGCGCAGGATGCTCGAGGTATGGCGCGAGAGCTCCCCGGAACCGTCGACGAGGCCAAGGCCCAACGCCACGCCGAGATGCTCGGGCGCCGGGTGGCCAAGACCTTCAAAAAGCTCAAGCCCCGCTTCGATCGGGAGGGGGTCGGCGCCTTTCGCCTCTATGACCGTGACATTCCCGAGGTCCGCGCCGTGGTCGACTGGTACGAGGGGCACCTCGTCCTCGGGGAGTACGCCCGCGCCCAAACCGAGGCCTTCGGAGACTGGCTTCACGTCGTGGGACAGGGCGTGGCGGAGGCCCTCCGGGTGCCTCCGGCCCATCTCCATCTCAAACGCCGACGCACCCGGCCCCGAGATGGGCAGCGCTACGAGAAGTCTGGCTCGGGACGGGGGCCGGGCCCCCTCGCGGTGGGGGAGCGAGGTCTCCGCTTCCGGGTGAACCTCCGGGACTACCTCGACACGGGGCTCTTTCTCGACCAGCGGGAAGCGCGGCGCGAAGTACAGCAGGCTTCGGCTGGGCGCTCCGTACTCAATCTCTTCGCCTACACGGGAACGTTCTCCGCCGCTGCCCTTGCGGGCGGCGCCAAACACGTCACGTCCGTAGATGTCTCGAAGACCTATATAGACTGGACGCAATCAAACCTGCGTGAAAACGACCTTTCCCTCGAGCGGCACGAACCGGCCCGAAACGAGGTCTTCGCCTTCCTCCAGCACGCCCTAAAGCACGGGCGCCGTTGGGATCTGGTCATCGTGGATCCGCCCTCCTTCAGCACCACGGGCGGACCACAGGCGCGGGGCTTCGACATTCAACGCGACCACGAAGCGCTCCTCGCGATTGCTCTTCGCGCCACCACCCCGGGCGGCACGCTTCGCTTCTCCACCAACCACCAACGCTTCGAGCTCCACGGATCTGGACTGGACGCGGAGATCCACGAGACGACGGAGGACACCGTCCCCATCGACTTCAGGAATCCTCAGGTTCACCGCTCGTGGAGGCTTCTTCCCCGGCCGTCCCGGTGACGATCGCCGCCGAGAGGGCCCCCTCGGCGCGAGCCAGGGCCAAGCCCCCCCGGCTCTCGTCCCGGCAACTCTTGGCGGCGCGCCAGGCTCTCCTCAAGGGCCCGTCCATCCGAACTCCGAGACCACCTCGGCTCAAGAGCGCGTCCAGCGCAGGGTAGGCTTCGGCGCACGCCGCATGGACGAGATGATTCAGCAGCACCCTTTGGGCGACGGGACGCGCGCGTGGAAGGAGCTCTACCAGCGCGGACGGAGCTTCTCGGGCCACACACTCTTCGGCGGCAAAGCGGGCGAGCGGATCCGGCCCCTGACGCATGACGCGTTGGCACGTCTCCCGGAGCTCCTGGGCCCGGGCTCGGCTCCCGAAGGCTCGGCCCGCCCGACTCCGCACGTCCATGGACACCTTGGGATCCAGAAACAGCGTCCTGAGGACCGGCACCCCGAGGCTCCCCGCGTTCTCGGCGGCCACGAGGCGCACCCGAGGGTCCGCGGCCAGAAGTCCGCTCACGGCCGCCCGCCGCGATCCCGCCTCGGTCCCGTGGGGAGCGAGATAGCGCGTGGCGAGGGCCACCGCGCGGGCCACCCTGTCCGCGAGCCCCTCCATGCGCGCGACCGTAGGGAGCGCCTCCGTCCACTGGCTGACTCGGACCTCCTCCGAAGCGGAGGTCACGCCCAGTTCCGGGCGGAGGAGCCCTTCACGCACCAAAGCCAGACCCAAGGCGGCCTCCACCGGATCCCGCCGCGAGCCCTCGAACACCTGCCGAGCCTCGATGCGAAGCCCACCGGGGAGTCCTTTCAGGGGCATCGTGACGAGTAGACGACAGCCGCGACGCTCAGAGACGAGCGCGATGAACGCTCCGCTGGGGTGATGGACCCGCTCCCCCACGCGACGCCCGGACACCGCATCCAGCCGTCGGGTGCGGAGTCTTCGCCAGTTGCGCTCGACCCCGGACCGCAGGAGCGCCCCCGCCAGCCAACCGGCCAAGGTCAAGGCCGCCGCGGAGGTCAACTCGACGAGAACGGCCATATGGGAGTGAACCTGGGCGGAGGCCTCCGCCTTCCGATGGCCGAGCGCGTTCGAGGTCGAGCGCTCCTTCTTCGCCGACCTGGCCCCCACTCGCCCCATCGTAGATCAGAAATGCACCTCGAAAGGCTGGGGCTCGCGTACTAGCCTCGGCGTGCGATGGCTCCGTCGGAGACCCCCTCGAGGGAGGTTCGGAGCCCACAGACCGGTCCCCATCCTCGGCTGCTCGAGCATCTCGCCCGGCGCCGACACGCGTCTCTTCGCCCACCCGCCGAGCACACCGAGCGGGCGGCATCCGCGATATGGAGAGTCCTCGACGAAGCGCCGTCGCAGCCGGTGATTCTCGATGCCGGATGCGGCACCGCGGAGAGCTGCTCCGCCCTGGCCCACGCGCATCCCCAAGCGTGGATCCTCGGCGTCGACCAGAGCCTTCATCGGCTCGGCACCGAGGGCGTCGCTCGGCCCGACGACCGGATGGTCACGGCGCGCGCCGAGCTGGGTGACTTATTCCGCCTGTGGAGGGTGTCCGGTCGTCGCTTCGAGAAGGTCTACTTCCTCTATCCAAATCCATGGCCGAAGCCCGAGCACCTGTTTCGACGATGGCACGGTCATCCCGCCTTTCCGGATCTCCTGGCTTGCTCCGCCGCTCTCGAGGCGAGGAGCAATTGGCGCATCTATCTCGAAGAGATGGAGCTCGCGCTCACCTGGTTCCTCGGCCCTCCGGAGGCCGAGGAGCCGCTCCGCGCCGTGCACCGTCTGCCGCCCGGGCCCCCGATCAGCCCCTTCGAGCGCAAGTACGCCCGCAGCGGGCAAGCACTCTTTCGCCTCACGGCGTCCTTCGACCTCACCCCGCCTGCTGAAAATTCGGGCCCCCGTGGGTGAGATGATCGACGAGGTCGATCTTGGTGATGATCCCGATCAGTCGATCGTCCCGGTCGAGCACGACCCCCGCTTCTTCACGGGCAAACAGAGCGAGGAGCGCCTGAGCGTCATCATCGGTGCGCACCGTGCTCACCCGACGGAACATGACCTCGGCCATCGAGCTGTCTAGGTTGCACTGGCCTTCGACGAGGCGGGCGAGCATGTCGCTTTCGGTCACGATGCCCACCACTGTGCGTGAGGCGGTCCACCGCATGAAGGAAGCCGGGATCAGCCAGCTCCCCGTGACGGACCCGGCGTCCCGCAAGGTGGTGGG
>JBCBRU010000259.1:0-11178 GCA_039819565.1 Myxococcota bacterium | reverse complement strand
GGCCTCCGTCGACGCGAGGGCGCCGCGCGCCGCTTCGGTGGCGGCGCCGATGCCTTCCGGCGTCATGTTGCTCGTCGCGTAGCGCACCCAACGACCGCCCCGCCCGAGGCGTACCGCAAGCCGCTCGGTCACCATCTCACTCGATGCGTGAAGCTGGTTGTCGGCGAAACATGAAACCCCCAAGAAGCCCCCCAGGAGGCTGACCTCGGCGTCATCCACGCCAGCGCTCGCGATGCTCAGCGCGGTCTCGAGGATTCGATAGGCTTCTTCTTGCGCACGCACGACGAAGTCCTACTTGACGTCCCGGCGGGGCAGCCGCTTCGAAGCCTTGGGTCGGGTGAGGCGATGGGCGGGATGGGAGGGCCCCCCGGTGATGGGGAGTGGGTCCCGCTCACCGAGGCGAGGAAGCCGGGCGGGGGCGCTGCCGATGGCGAGCTCATTGAACCTCGCCGGCGCCACGCCGACCCCGATGGGCATCGCCCCGTCGGCTTCGAGCCCAAAGAGGCTCCAGTCCGCACCGTCGGCGATCCCATCGCAGCTCCGCCACAGGGTCTCGACGCTGCCTCGGTGCACGGGGTTTTTGACCCGGGCGGTTCTCCGGCCGCTCTCGATGCGCCAGCCCATCTCACTCGAGGCAAAGAAGGTCCGACCATCCGGCCCCTGCGAGAAGGCCTGAGGGCCGTCGATGAGCACTCCGTCCTTGGTATCGGCCACGAGGGCCTCGAGATCTCCGTCCTGACCTGGCGCGAGCAGCAAGTTCGCTGGCGCCACTCGAGGTGAAGCCTCCCAGCCGGCAGAACGCATGTTTCCCTGCGAGGCCTCGAGTCCGACCTGAGCGGCGGTCTCACGACTGGACAGAAATCCGGTGACGCGCCCCTCCGTGAGGAGGTCGAATGCGTCCGTTTCCACCCCCTCGTCGTCAAAATGCTGACTGGACGGCCCCTCGCGACGCCGGGAGTCGCAGGTCACGTTGACGATCGAGCTCGCCAGCGAGAGGTTGCCGAGATCGGTCGGAACCAAGAAGGTCCCCTGCCCGCCCTCGGGCCCCAGCCCTAATATCCGCTCCAGCGAAAAGAGCGGCCCGAGTCCCAGAGCGAGGTGGCGGGCGAGCTCCGCCCCCCCGAGAATAACGGTGCGTGAGCCCTCCGGGCACAAGGGCGCGGTGAGGAGGGCCACGGCATCTTCCGCGACCTCGGCCGCCCGATTTTCGAGGTCGGAGCCCTCGAAGGCTTCCCATCCCCGTCCTACCAGGAGAGCCCCCCCACCGGGAAAGCTGCGGCGCTGGCGCTCTCCTCCATCCATGGCCACCGCGCTCAGCTCCGCCCCCACGTGCACCAGCTCCTGTTCGACTTCGGCGCCGTCCGAGCTCACATAGATCTTCGCCACTCGGCCTGCACGAAAGGTAGCTTGCGTAGAGCAGACCTTAGCTGGGGCCCCGAGGATACCGTCGAGCTTCTCCAGCAGGGCGAGCTTCTCCTCCAAAGGTACTTCGAAGGGATCCCGGCGGATGGGCGTTCGAAACACCCCGCGCTGCGGCTCGGTGCCGATGAGGGACACGGGGCGTTCCTGCAAGATGGCTGCAGCCCGGGCCAGCTCGATGGCGCGCTTTACCGTCACCGCAATATCGTGTCGGTTGGGCTCGTCCACGGCCGCGTAGCCCCACGCGCCGTCTACGAGCACCCGAACGCCCAAGCCCCTCCCGGAGCGGAGATCGGCCCCGCCATATCGACCACCACTGACGGTGAGCTCTTCGTCGAGCGAGGCTTCCAACCGGACATCGGCAAAGCTCGCCTTTAGCCGGAGAGCCTCCTCGATGGCCGAGTAGCCCAGCTCGAGGGCCAGAGCGGGGTCCAACACCGCGGGACTTATCCCCTGGACGCCGGTTCGGGGCAAGCCGCTCCCCCCGAGCGCCGTCGCGTGGATGGCCGGCACGCCGAGCCGTCAATCCTCATTGCGAGACTGGCCCGATTCTCGGGCGGCCGCAGCCAGCCCGCCAACCTTAGCTTCGGCATCGAGACGGGGGCGACGGTACTTTGCGATGACGTCGGCAATCTCTGCCGAGCTCAGGACCCGGTCCGAACCCTTGGCCCGGGCAAAGAGAGCCTCGGCCAGAGCCTCATCGTCCGGCTCGCCCGCCCGCTCGAGCCAGTAGCGAACGTTCGACATCCCACTCATCGGACCAAGCTCGATGGACTGAGACTTGCCGAAAGCGCCGGCTGGAACCCCTGAATACACTCGGTCCGCAAGATCCGCGTCGCCCCGGGCGAGGGCTTTGACGATGGCGGCCGCGTGGACTCCGGTGGCGGTGCGAAACGCATCGCGCCCCACGAGCGGGTAGTTCGGGGGTATCGGCCAGTCGAGGGCCGCCGCGAGGTCCTCCAAGCACGGCACCAAGCCTTGGAGATTTCGATGCGCACCGAGGGCTTCGGCCAGGTAGGCGTTCACCATCACTTGGTCGAGGGGAACGTGGGCGCCCTGCGGGCCCACCCCCAGGAACGTCCCGTAGATGAGGGGCGCGCCGCTCTCCAGGGCCACGAGAGCCCGCGCCACGCCGAGACCGTGATCGTTGCGACCTCGATATCCGAGCTGCATCGAAGTCGGCAGTTGCGCCCGCGCGACGGTCACCGCCGACCTGACGTCGGCGAGGGACAGCCCCTCTGGGGCCTCGAGCACCACTCGATCCAGCCCGAGCCTCGCCCAAAACTCGACCCGCGCGAGCTCCTCCGTGCTGAGCATCACTCCGACCGATTCGCCCGCATCGACCCACGCGCGGACGGTCTCGAGCACCGGGCCGGCGTCCGAGGTTCCGATCCGCACGTCGCGAGCCGTCCCTCGGGGCAGCTCCTCGCCAGGCAGACTCGAGGCCTCGCACCCTTGCCAGGCGCGCGGTGTGCCCCCGGGTTGGGCACCCGCGGCCAGCACGACCCCGAAAGCCTCGATTCGACCGAGGTGGACGCTCAGCGCCTCCTGGGCCGTCGGCGCGAGCACCCGAGGGGCGCTCGCCGACCAGGTCTCGTCCACGAATTCGGGGACTTGCCCCAAATTCGCGGAGTCGTTCCATTCGTGGACGAAAGCGGACATCCCGTAGTGAAGGGCATGCGCGGACGCGCAGGGAGCGGTCAAACCGCGATTGGGGTCGCTTCAGCCTTTGGTATGCTGGGCGCCAGTGGCGGAGCAGCCCATCGACCCTTTGGAGCCGTCCGGGGCCGGCCTCGCCGATCCCGATACCGAGGCTGTGAAGTCGAGCGCCACCTATCGGGGGACCAGTCCGTCCGTCGTGGACTGGACCGAAGGCGCGGACATGGCCCCTCGACCGCGCAGGGTCCGTGATACGCTGGACGGTTCGCCCATGTCCGCGGGCGGCCTCTTCGTAGGGGCTGAGGGGTGGGACGCGGCTGGCCTCCGATACCATCTGGTCGCTCCCCTGGACCGGGGCGGCATGGGGGAGCTCTTCGTCGCGGAGGTCGCCGGGCGTCCCAACGCGCCCGGGCACGCGGTGATCAAGCGCCTGCTCCCGGAGCTCCTCGACGACGAGGACTACGTCGAGATGTTTCGGGCGGAGGCGGCCGTGATGGCCCGCTTGGACCATCCCAACGTGGTGCGGGTGCTCGGACTCCCCACGCTGGAGAATGCCCCTTGTTTGGCGCTCGAGTTCGTCGAGGGCCGCAGCGTTCAGCAGCTCGTCACGCGGGCCCGCCGTATCAAGGCTCCCGTGCCCGGGCCCCTCGCCACCTACATCGCGATACGCATGGCTCGAGCCCTTCATCACGTGCACGAGACGAAGGGCGAGGACGGCCGCCCCTTGGACCTCGTCCACCGGGACGTCAGTCCGGGTAACGTCTTGCTCGGCTTTCAGGGCGAGGTGAAGCTGACCGACTTCGGCATCGCGAAATCCCGCATGTCGAATATCTCGACGACGGTGGGCATCGTGAAAGGCAAGGCCCGGTATCTCGCCCCCGAGCAGATTCTCGGGCAGCGGGCCAGCCCGCGTTCGGACCTCTTCTCCTCGGCCCTGGTTTTGGTAGAGATGCTGACCAGTCAGCCGCTCTTCGAGCGAGGCTCCATCCCGCGGACGCTCTACGCCATCGTGCACGGTGAGCGCGAACCGCTCGACATCCTCTTGCCGCGGAGCGCCCAGCCGCTGGCCGATGTCCTCGAACGCGCCCTCGCCACCGAACCCGAAGCACGTTTTCCCTCAGCTGCGACCTTTGCTTCGGCCCTCGAGGCCGTTCTCCCCGAGCTGGGCGCCGCGCCGGATGCCGACACGCTCGGCCAGTACCTGCGCGGCCTGTTTACGGGGACCCGAGGGCCTCTGACCCGGGCTCTGGACGTGAGCCGGGAGGCGTTTCCTCGAGCCGGGAGCGCCCCCCTCGACCCCGCCAACTTCTCGGGACAGCACCCTCCCGTGGAGGAGGCTCTCCCCCTCCTCGACCCGGTCGAGGCCGAGGAGGCCCGATCACGCTCCGCGCCCATGGACGTGGACGAGGCACTTTCGGTCCTCGCTTGGCTGCAGCGGGAGCCCTCGCTCGGACACCCTGCCCCCCACGCCGTCGAGCCCTCCACGGCTCTCGCTCGACCTCGACGCGGTGCGAGCTTCCTCATGGGGCTGCTGGTGGGGATCGGTCTCACCGGGTGTGGCCTGGCCGCGGTCGAGCTCTCCCGAAACCCCGAACGGGCCCAAGCTCTACGGGAGCGGGTCACGGCGTTCCGGGCGAGCCTCTTTGGGGCCGAAGCCTCCTCACCGGCGGCGGCGCCGCCGGAGCCTCCCCAAGTCGCGGTCCCCCACCGCCCCCCTCCGGACCTCCCGCCCGCCGAGACCGCCACCGTGACCGAGACCCCCACGGGCGTCATGGTGCGGCTCCCGCCGCTCCCCCGCGAGGCGGTGATCGGCCCTCCGGCTCCTCCTCCGCCGCCGCCGCCGCCGCCTCCGCCCGAGGACGCAGAGCTGTCCGTGACGGGGCCCAAGGGAGCTCGGGTCAAAGTGGACGGTCGCGGTCTGCCCGCTCGGGCGCCCCTCGTGCTGTTTCCCTTGTCCCCGGGGAAACATGTGGTCGATCTCCGGAAGGGCCGACTGCGACGTCACTTCGAGGTTGTCGTGAAGCCCGGAGAGCGCGTGCTCATTGGTCGGAACGGGGTTCGTCGAAAGCCCCTGGAGCCGGATGAAGAGGGTTCCGCGGAGCCTTGAGGCGAGACGTGGACGGGCGCAGGGTTTCCTGCACCTGGCGCGACCTCGACGCGGGGGGGCCTTCCTCCAGGGACCCCGGTCCAAGCCGAAAAACGTGACGGAGCGCGGGAGGGGTGAGCGGAAGCGCGGCGGCGAGGCCCTCCGGAGCCCGGAGCCAAGTGGACCGTCCGATCTGGCGCACGAACCAGCGCCGACCCCAGGCATCCCGGCCGAGGTAGCGCGCGGGGAAATCCTCCCTCGCATCCCACCGCAGGGCCCGCGCCGGCGCACACCACCAGAGCTTCACCTCGGGGACGAAGGGCCCGATCATCCGATGAAACCCGTGCTCCTGAAGAGCGCGGAAGGCGCCACCGGCGCAGCCGCGGGGGGCTTCCGCGGCCTCAGTCTCACGCCACCCGGTCGGGACTCCGTCGGCCCCTGCCTCGAAGCGCCAACCCGGAGGGGCGGCGGCTTCGAGCATCATCCGGAGGCCTTCGTCCTCCTCCACGAGGTCGGAGAGTTCGCCGGGCTGCGCGGCTCCGAGCGGAGGCGCGTCCGCGAAGACCGCCCGTCGTGCACTCGCCACCAGCTGGTCGAGGGCCGGACGGAGCGCTTCCGCGGCAACCGCCCACGGTGAAGGCTCGGACCCCCGGGGACGCTCGTCGTGAAAGCTGAAACCCACTTCGAAGCGAGCCACGGGAGATCCTCCGGGCCGCGTCCGCACTTCAAAGTCTAGAGCGCTCTCCCCCACCACGCGGACGAGCGGCGCATCGTCCTCGGGGTCCTCGACGTATCCTCGAAGTCGCACCAGCCGGCCCTCGAGGATCAGCTCCGCCTCTTGCGGAGCCGCCCGGGCTACGACCAACACCTGCCGAAACACGCGGGCCCGGGCCAAATGATGGCCCACCGCATGGGTGATCTCGCGCATGGGTTCGACGCCCAGGCGGTCCAACTGTGTTCCTCGGTATTCGCCGCCGCGATACCGGTATCTATCCCCGCCCGAAGCGACCTCGTCGGAGGGCCGTGCGTCCACGAGGCGAACCAAGGCCACCGCTAGAGGATGATGCGGCACCTCCGCGGGTATAACGTGAGAGGCGTCGTAGGGGAGCTCGGCCGGGGTGACACAGGCCGTGGACCAAGCCATCAACGCAACCCAGCTTCGGGCCAAGCCTCTCACGCCCTGCGGCCTGCTCCGTAGCGCCTCCAGCCCCACAGCCCGAGAAAGCCGAACAGCGACAGCCACGCCGGCCAGTCACCCACCCGGAGATAGATGGTCGTGCTCCCGTCCTCGATGAGCGGCACCGAGGCCGGCAAGATCTCCTGCGTCCACTGCCCGGTATGGGCCACGACCCGCCCTCCCGGGTCGACGATGGCGCTGATCCCCGTGTTGGTGGACCGTATCAAAGCGCGTCGCGTCTCGATGCTGCGCAAGGTCGCCAGCGCGAGGTGAATGCCCGGCTCGTGGGTGTCGCCGTACCAGGAGTCGTTGGTCACGTTGACCAGGACCTCAGCGGGACCGTCCGCACGCCATAGACGTCTGACCAAGCTCGGGAGCAGGTCCTCGTAGCAAATCATGGGGAGGAGCTTCGTTCCGTCCTCGAGCTGGAAGTGACGCAGGATCTTTCCGCGATCGAACGTGCCGGTATAAGGAAAGAGCTTCTTCAAACTCGGGAAGCGGTCCACGAAGGGAATCGTCTCTCCGAACGCCAAGAGCTTGACTTTGTCGTAGACGCCCCGGACCTGACCGGTCGACGAGGTGAGGATGGCGCTGTTGTATACGAAACGCTCGTCCTCGGTGCGAAGGACGGTGATGGCCCCCGAGAGGACCGGCCGGTCGATGCCGACGGTGATGAACTGCCCCACGTCCTTCATCTCGCGGGGGATGGCCCGGTTGAAGGCAGCTTCCGGCCAAACCACGAGTTGGGTCTGAGGGTGAGCGGAGATGGCGGCGCGCGACATCTCCTGGTGGCGGAGGAGGAACTCCTGTCTTCGGGTGGTCTTCTCGGCCGCCCCCAAGTTCGCCTGAATCAGCGCCACCTCGAGGCGCCGTGCGGTGGCCACCTGGGCGTCCACCTGAGCCAACCGCCACGTCCCGTAGCCGGCCACGAAGACCAAGCTCACCGCCAGGCCTGCGAGGTGCTGTCCGAGGCGCTTGGGATCGGAGCGCCGGAAGGCAGCGACGGCTTCGAACAGCGCGGATCCTACGAAGGCGACCCAGGCGTCCACGAGGTAGGCCCCGCCGATGTCCGCGAGCTGCATGAGCTGAGGCACTTCGAGAAAGGACGCTGCGACAACGCTGGGAAAGAGCAACGGGTAGGCCCACTCGGCCAACGCCACGGCGGCCGGGAGGGCGAGGACAGTGGGCAAGCCCGACCTCCGACCGTAGGCGCACAGCGCTGCGGCCAGCCCCCAGAGCGCCCCCTGATAGGCGTTCAGGAGCGCGTAGCCGAGCAAGGCCAGAGGAAGGGACAAGCCCGCGAAAGCCTGCAGGAGATGGACGAGCCAGTAGTAGCCGCCGCACATGCCCACGAAGCCGGCCAGGGCACCGAGCAGGAAAGCTTGACGCACGGTGCGCCCCTCGAGAGCCGCCAGCAGCACCGCCGGGAAGAGAAAGACCAAGGGCCAATAGCCGAAGCCGATGAAGCCGAGGAAATAGAGCACCCCCGAGAGGGCAGCCAGGCCCGCCGACCTCATGATCCTCCTCGACGAGGGACCGGCACGGCCAGGCGCGGGCCGAGAGCTCGGAACGACATGGGCCGATGCCATCCGACCCGTCGATGGACGCCAACCGCTTTTCGCGTCCCGAGAGCTGCTCCCGTGACCCGAGTCACTTCGGTTGCCCCCCCCCGACCGCTCTGTTATCGGCCGTGACCTCCCTCGTGTCGTCCGTCGACTCTCACCGTCGCGCTCTTGCGCACCGCCTCGTCGCGGGCCTGGTGGCGACCTGGGCCATTCACGATTCGACCGCCTGGGCTTACGACGACCCGGACATCACCCTCTCCTTCGAGGGTTCCGCAACCGCGACCGCGGCCGCGCGACCTCCCGAGGCGCCGAGCCAAAACCTCGACCTGGCGGCGCTCTTCCATCTCGCCACGCAGGAGAGCTTCCAGGTGGCGGTCAGCCAGGCGCAGGTCCAGGAAGCACGCGCCCTCCAGTCGATCGCGGTCTCGCTCGCCTATCCCCGCGGTCAGGTGCAGGTGCTGTTTGGGGGACCCACCACAGAGGCCCAGACCACGGTCCAAAACGACATCAACACCCTTACGCCGTCCTCCTTCGAAGGCGACCTCGACTTCGGGGAGCTGGGCGTCACCCTACGAGGCAACGCCACCGCGGCCATCCCCATCTACACCTTCGGACAGCTCGAGAAAGGGAAGCTGGCCGCCTCGAAGCTCGTCAAGGCGTCTCATCATCAGGTCAACGCTACCCGCGGGCAGGTCTTGGTGGACCTGAGCCGGTCCTACTGGGGTTGGCAGCTTCTCCGTGAGCTGGTGGCGTCCCTCGACGAAGGCGAGCGACGCCTCGCGGGGGTCCTCGAGCAGATCGAAGAGCTCCTCGACGCAGACAGCGGCCAGGTCACCGAGAATGACCGTTTGCGCCTGAAGTTCGCTCTCAGCACCCTCTCGGTGCGCCGCGCCCAGGCCGATGGCGGCCTCGCCCAGCTCGAGCAAGCCATCAAGCTCTTGATTGGGCGCAAGCAATCGGTGCCGCTCGTCCTCGCCGAAGAGAGCCTCGAAAAGGCCGCGCCTTCGGAGCTCCTCTCCATCGACGAGCTGGTCGCCCGAGCCCGCGCCGACAGGGCCGACATAAGAGCCTTGGCCGAGGTCGTGGCCGCGCAGAAAGCCTTTCGCGAACTGCGCATCGCTCAGATCTTCCCGACCGTCTTCTTCGGGGGCTTCATCAACTTCGCGGTCACCACCAACGCCACGGACCAGACCAATCCGTTCATCAAGGACACCTTCAACTTCTTCGACGGTGGGGTTGGCCTCGGCGTCCAGCTCGACCTCGACTTCTTCACGAAGCTCGCCCAAGTGGAGCAGGCCGAGGCTCAGCTCGCGGTCCGGACCCGGCAGCAGGTTCTCGCGCAGGAGGCGGCCGAGCTCGAGGTTCGGAGCCTCCACGCCCAGATAAGGGCCGAAATCGAACAGGCGAAGCGCCTCGAACGCGCCTATCTGTCGGCGCGGGGGTGGCTCACCGCTTCGACCTTGGCTTACGACATCGGCGCCGGCCAGGCGGATGAGCTGATCGACGCCTTTCTCGCCTGGGCGACCTCGATCGCGGAGCTTCAGAGCACGCGGTATGACAACCTCGTTCACTTCGCTGAGCTGGCTCGGGCCACCGGACGTCTCGCTGCGGTCACGAGTGAATAATCGGCTTGCCTCGACCCGTCCCTGGGGCCGAAGCCATGCGCATGTTTCTCCGCCCCCTGCTCACCGCGCTCGTGATCTCGAGCGCATTTGCGGCAGAGGCCGCCCCTGCGTCTGCCACCGCCCCGGCGGGGGCCGCGGAGCGTCCATCCCCGCGAGCCTGGCTCGAGGCCAAGGTCAAAGCGGCCCATAAGCTCTCCCAGCGAAAGGTGGAGCCGGACACTCCGGCCGAGAAGCAGTGGCAGGCGGACGGCAAAGCGCTGATCGACGACATCATCGATTGGGACGAGCTCACGCGCCGAGCCCTGGGGAGCAACTGGCGCAAACGCTCCAAGCCGGAGCAGAAGCGATTCGCGGGTCTTCTCCGCAAGCTCATCGAGAGCTCCTACCGGTCCCGCCTGCGGTTCGCCGTGCGCGAGAAGCCGGACCGTCCCAAGGACGTGGAAGTCGATTGGCTGGAGGAGGACGTAAAGCCCGAAAAGGCCCACCTCGTAGCTAAGGTCAACGCGGGCGAGGACTCCGTGCTCCTCGGGTTCAAGCTCCGCTGGGACGATCGATGGCGGGTCTACGACGTCGCCATCGACGACCTGTCGACCGTCCGCACCTACCGCTCGAACTTTCGAAAGATCATCGACAAGGAAGGCTGGAAGGGACTGATCGCGCGACTGGAGAGCAAGATCGCGGACATCGAAGCCGGGCGCGCGGAGTTCGCCCGTCCCGCTCTCGAAGACAAAGAAGGCTGAGTTCGCCGGATGAGCACGTTGGGGCTCGACCCGGTCTCGGCGACCCTCGTGCTCATCCTCGTCGGCCTGGTGGCCGGCACCATCAACACCCTCGCGGGCGGCGGCTCCCTCATCACCTTACCGGCGCTCATCTTCCTCGGCTTACCGCCGGGGGTGGCCAACGCTACCAATCGGGTGGGCATCCTCCTTCAGTCGACCGCCGCCGTTATCGGCCTTGCCCGGGGCGGGGCCCTGAGCCTCGCCGGTCGAACCGTAGCGCCCGAACCCGACTCCGGATTTCCATCGGAGCCGGTCGAGGGGCGAGCCCTCCTGCCTCGGGTACTCGCCGCCTGCGCCGGGGCCGCAGCGGGCGCGAGCTTGGCCGCGCAGCTCGAGGCGGGAGCCTTTCGAAGGGTCATCGCAGTGGCGATGCTCGTCATGTTGGCGGTGCTCTTGGCCAAGCCCAAGCGCTGGCTCCACCCTCGGCCAGCTCAGCCTCTGCCGGTCCAAGCCGTGGGCTTCTTTGTCATCGGGGCCTATGGGGGCTTCCTCCAGGCCGGCGTGGGCATCTTCCTCCTGGCGGGAGCGACGTGGCTCGCCGGCGAAGACCTGGCCCGAGGAAACGTCAGCAAGAACCTCCTCGTTGCGGCCTTCACCGTACCTACGCTCGCCGTCTTTCTCGCCGAGGGCTTGGTCGCGCCGGGGCCCGGCCTGGCCCTCGCGGTCGGGTCCACGGCAGGAGGGTTTCTGGGGGCCCGCCTGGTGGGGCGGCTAGGGGCGGGATTTGTCCGCGCCGTGCTCGTGGGGGTCGTGAGCGTGGCCGCGGTCAGGCTGCTGCTGTTCTAACCGCTCAGTCGCAGCGGATGCGGACGTCGCCGCTCCCCATGGTGCTCTTGTCCACCTCACCACGGGCGCAGATCGTCACGTC
>JBCBRU010000258.1:0-11188 GCA_039819565.1 Myxococcota bacterium | reverse complement strand
TCGCGCACCAGGCAGGGATCCGGCCCGACGTTCCGGATTTGGGCCCCGCGGGTCACGGTGCGGCGGAGAGCCACCCGCCCGAAGTCGACGTTCGGGGGCTCGAGTCGAGACACGCAAGGAGGAAGGACCAGGCCCCGTCCGCCGAGAAGTATCTCGACGTCCTGCTGCTCGGGAGCGTCCGTCTCGAGGCGCAGTACCCCGGCTGCGGGGCCCGGGCCCGTCGGTGTGAAGCGCAACCTGAGTTCCGTCGTCTCGCCTCCCCCCAGGGCGAGAGCCCCTGTCTCGACGGCAAAAGGGGCCTCGAGAGGCAGAATAGCGACGTTCAGAACCTCCGTGCCCACATTCTCGAGGACGAGTCGAGCGGTTGCCTCTTGGCCCACCGCGACGCGCCCAAAGTCCACGGCCTGAGGAGACCACCGAAGCGCCGCGTCGCCGACCCGGAGGCGGAGCCCGACCGGCTGCTCGGGCGCCCGAAGGCCGCTGCCCTCATCGAAGGAAGCCAGGAAAGCTCGGCTGCTCCGAAGGCCTACCTCAGCACCCGGCTCCACCGCCGCTCGAACCTCGAAAGTCTCCCGGGCTCCCGGAGCGAGGACCCGAGGGGCAGAGAGCGGCAGCGCGAAGGCCACGCCGTCCGCCGGGTCGGCTCGGGCGCCATCAACGACGAGCCGGCGTTGGGTTTGGTTGAGGCAGGCCACGAGCTCCGACCGCGACCGCGCCGCCCGAACCGCCCCGAAGTCGACGGGGTCGGGTTGGCAGTCGAGGGGGACCGTCACCGCCTCGCCTCGCAGCGCGAGGTCAGAGCGACATCGCGCCGCGTCGGGACAGAAGGCGAACGGGAGGACGGCGCGATCCGAGGCTTCCGGCCCCAGCCGCGCGGGCGTGTAGCGGATGCGAAGATCCCGACTCTCGCCCGGCGCGACCCGGCCGAGCGAGCCGGGCTCGTCGTCCGCAGCCCGAAAGACCTCGAAGCGCCCTCCCGAGCTCCCAGACTCGATGTCGAGGAGAAGAATCTCGGCCGGCTCGGGGAGGAGAGAGGTCACGGTGACGGTGCGGGTCGACGTTCGCCCACGGAGGACACGACCGAAGTCGAGGGGCTCGGGCGAAAAGCTGAGACCCTGTCGAACCCCCCGCCCGACGAGGGTGAGGGTTCGCGCCGCCGCGTCCCCCGGAAGATCCGTCACCATCTCGAGGGGAATCTCGACAGGGTCCGAGCTCAATCCGAGCGGTGTGTATCGGACCATGACCTCCACCGCGTCGCCCGAGACCACGAAGAACCGCTCGGGCGAGACCTCGACTCGGGCTCGGGAGGATTCGAAACCGAAACCGAGGACAGAGGCAGGGCCATTTCCGACGTTTTCGACCGTGAAAGTCAGACTGCGTCCCACGCCGACCGGGATGGCTCCAAAGTCGAGGACCTCGGGATGGCGAAGGACCGCCGCCGTCAGCTGTAGAGGCCCCTCGTCTTCGCAGCCGGCGGTCAAAGCCGCGGCCGCGACGAGGAGAGCGGAACGGAACAAACTCGGGACCCTCATCGGAGCGTCACCTCCAACACGTACAGGGGAACCCTCCGAGCCATAGGCCCTGCCGTAACCTCCAGATAGTAGGTCCCCTCGAGGAGCCGACGGGCGCCGGTCAGATCGAGACGGGAACAGCCCCCGTTGCGTTCAGGATCATCGTCGTTCTCGGCGATGACTTGGCCGCGTGCGTCGAGCAGCCTCAGCATCGTGTCGGGGCGACAAAAGAAGCTCGTCTGCGGCTCGGCCGTCCTCGCGTCGAGGGCCACCTCCTGCCACCGACCAATGTCGATGCGATAGAGATCTCGGTCGAAGGTGTGCACGGCGCCAAGGCGCTTCACGACAGCCCCGCCCACCCGCGCCGGCAGCGCCTCCGCGGTCTCCGCGTCGTCGTTGGGTTCGTGCTCGGTGTCGGCGCCAGCCTCCCATCTGCAGACCGAGGAGCAGCCGTCCCCTCCCGTGAGATTGGCGTCGTCGCAAGCCTCATTGTCATCGAGACCTCCGTCGCCGCAGCGACCCGGGCCCGCGAAGACCCGAAGCTGCACGGGGTCGATGCTTCGGCCCCCGATGGCCTCGAGGCGGAGGTACCAGTCACCGGGACCGATGTGCTCTTGAGAGATCTGGGGACAGCCCGTCGCTCCGTCCGCGACAAGGATCTCACGGAGCTGGCCGTCGAGGAGGGTGAGCCTCAGGTCGGTGTCGGCCGGAGGATCGCAGCGAAAGATCTGAGGATGGCCGGTCCCTACGCTCGAGAGCCGAACCACCGTCGAAGTGCGTATCCCAAAATGAAGCGCCCCCGTGCTCGGAACGACGCCCGCCACCTGAGGAAAGCCGGCGCCCGGAATCTCGATCAGAGGGGCTCCGAGCTCCAGCCGACACTGATCGTCGCAGCCGTCCCCGGATACGCGAAACCCATCGTCGCAACTCTCGCCCACCCGGGTCTGGACGAGACCGTCGGCGCACCGAGGCGCCCGCGTACCCACCGCCACCGTGAGCAGCCCCCCGTCTACGCGAGTGCGTCGAAGCCCGACGTAGTGCCGCCCCGCCGGGAGGTCGGTCGCGAAGGAGGTCCCGACCCCCGGGCCTCCAAGCGGCAGACCACGAGGCGCCTCTCCGAGGAGGAGGAAGCCGGCGTCATGGAGACTGAGCACGACGTGGTCAGCGCCGGCTCCCGCCACGCTCGCCGTAACCGAGCTCCCCGGCTGCTCCACATCGACCGCGATGAAACGAAGATTGCGATCCGGAATCGTGAGAGGGGCGATCGAAGTCGCAGTCGCAACGGGCGCCCAAGTGCAGTCTGAGCTGCAGCCATCGCCAGCCTGGAGATTGCCATCGTCGCACTGCTCCCCGCCCCGGGTGCTCAAGATCCCGTCTCCGCAGCCAGGGTTCGCGACCCGCACGTCGACGTAGGCCCCTTCCACGGCCGACGCGGATCGGGCCCTCAAGACATAGCGGCCGGGCGAACGACTCACCGTCCGAAGCTCGCCGCACGGGCTCCTCAGGCCGTCGTCGAGGACGAGCGCGGTACGGCCACCGGAGCGGGCGGGGTCCATTAGACTCAGTTCGAGCCCGCTGCGGCACCGCCCGTCTCCATCTCGGAGCTCAGCGCCCACGACCGCCTCCGCCTCGACCACCACCTCGACGAATCGCTCCTCCCCCGGCGAGAGGGGCAGAGCTCGTCGTTCGGAGATGTCAGGACCGCGAATCGGCGCGGCGCCGTCGAAAAGGAGCTGGCAGTCCTGGCACTGGCGCTGAGGCGCGTCGCAGGTCTCACCCCGGCTCGGCTCGACGAGCCCGTTTCCGCACTCCGCGGCGCCGACGCGAACGTTGAGGGCATAGGGTCCCCGCGCCCGTGCGTCGAAGCCCCGTACGGATAGATAGTGGCGGCCCGCCTCGAGCTCGAGAGCCGCGGCGTCGACGGCCGGGTCTATAACTGCACAAAGCCGTCCATCGGCGTCATCGGAGAGGGTGAGGAAGCGGATCTGACCGGGGCGATCGGGGTCCGGCCCCCACAGCTCGAGCTGGCTGTCGAGCGCACACCCTCCATCGCCGTCGGTGACTTCGGCCCACAGGTGGCTCCCCGCAGGAACCTCCAGGACGAACCAATCGACGTCCCCCGCGGGCTCGATCTGTCCCGACGCGCGGCCGTCTCGGTCGAGAAACCCGGCGCTCCCCCGTTCGTCATTGGGCTCCAGTTCCCGCCCCGAACGCCGCACCTGCACGCTCCGCTCCACCCGCTCGTCTTCGCTCTCCGCAATCAAAGTGAACAGGGTGGGCTCCCGCACGTAGAGCGCCCAGAACGTAGCCTCGTTCCCGGGAAAGTCGGCTTGCGGCTCTCCGTCTATCTCGAGGCGGAGGCGCCCCGTGGCCCGCCAGCTGAGCCGCAGGTCCGCTCCGGCCCCCTCGAAGCGCTCGGGGAAGACTTCGAAGCTCTCGATGGCCGCGGCCTGGGGAGGAAGCTCGAGGCCCACCTCGATCTCGGCCACCGCCACCCCCCCCTGCCCCTCCGCCGTCAGGACGAACCGCTGCGGAGCCTCGAAAGGCGGCGTCGTGACGGTCCCGGTCGCGGGTCCATCGTGGCGCCAGGAGAGGCCGTCCGAGCGAATCTGCACGCCCCGGGCGTCGAACACCGACCACTCCAGCTCCGCGCCTTGGCCTGGAGCCACAGAGGCCGTTCGGGCGCGAAAGGCGTCGACACGCGGCGGTCGAACGGCCGCTGGAGGAGGCCCTGCGTCGGCCGAGGGGGGGAGCGGATCCACCTCCCCGCAGCCGGCGGCGAGGGTGAGGAGGAGCCCCAGAGGCCCCACAATCCGGCGATCGAGGTGGGTGGAGGCGGGCATGGCTCGGGCTACCGGGTAGGTGGCCGCGAACCATGATATCCGTCACACGAATGCTTCAGAGGCGTGGCGCGGCAGCGAGAACCTCGTCGCTGGCCTGATCGGCGTAGCGCTTGAAGTTGTCGTGGAAGAGCTTAGCCAGCTTCTTGGCCGTCTGGTCGTAGTCGGCCTTGTCCGACCACGTGTTACGAGGGTTGAGCACCTCGTCCGGAACATTCGGGCAGGTCTTGGGAATGCCGAGCCCGAAGATCGGGTCTTCCTCGGTCTCCACCCCGGAGAGGTCTCCGTTGTTGATCGCGTCGATGATGGCGCGGGTGTGCTTGAGGCTCATCCGCTTGCCCACGCCGTAGGGGCCTCCGGACCAACCGGTGTTGACCAGCCAAACGTCGACGCCCTGCGCCTTCATCTTCTCCGAGAGTAGCTCGGCGTACTTGGTGGGATGCCACACCATGAACGGCGCCCCGAAGCAGGCCGAGAAGGTCGCCTCTGGCTCCGTCACCCCCATCTCCGTGCCGGCCACCTTCGCGGTGTAGCCGGAGATGAAGTGATACATGGCTTGGCCCGGACTCAGCTTCGAGACGGGAGGGAGCACCGAGAAAGCATCGCAGGTGAGGAACACCACGTTCTTCGGCTTGGGGCCGAGGCAAGGCAGCTTGATGTTCGGGATGAACTCGATCGGGTAGGAGCAGCGGGTGTTCTGGGTGATCGAAGTGTCGGTGTAGTCGACGACCCGAGTCGTCTCGTCGTACACGACGTTCTCGAGCACCGAGCCGTAGCGGATAGCATCCCAGATCTCCGGCTCGTTGTCCCGGCTGAGGTCGATGCACTTCGCGTAGCAGCCCCCTTCGATGTTGAAGACCCCCTCGTCCGTCCAGCAGTGCTCGTCGTCGCCGATGAGCTTGCGGTTGGGATCCGCCGAGAGCGTCGTCTTTCCGGTGCCCGAGAGACCGAAGAAGATGGACACGTCGCCGTCGTCGCCCTCGTTGGCGGAGCAGTGCATCGACAGCACGTCCTGCTTGGGCATGAGGTAGTTCATGATGGTGAACACCCCCTTCTTCATCTCTCCCGCGTACTCGGTGCCGAGAATCACGAACTCTTTACGCTCGAAGGATAGATTGACCGACGTCTTACTGGTCATCCCTTGCGTGTTCTTGTTGGCGGGGAACCGACCCGCGTTGAAGACCACGAAGTCTGGCTCTCCGTAGCTCTCCAGCTGCTCAGGCGTAGGACGGATCAGCATGTTGGTCATGAACAGCGCGTGGTAGGCGCGCTCGCACACGATCCGAACCTTGATCTGATACTTGGGATCCCACCCTGCGAAGCCATCGATACAAAAGAGCTGCTGACGCGTGTTGAGGTAGTCGATCGCCCGCTCGCGATTGATCTCGAAGGTGTGCTCTTCGAGCTTGATGTTCACCGGCCCCCACCAGACGTCGTCGTTGCTGGGCGTCGAGTCGACGATCCGCTTGTCCGACGGCGAGCGGCCCGTCTTTGCGCCCGAGAGGGCGATCAAAGCACCGGTGGAAGAGATGGCGCTGCCCTTCTCTTTTTGCAGAGCCTGCTCGTAGAGCTGGGCCGGGGATGGATTTCGAAGTGCGGACACCTCGATTCCGTGCTTTTCGAGGGAGATGATCGACGTCATGTGAAACATTTACACCCTCAAATCGGCCGATGCCACGCTTCGTTGGGGTGATGAGGGGTGGTTCGATGACAGGTGCGAGATGAGATCCTGACCGATCTTCAGCACCTACAATGTGGGTGAATTAATGAGCTCAACCTTCTCAGTGAGCCGTTTCGAGACATGAACTTCGTTGTCCGCGTCGACGATCACCGCGCCCACCCCCGGAGTGGCCTCCACGAGAGCGAGGCCCTCGTCGACCCCGAGAATGAAGACCCCGGTGGAAAACGCATCGGCCACGAGCGCCGACGGCGCGAAGACGGTGACGGAACGACAGCGGCGAGCGGGCTCACCTGAGTCGGGGTCGATGATGTGATGGTAACGAACGCCGTCCTTGATGAAGAACCGCATGTAATCGCCGCTGGTGCTGAAGGTTCGATCTTCGATCTCTGCACGAGCAAAGAAGGCGCTGGGAGGACCTCTCGGATCCCGGATGCCGACTCGCCAGGGTCGATCTCCTCTTCGCCCCGCCGCGTAGAGATCTCCCCCCGCCTGAATCATGAAGTTCTCGAGTCCGCGGGCACGAAGAAGACGAGCCGCCCGATCGACCGCAAAGCCCTTCCCGATGCCCCCTACGTGCACAGACATACCCTTCTCGGGCAGGAAGACCGTGCTTCTCTCGGCGTCGACCTGAATCCGCGAGGCGTCGACCAATGGGAGTTGAGCCGCCACGGCTTTGCGATCGGGGATGCGATTGTCCTGATCGTGATCAAAGCGCCACAGCTTCGCGAGCGCTCCGAAACCCACGTCGAACTTTCCGCTCGTGAGGCTGTGCATGCGCTTGGCCTCGGTCAAAAGCGCGACCGTCTCGGGTGCTACCCGGACCGGCTTGACCCCGGCTCGGGCGTTGATGCGGCTGACGTCACTCTGAGGCTTCCAGTTGGAGTGCAGCTCTTCGAGTCGACGAAACTCGACGATGGCGGCCTCGAACGCTCCCCGGGCCCGATCCGGAGCGTCCGTCCAGGCCACGAAGCGCACCTGGGTGCCCATAGCCCGATAGCTGAGCGCCACGATGTCGGCGGAGGCACGAGCGGGGGCCTCAGGACGCGCGCGGTCGCCAGCGTTGGAGGCCGCTCCTTCCTCGATCGGCGGGTCGGGCCGCGAGCAGGCGGCCGCGGCCGCGAGCAGCAGGGCCGTGAGGCGCGTCATCCGCGATCGAGCACGTCGAGAACCATGGCCTCGATCTCAGCTTCGTCCGAGGGTCGGAAACCGGCGTGAACCCCGGCGATCTCTCCCTTTCGGTCGAGGAGAATGGCCGAGGGCATCGTGCGCAAGCCGATCCGCTCCGGAACCGTACCTTCCGGATCGTGCACGATGGTGAAGGGCAGGTTTCGACCTTCGAGCCAGGCGCGGACATCCTCGACGCGTTCGTCGACGCTCACCGCCACGACCCGAAATCCGCGCTCTCGGTACTTCTCGACCAGCCGGGTATAGAACGGAAAGCTCTGTTCGCACGGCGCGCACCACGTGGCCCATACATCCACGAGGACGACCTGACCCGCGAAGGCGTCGCTTTGCACGCGAGCGCCGTCGAGGTCCGGCAGCGCGAGCTCGAAAGGCTGTCCGTCCGCGAGGCCGCTCGGCGGGTTAGCCCCGGTCGAGGCGCATCCAGCCCCGAGGATCGTGGCCCCGAGCCAGAGCAGGAGGCAGGTCTTCAGTTGCATCCGCAGCCTCCTCCCGGCTTCCCGCCGCCGCCGGTCGCGCCTTCGCGGATGTCCTGGACGTGGCTCAGAAAGTCGTCCATGTGCCGCTCGCAAAGCTGCTCGGCGTCCATGGAGCGGTGACTGAGGGCACCCCGCTGCCACGGTCTGACGCAGCCCCCTACGCAGACTCCGATCGCAGCAAGGATCAGGAGGCGCCCGATGAGGCGCACCCGGACGGAGCACATACCGGTACCCTACACCTGAGGACAGAGACGGCAACCTCGAGTCCGGAGTCGCCTGCCCATCGTCTAGGGGACGATTTGGTCGTTTTTCGCTCGAGAGGGGAACCATCGCCTTGACCCCGCAGCACCCCTCCTCGATCCTCATCGTGACGCGCCATGAGCTCCCTCGCCTTTCTCATCGCCCTGGCCAGTCAAAGCTCCCCGTCGGGGGCGGATTACAGCCTCCGCTTCGAGATGCGACCCTCGGGAGATCCGCAGATCGCGGTGTGGCTCGAGGACACTCGAGGCACCTTCGTCGACACCCTGATGGTGACCCGGCTCACAGGCACTTTCGGACTGGGCAACCGGCCCGGGCGATCCGACTTTGGCGGGGGCTTTTTGTGGCCCTACGGACGACGAGAGAACGTCCTTCCGGTCTGGGCCCATCGGCGCGGCTACCTGTACCCCCGCATCGTCTTTCAAGACTGTCGCGAGGACAGCTTGGGCTGGCACGAGCGCGACTCCTCCGAGGAGCCGTACTACTGCCGGCCCCTCTCGGCCCCGGAGCAAGCCGCGGAAGCCGCGAAGGACCCGTCGGTCGATACGATCAGCTGCCCCACGACGCGGTTCTCGTCCGACAAGGGCATCCCGATGACCAAGGTCGACCGGAGCTTGCCGCTCTGCGACGAGCTGTTCAGCCGCTACGACAGCACCTCGAGCCTCTATCCCCCTCGAAACGACCTGCAGCGCGTTGACCCCAACCGAGACTGGGACGGCCTCGGCGGGTTCGAGTCGATGAACGACCTCGACGCCATCAGTCAGCCCACGCCCCCTAGCGGGCAGCTCTATCGCCGCACCATCCGTCTCCCGGCCGGGCTTGCCGAGGGCGAATACACGCTGTGGGTGGAGGTCAATCAGGCTTTCGATCCAAACGGGAGCCACGACTACGACTTCTTCATCGATCCGATGCTCTCCGGCTACGGGGTGCGGGTCATCGGTCAGCCCTCGGTGGTCTGGAAGGTGCCGGTACGCATCGGGCCGGAAGCCAGCTCGGCCTTCAGCTCGAGCTACGCCGGCTACGGTTCCTCCACGGGTCAGGAGGGCACCCTCACCGCCCCCGACGGCACCATCACGGTAGGCGTCGAAGGTACCGGGGCGGGCCGACTCCTTCCCATCCAGGGCGAAGCCAACACGACGTACCAGATCCGCGCCGACGTCCTTCCCTCCACAGCGGGTGGGGGAAGCAGTGGAGGCGGCGACGCGTGTACCTCACCGGCGGCGCCGCGGTCCCTCACCCAGACCTTCGTCGACTGGCGGGGCGTGGATGTCCTCGTCGAAATGGCCGCCGCTGCGGACAACATGATTTACGACGTCCGCTACGCCGAGGGCCATGACGCCATCCAAAACCAGGGGGACTATCTGGCTGCGGTCCCGGGCCTACTGCTCGAGCCGGGGAGCACCACCAGCATGGCCATCCGCATACCCCTGTCGAGGGATCAGTGGGACTACACGCTGGCTATCCGGGCCACCAACGACTGCGGAGACGTCTCGGAGATCGTCACCTTGAACGTCACCACGGAGCGCCGCGAGTACCAAGACATCGACGCCTGCTTCGTCGCCACCGCCGCCCACGGGGCTCGCTACGCCGACGAGGTGGTGGCCCTCCGGAACTTTCGGGACGAGGTCCTCCTGCCCACCGAAGCCGGCCTGGCGGCGGTCGAGCTCTACTACTACGTGAGTCCGCCGCTCGCCGGCTTCATCCGCGACCATGCGCCGCTGCGCGCGGCCACGCGATGGGCGCTATCCCCGCTGGTGTGGGCAGCCGAGCAATTCTGACTCCGCCCTCGGGCTCCATGCGTGCTGTCATTGCCTCCCTCTTGGCCGCGCTGTCGGCCTTGGCCCCGGTGCCGGCGGCGGCGGAGAACACCGTCTCCGTCGTGGGCAACTATTATCTCGAGCGAAGCACCCGGGTGATCTCTCCTTCGGTGGCTCTCCGCGCGGAGCTGCCTCAGGACACCGATATCGAACTCACCTACCTCGTCGACAACATCACCAGCGCCTCCGGGACCTTTCAGGCGACGGTCAACGACGAGCCCTTTCAGGAGTTTCGCCAGGAGGTTCGAGCTGCGGTGTACAAGGACGAGCTTTGGGGTTTCCTGCGGCTCGGCATCAGCGGACGGTATAGCTTCGAGCCCGATTACTCGAGCGTGACCTATGGGGCCGTGGCCTCCGCCCGGTTCTTTAAAGACAACACTACTCTCACGGTCGACGTGCAGCGTCAAAACGATGCGATCTTCGCCCGAGGGAACAACTTCGAAGACACCCTCGATACTTGGCGAGCGGCGCTCCGCTACAGTCAGACGCTCACTCCTGGGTTGATGGTCGGAGCCGCCCTCGAGACCCAGTTCCTCAACGGCTATACCGAAAACCCCTATCGGTCGGAAGAACACCCTCGGACTCGGGATAGGTTCACGTTTTCCACGTGGGCCGCCTATCGAATCACCCAGACCCGCACCACCGTCCGCGCGGCATATCGCTACTACTGGGATGACTGGAAGATCGCGGCCAACACCTTTGACGTGAGAGTGTGGCAAGCCATCCACGAAGACCTGCAGCTCATTCCCCAGATCCGGCTCACCGAACAATCAGCAGCCAACTTCCGCGAGCAGATCGATCGAGATGGCGTCACCTATCGAACCAGCGACCCCAAGCTCTTCGCCCAGTCTAATCTCACCCTAGGTCTGCGCGCGGTTTGGACCTTGTCGTTCCTGGAGAACACATTTCTGTACGCCTTTAGGCGAGCCACGCTCGAGCCGAGATACGTGTTTATGTTCCAAAGAAGCGTGCGCAGCCTCAACCCGCTGGACATTCTGGAGGCCCCCCAAACCGCCTTCGGCGACGCCCATATCGTCCAGCTCGGCATTTGCTGGCCCTTTTGAGATGGGCGTTTGGCTGACTCGGGGCGGGACCGCCCTCGCATCGGCCGCCCTCGCGTTCTTCATCAGCGCCCGGCTTGCGGGCGCCGCGAGAGACCTCCTCGGGCCCCTCATGTCGAGCGGGGCCGCCCTCGCCTTCGAGCACGCGGTGCTGATCGTGTTCGCGGCGCCCGGGATCCTCGGACTCTTCGCGGTCGCGCTCTATGGCGCTGCCGCTCGACTCCGCGGACCGGAGGGGCCCGATGAGCTGGCCGCACAGTCCGCTCTCGTCACCGGGGCGGGAACGGGCCTCTTTCTCCTCGGCCGGGCCGCGTGGGGGGCGATCCTGGTGGGGCCCGAGATCGAGAGCGTCGTGTAGG
>JBCBRU010000257.1:0-11202 GCA_039819565.1 Myxococcota bacterium | reverse complement strand
TGACCTAGCTTGAGAACGGCGTCCGGGAGGAGGTCTACGAGGGCCTCGATCCACGTAGCCACGCCCCCCCTAGTGCGGTGAGCTCCTCCGTGGGCATCGAACTTTCCTCGCTGGACCTGACCGGAGCCCCGATCGAAAACGAGATCTCCCGCCGTAGGCTGCGGGAAAACTTCCAGGCCCAGGGCGCTGGTCAGAGCCAGAACCCGATTCTGGCCAGGCCAAATCCATGACGGTCCGAGGTCGACACCGGCCTCGGTGCTGAGGACGCGACCTCCGGGTCGGTCTCGGCCTTCGAGCAGGCGGACCGAAACCCGGCGCTGCGTGAGCGCGCGTGCGGTGGCGAGGCCCGAGAGTCCCGCTCCGATGATGATGACGTCTTCCATCGACCTCGGGATAGCCTCCGAGGCGCCTTGAGGTTACTGGCCCGGACCTGGAAGCCGCATCCGGTGTCCATTCGAAACCACCGCCGACCGTCCTTGTCGCAGTCCGTGCAGCGCTCCGCGGGTAAACGGACCCGGTCGGTTGCGCCGACGGACGATCCTTGTTCGGCCGCCGACGACCTCAAGCCAAAGATGGGGCCGCCGGTGCTGTTCATGGGGACACGGAGGGGCCTTGGGTCAGGCCCCTCCGATCGTCCACGCGTAGGACACGGTGGCCGAGTTAGGGGTTAGCGACGGCCTCGTGGACCTCCACCCCCTGGACCACGTCCCCGCGGGGGACGCTCGTTGGCCGAATCCAGGCGAACATTGCGCCCCTGGATGGGCTGCCCATCACACTGCTCACGGGCGTTTTGCGCCTCGTCGTCGCTTCCAAACTCGACGAACGCGAATCCGCGCGGCCGCCCGGTGTCCCGGTCGAGCACGACGTGGGCGCTCACCGGGCTGAAGCCCTGGCTACGGAATAGATCCAGGACGCTCTCCTCGTCGGCGTTGTAAGACAGGTTACCGACGAACAGTTTCTTGCTCATTCTCTCTCATCCTCGCTTCGCGCGGCTAAGCCGCACTTCTCAATGCTTCCGGCTGCCATCGACCACCATGGTCAATGTCTCGGGGCGGCTGGACACACGTCCACGTCGCGCCCATCAGGCGATCCGCAAGGCCCAGCTTGTTCGGAAGGACTCGAAGCGCGGACGCAGTTGGAAGCGGACTACACCGTGCGCCGGCCGCGCGTATTCGGCAAGCGCCATCGTTGTCCGCCGGTCAAAACTGCGGTTCCGGACGGGCGTCGCGCCGAGCCTGCGCGATTTGGCGGATCTGCGGCGACAGCTCGCTGTCTTCGCTCCAAATTTGAAAGGGGAGGGCGATATCCCCGGGCTCCATACGAAGCAGGGCCTCGATGGCGGCCTCTCGAGCCACGTCCTTTCGCCGCTGGGACAGCGTGAGTAAGTCGCTCGTCAGGGCCTCGAGCTGGCGTTGCCCAGCCAAGGCCGCTGCGTGGGTTCGCACCTCTACGCGCCAGGAGCGAAGGGCCTTTCTCAAAGCCTCGAGGGCCGAACTATCTCCGAGCGCCGCGCTGGCGGCGGTCGCGGCCAGTCGATCCGACCATGAGGTCGACCACCGCTTGCGGAGATAAGCCAGGGTCGGGAGGGCGGCAGCGTCTCCGAGGCGCGCCAGAGCCTCGATGACGTCCGTCCGACGTTCCGAGAGGGTGGCCCTTTCTTGAAGGTATGGGCGCGCTTCCGCTTCGCGCATGGTGGCTAGTGCGTAGGCTGCTTCGAAGGCAAAACCCTCATCCGAGGAGTGCAGACCTGCCTTCAGCCGGGTGCGAAGAGCAGCCGGAATGGGCGAACCTTCGCGAAAGAGATCCCCCAACGCCGCCGCGGCAGCCGCCCTCACCTCTGGATGGTCATCCTCCAGGCGAGCGCCCACCGCCTGGACCCACTCAGAGCGAGATGTCTCCGAGCCCGGGAGACGGGCCAGGGTTGAGACGGCCTCAGCCCGCACCCGGTCGTCGGGATCTTCGAGATGGCTAAGGATCGCCTCAGCGAGCTGAGGAGAAGGAGCGGGAGCGTCGGACCCCTCGAAGCGAGCGGCCAGAGCATCCAGCGCGTCTTTGCGCTCCTTCGGAACTGAGCTCTCGAGTTCGGCGACCAGCGCGTTGATCTCGGGCTCGAGGCGGTGGGAGCTCAGGACACTCGGCTCCCGGGCTGTGCCGCATCCGCCGGTTCAACGAGCTGGAGGTCCTTTCCTCCTGAGCCGGCGGAGAGCACCATGCCCTCACTCACGCCGAAACGCATCTTGCGAGGGGCGAGGTTCGCGACGACGACGACCTTCTTGCCTTGGATGTCTTCGGGGGCGATCGCTTGAGCGATACCCGAGAAGATCGTTCGAGGCTTGGCCTCGCCCACGTCCACCGTCAGCGAGAGGAGCTTCTTCGAACCCTCCACCCGAGACGCCTCCAAGACGAGACCTACGCGTAAGTCTACCTTCGAAAAGGCGTCGATATCGATCGTATCTCCGATAGGCTCGATACTCACCGTTTGGGTGGTGCTCTCGGGCGGAGGCTCCGCTGGCTTCGATGCCTCGAAGACAGCCTCGAGGTCCTTTTTGCTGATGCGCGCTGCGAGCACGCCTCCGCCGCCGACCTTCCCCGTGACCGCCGAGCTCCCCGCTACGAGGTCGAAGGCGAGCGCCTCTTCGAACTTCTCCGGGGCCCCAGAGAGGCCAAGCATGGCGTAGGCTGACCGAGCGAAGTCCGGTACCACCGGAGCCACTAGGACCACCGCCGCTCGGGCCAGGTTTAGGCAGGTGGTCACGAGCTCTCGGGCGGCCTCCGGCTCTGTCTTCACCGTCTTCCAGGGTTCGCCCTCCTGAAAGAGGCGATTCCCGAGAGTGGCGACAGCGACCCCTTCGGCCACCGCTGCGCTCAGATCGAACCCGGCGAACTTGGTCGTGGCGGCTTTGAGGGCGTCTTCGACCGTACTCCGTTGCTCGGCGAGCAGGGCTGGGGACGCCGCGTAGCGACCCTCGAGTCGGCTCCCGAGAAACTTCGCGGCCCGCGATACGAGGTTGGCCAAGTTGTTGACGAGCTCCGCGTTGACCACGTTGGCGAGCTCCTCCGCGGAGAGATCGATGTCGTCCGCGCTGGCTCCGAGTCGGGACGCGTAGAACCATCGCAGATAGATCGGGTCCATATGGTCGCGGAAGGTTCGTGCGTTTACGAAGGTCCCGCGCGACTTGGACATCTTCTCGCCCTCGACCTTCAGGAACCCGTGGACATGGACGTGATCCGGCACCTTGAGGTCCGCGGCGTGGAGGAGAGCGGGCCAAAAGAGCGTGTGGAAATAGACGATGTCCTTTCCGATCACGTGGACCAGCTTCATGTTGCCCTCCCGCCAGAGGTCGTTGACGCGGTCGGGGGTGCCCTGTCCCTGAGCCCAGGCGTCCGTGGAAGCGATGTACCCAATCGGAGCATCGACCCATACGTAGAAGAACTTGTTTTCCGCACCGGGAATCTCGAAGCCGAAGTAGGGGGCGTCGCGCGAGATGCACCAGTCACGTAGACCCCCGTCGAGCCAAGCCATCACGAAGTTACGCACCGAGGGCTGAAGCCGGCCTTCGGTGTTCACCCACTCTCGCAGGAATTCCTCGAAAGAGGCGAGGTCTACGAAGAGATGCTCGGAGGAGCGCAGGGTGGGCTTCGAACCCGTGAGTACACTGTAGGGATCCTTGAGATCCGTGGGTTCGTAGGTCTTCCCGCAGACCTCACACACGTCTCCATACTGATCTAGGGCGCCACAGTTCGGACAGGTCCCCTTTACGAAGCGATCGGGGAGAAACTGCTCCGCCTGCTCGTCGAAGAGCTGCTCGAGGGGGCGGCGACTGATGAACCCCCGCTTTTCGAGGGCGGCGTGGATCTCATAAACCCACTTCCGATTCTCCTCGGAGTTGGTCGAATGGAAGCTGTCGAACCGTATTCCGAAGGCATCGAAGTCTTCGAGGTGCTCCTTCGCATAACGCTCCACGAAGGCTTCTGGGGTCACCCCGGCCTTTCGGGCGTTCAGCTCGATCGGCGTCCCGTGGGTATCGTCGGCACAGATATAGAGCGCTTCCTTACCGTCCATGCGCAGCGCACGAACGTAGACGTCGGTCATCACGTACTCGACGAGATGGCCGAGGTGGATGCTCCCGTTCGCGTACGGCAGCGCGGCGGTCACGAGGACGGTGTCGCTCATCGAGGGGAGCCATGCATCGCGTGGTGGTAGCGGAGCAAGCTTTTCCCCGGGGCCTCGTCTATATGGAGGCCCACGAATGGCGAGCCCTCCCTATTGCGCGCGGGAAGCGTCGGGGACGAAGGGGAGGCGTCGCAGGGGCACGGCGCCGACAAGGGTCAGCCCGAGCTGTTCGAGCACCACTTGAGGATTCAGGTTGAACGGGAGGTCAAGCTGTCGTCGGGCCTCGAGGAGAGCCTCGGTGCGGTGCAGGCACACGTCCAAGCCCCGATGGTCCGCGAGCTCAGCGAGCTCCTCGGCGCGGTCGAAATGGACGATAGGTTGGCCCACGAGGTGTAACACCTGATCACGGGACCAGCTCGTCCAAGTGTCCAGCAGCTCTCCTAGGGTCGGTCTCTGCTCTTTGGCCAGGGCGCTACTTCTCTCGAGGGCGGCGTTGAGGGCACGCGGAGCGTCCGGGTCCAAGGCTCGATCGAGCGCGATAACCTGTGCCTGTCGCTCACGGAGGGCGTCGTAATCGAGGGCCAACGCGCGCCCGGGGGAGCCGTCCGCGATTCGAGCCAAGCCCTTTCGCGCCTCCCGACTGAGCTCCGGAGAGGCTCGGCTGAGGACCCGCTCGACCTCCTCAGGCCGGAGGGAGCCGAAAATGAGGCGCTGACACCGGCTCGCGATGGTGGGCAGCAGTGCCCGAGGGCGTCCCGTCACGAGGACCAAATGGGTAGCGGCCGGAGGTTCCTCCAGAGTCTTGAGAAGCGCGTTCTGAACGGGGGCTTTCATGCGCTCCGCCCCATCGATGAGGACGACCTTGCGGCCACCTTCCATGGCTCGCAGATGGATCACCTGCTCCACGGCGCGAAGGCTGTCGAGAAGGATGTTGTCCTTGTCGTTGGCCTCGACCCGATGAAGGTCGGGGTGAGAATCGATCGCGACCTTGATACAGGCTGGGCACTCGCCGCAGGCGTCTCCGTCCACGGGATTCGAGCACAACAGCGCGGACGCGAAGCCCTTGGCGACGGCATGCTTTCCCACCCCGTCGGGGCCCTCTAGAAGGAACGCATGGGCCACGCGGTTGCGCCTGAGCGCGTCTCGCAGAGCCTCCACGCGGGCGGCGTGGCCCACGATGTCAGCGAGTCGGGGAACCACCATGGGCGGTCAAAGCCGAAGCGCGCGGCCGACCATCTCTTCCGCCCGGTCGTCGGACAGAGCCTCGAGGCGAGCCATGTAGTGTCGGTAGTCGCGGTAGGGGCGCGACCCGTCCCGGCCCGAGCGAGAGAGATCGTGGCGGATGAGACAGCGGATGGCCTCTCGCATGGCCACGAAACGCAGCTCGTGGGGGAGGGCTTCGCGTTCGGTCATCGAGAGGATTCGGTTTCGCTGGTAGCCGTCGAGGAGGGCTCGGACCTTGGTCAGCTTATACCGACCTGCGGGACCGCCGCGCTGACGCGCGCTCGGTTCCCAGGCCCAGTCCGTGAGGGCGAGGGCGAGGTCGAGCACGAAGCGGTCGCGGCAGGCCGACTCAAACTCGACGACGCCCACCAGGGCGTCACTCCGAAAACGGGCGCGGCTGATCGAGAGGCTTCCGTGGATGGCTCCGATCGGGAGCACCGACTGACGAAGGCGCTGCTCTTGGCGCAGCAGCTCGTCGCTCAAGAGCTGTACAGAGCTCTCATACCTCAGGGCCAGGCGCTTCCGTTCGAGCGCCCGCCGCAACCGAGCCTGTTTGTCGGCGAGGACCTCCATGGCCCACGGATTCGAGCGTCGCCGTCTGAAGGTGGCGGCGCTCCGGTGGAGGTCACCGAGCACTCGGCCAATGGTGCGCGTGTGGCGGGCGCGAACCTCGAAACGTCCCAGGCACCGACCGGGCATGTGCTCGAAGAGGCTGACGTATCGACCGCGACGAGCCCAGGGGGTGAAGGTCCCGCGGGCGACGTTCCGCACGAGAATCGGCACCGGCAGGCCGGCGCGCTTGAGCTGAAGAAGGAGGTCCTTCTCGTAGACCATGTCGTCCAGGGTCTTTCGCTCGGTGATGCGCAGGTCGTATCGGCGACCCCCCGCCTTGATCCAGTACGAGGTATGGATCGTTGCGTCCTCGTTGCCCCCGAAGTCTTCGAGATCTTCGAGGTGGTAGAGCGAGAGGATGGAGCGCACCTCTTCTCGATCAAGGACGACGTTGCCTGCCACGGCGCCTCGACCCTAGCCCTTGCGTAGCAAGACGGCCACCCCTTCGCCCAGCGGACGCCGGAGGGTAAAGTCGATTTGTGAGCGCCCAAGTCCTGAACGCTCTCGTTGATCGAGGGCTTCTCGACCAGAATCGGGCCGATTCGGCGCGGGATGCTGCAGAACGCGCAAAATTGCCCGTAGGGCAGATACTCACCGACCGCGGATGGGTCGAGGACGTAGGCTACGCAGAGGTGGCGGCGGCGGTGTTCGGACTCCCCCGTTTGGACATGTTGACCTTGGTCGTGGACCCCTCGGTCACCCGGAGCGTGGATGAGGATCTAGCCCGAAGAGAGGGCCTGGTGCCGCTTTTGGGGGCTCCTGGGGGACGAGAGACTCTGGTCGGGACGGTGGAGCCCGACAATGTCCGCGGTGTGGATCTGGTTCGCTTTCGACTGGGGACCCGGTTGCGATTAGGCATGCTGAGCCGCGGCGAGCTCGAGCGCATTGTGCGTCATGCCTACTACGGCGAGCCCCTCGAGCGCGGACCTCGCTCCCGTCCCACTTCGGAAAACTCGACCCCCGCCGGGCGGCCCAAGGCGCGTGACGAGTTCGCCGAGGAGCTGGCTCGGGTGGCTCAGGAAAACCGCCAGGCCGCGCACGCTCTGCGCGCGATCTTCGATCTATGCGTGCAGAAAGGCGTGATCAGCTACGACGAGTTCATCGCGAGAACTCGAGAAGGGGGCCGGGACTGAGGGGACCCGGCGCGAGCGTCACAGTCCTGCGGCGATCCGCCAGGGTTGGTCTTTTCCGGAACGAATGAGGCGAAGGCGCGTGCGGTCGGTGCCCGTGTTCCACTTCTCGCCCGACGGGTACTCGTTGTGAGCGCGGAACTCGTAGTAGAGCTCTGCGAAAGCTTCGTCACGTTCGACCTCGACGGCGTCCACCCGCAAGATTAGTTGCATTGCCTTCGTTCGCTCGAAGCTCTCACGGAGGTGGGTCTTGAGCCCCTCGTAGTCGTAGTCGTCCGAGGAGTCGGTGTTGCCGTTGTCCTCGTAGAAAGACGGATCGACCAGGGCCAAGACCGCGTCAGCGTCGAGGCTCTCGACCGCGCTCTTGTATTCCTCCACGAACTTCAGGACCTCGCGATTCTCGGAGGTGTCGTCGATGTCCGTGTTGCGAATTTTGGAGTGGGCGCAACCCGTCGCCAAGGCGAGGAGCAACCCGCAGACCACAGGCTTCATCGGCGGCAGCATTAATCACCCGAACGGGCACCTGTCATCTCCCTATTCCTTTCGTATTCGAACCGCGCTCGCTCGAGCCAGTCGCCAGCCTCCGCGGCCACCGCGGGCCGGTCGGCGGCCCGGAGCGCCGCTGAGAACAGATCTTGGGCGAGGAGGAATCGTCCCGCGCCCTGGGCGAGGCGGCCGGCCAGAAGGCGCGCCTCGGCGCGGAGCTCCGGCGCCTCGAGCCTCTCCAAGGGCAAATCCAGGGCGATCGCGAGCCCCTCTTCCGACAGACGCGCGGCCTCGAGGCGCCGAGCGTAGAGGTAGCCGAGCACGGTGGCGTCCGGGGCGTTGCGGTGGAGCTCTCCCAGACGCACCAACGCCTGCTCAGGGGACCATTCGCCCGCCAGATAGGGGAGAACGACATCGGCAAGGGGCTTTCCGAGGAGGGCCAACCGAACCGACTGGAGCCGTCGCGAGGCGGAGGACAAACCCGCGTCCCGAACCGTGTTGAAAATTCGGCGGGCTGCGTCCCATCGACCGCGACGCCTTTCGATCTCGCCGATGATTTCGCGAGCGAGAAGGCGAGAGGCCTCGGTGGCGCCGGGGGCGCGAGAAGCCTCATCGGCGGTCTTTTCGGCCGCTTCGAGATCGCCAGCTCGGCTCTGAGCGCGGGCTAGGGCCAGGAGCGGCGTGGGGTCCGAAGGCTGCAGCGACCACACGTGGCGTAGGATGGGGGCGGCCCCGGAAAGGTCACGCGAACGCAGGAGACCGTAGCCTCTCTGCGCCAGCTCCGCGGTGCTTCGAGCGCAGACCTTCTCAAAGATGGAGGGTCGCGAGAAGCGGTGCTCCGCGAGGCGAAGGGCCACGGGCTCCAAGGTCACGGATTCGAGAAACGCCCTCCACTGCTCTTCGAGGGTCGCGGCCGACTCACCGTAGGCCGCGGAGAAGCGTCCTCCGGCGTAGACCTTTGTGAAGGCTTCGATTCCGCGCGTTTCGACCAACCAACCGACAAAGCTCCCAAAGGCGACGTAGGCGCGGGAGCTGGACAGGGACCAGAAGCCGGTCGGGGCCAAGCTTCGGGACACCGACGGAAGGCGTTCGAGTCGAAGCATGGCAGCCGCCCATTGGTGCACGGTGAGCTCCCGGACCGGCGCATCGGCAGCCACAGCGACCCCCTCGATGAGCCCAATGTTGGGCACCAACCCCGAGATGAGGGGAATGCGGAAAAAGGTTGGCGCGAGCGCACCCGCAAAGATGTGGGCCAGCTCGTGCTTCATGACGCGGTGAGGGACAGCTGCGCCGTTGAGGTGGATCTCATTGACCCAGGGACGCGCGATCTGGGTGCGTTCGGCTCCGATGAGTCGCCCCTTCTCGGCCGAGTTGGCATAGACGAAGCTGGTGATCCGACCCCTAGGGGCCACTCCGAAGAAGCGATGGAGTTGGTGCCATCGGAACTCATGGTCTCGGGCGAGAGCTTCGACCTGCTCACGGGGAACGCTCGGAGCGGCTCGGAGCACGAAGTGCTCGGTCTCCACCGTCTGGGAGAGCGCCTCGATGACCGAAGCACGGTCGCGGTCAAAGCCGAGCGCCTCTCCGTGGCTCGAGAGCACCGCAGCCAGACCTGCAGCTGCTACGGCGACGACGGCCGGAGACCATGCGAACCCGCGACCACGCCCGGGTTTGAGTACGGCTCGGGTGCCGAGCACGAGCACCATGGACATCAAGGCTCCGACCCCGCGGAACCCTACGAGGGCCGGAGATACGGTGAGGGCTTCATCGTAGAGAGAACCTGGCCACCAACCGAAGGGCTGGACGAACATGAAGATTTGGGGCTCTCGGTACAGCCGAACGAGCGCCGCACCCAGCCATGCGAGGTCGATGAGCAGAACTGCGAGCGCTGCCCACGTGGCCGGACGCGTGAGCTTCACTGGGCCCACCCCTAGAAGGGCTCGGGCCGCGAATCCCAATGCGGTGCCGAAAGCGACATTGCCGCCACCGAGGAGAACATGCAGCTCGAGGCCGGCTCGCTGGTCGCATGCGAGCGTGACCCATTCGTAGAAAGCTCCGAGCAGAAGCGACGGGAGAAGGAGAAGTCCGCCCAAAACGACTGCGGCGGCCCACCAGTGAAGGGGCTCTCCTTTCTCTAGGGCCCCCTTCGCGGCTCGCATCCCGAGCCACGGTGCGGTGACGGTCGAGAGTAGGGCGGTAGCCAGCGCTCGCTCGAAGCCAAGCACCGCCGTGAGGGGCGCGAAACAAAGACCCACCGCGAGGAGCGCGTGTGCGGCCGCGGCGAAGCGCACGGAGCGGTCCGCGCCCAGGGTCGAAAATGGGCGAACGTCGATGTCGTTCATAACGGCGATGCAGCGGGATAGTGGGAAAGGGCGAAACGATGCCCCTCAGGATCGGTGAAATACATCGAGTAGGACGTTTCGGAGACCATCGGATGCCCCAGCTCGGCAAGTCGGCTCGCCCAACGCGCCCGGTCCTGGAGGTTGATGCGAAAGGCAAGGAGGTGCCATCCCGAGGGCGCCGCCTCGAACGGAGGCGGGGGATCGTCGCGATCTGCCCGTTCCACCATCAATAGACCGTCCTCGAGGGCCAGCCACACCGAACGAAGGCCCTCTTCGTCGACGTGCCGGGCGCGCTCCTCGAGCCCGAAAACGTCGCGATAAAAGCTGGCCAGAGGTCCGGGGCGTCGAGCCTTGAGAGCCAGGTGGTGGAATCCGGAGACCGTGAGCACTCGATGGGGGATGCGCATTGCGGGCTGCCGTCGGCAAGCGGCGGCCGTAGAAGCCATCGGGAAGGAGCGCTGCTAGACTCCCCGGGTGCGACCCGCGTCATGGATTCTGAGTCTTTCCCTCGCCGCCTGCAGCGCTGAGGCGGGTGAACCGAGCGTTCCGCGAATCCCGGTCACCGTCGATACAGCAGGGGGCCCCGTCATCATCCAGGCAGAGATTGCGGATGAACCCGACGAGCGGACGCAAGGTCTGATGTTCCGAACCTCCCTCGGTCATCAGCACGGCATGCTCTTCGTCTTCCCGGTAGAAGGGCAGCAGTCGTTTTGGATGAAGAACACTCTGATCTCGCTCGACCTCATCTTCATCCGGGCCGACCGGACCATCCTCGGCATCGTCCACGAGGCCGAGCCCGAGACCCTCACGCCGCGGCGAGTTGAAGGGGCGAGCCAGTTCGTACTGGAAGTCGAAGGCGGGGAGGCTCGGCGTCTGGGCTTCGCGCCGGACCAGAAGGTCCGGTTCATGGTGCCCCCCGCGGATCGCTAAAGGTCCGTTTTTCGCTCGAATCCGAAAATCCCGTCGATCTAGTGATTCCAGGCACTTAAGCAGACCAAAGGTCCGTTTAGAGCCCGCCTCGGAAAAAAACCGCAACAAAGCTTTTGACAGCGCGGGCGGCTCTGATAAGTACCGCAGCCCCGGCGCGGCACCGCCGCTACGGGATGCCGCAAGGCCGAGAGTCACGGCGGCCACTGGGTGAGGTGAGGTCATCAGACCACATCTGACCGAGTGGAAGCAGGGCTTCGCTCTCTGACAACTGGATAGCATTTCGAGAGAAGTTGGCCTCGAGTCAATTTATACGGACGGAGTTAGTCACTCCGTTCGGGGTTCGAATATTTCCAATATGAATTGG
>JBCBRU010000256.1:0-11206 GCA_039819565.1 Myxococcota bacterium | reverse complement strand
CTTACTCCGTGCTCCAGCACATGCTGCCGATTCATCCGACGGTGGCCGAGTTCTTCCCGACCATCCTGGACGGACTCGCTCCGCTCGGACCAGAGTGAAGAATGGTGCTGGGCCGAGTTGCGGCGGTATCGGTCGGGAAGATCCGACCGCTCGAGGTTCGCGGCCGAGCCTCGCGGAGCGGCATCTTCAAGACGCCGGTGAGCGGCCCCGTGCGCGTCGCCGATCACCACCTCGAAGGCGATGAACAAGCGGAGCCTAAGATCCATGGCGGGGCCAGCAAGGCCGTGTACGCCTTCCCTACCGAACACTATGAGGGTTGGCGCAAAGCCTTCCCGAACATCGCGTTCGACTGGGGAGTGTTCGGAGAGAACTTGAGCCTCGAGGGCGTGCTCGAGGCGGACGTGGTGGTGGGCGACCGCTTTCGCTGCGGCTCGGCCGAGCTCATTGTCACGGAACCCCGCTTTCCCTGCTCGAAGTTCGTGGCCAAGCTCGGGGACTCCAAGGTCTCCAAGTACATGCTTAGTCAGCGTCAGACGGGCTTCTATCTCTCGATAGCTCAGGAGGGCTTCGTGGAAGCCGGGGACACCTTCGAGCGCATCTATCGTCCCGAAGGCGGCCTTTCGATTCCAGACATGGTGCAGATGCAGATAGAGGGGCCTAAGTAGCACCGCATCGGGCGAAGCGGTCAGGATGAGCCGAGGTAGGCGACGATGAGAGTCGCGAAGCGACGGCCGAGCGAGCACGCGGCGAGAGGCGCGGCCGAGGGGTATCAGAATTTGCGCCGGGCGCATCTAATAGCAGTTGCAGACTCCGAGTGAGCACTGACCACCGGTGCGCCCGCACTCACTGGCGCTCGTGCAGTCTCGGTCGGAGCTACATCCTCCACAAACACCACAGTACAGATTGCGTCCGCAGCCGACCGGCACGGTTCCACAGTCGCCGGGAGCGCAGCGGGTGCGGAGCGGTTGGCACATCATGAGGGTGAGATTGAGGGCGTCGTCAATGTACACGAGCTGGCTCCACACGCTTCTCCACTTCCACAGAAAGCCCTGCTGACCGCCTTCATGCACTCCATATGCGGTCGAGCCGTAGAACCAAGGCCCCCCACTGTCTCCGTGGTCCGCGTAGTTATTCTTCATCATCGCGAGTCGGTCTTCTCCACCGGAGGAGACGTTGACCCGGTGTACGGTGTCGCAGCGCTGGGGGGTCGTGCGTCCGTAGCGGCATAGCGTGCGGCCCTTGCTCGCCTGCCCCATGCGCCACACTTCACGTCGCCTTCCTGTGTCGTACTGAAAGAAGGTACGGAAGGTGTCTCTCGTGGTGGTGTGCCAACCGAAGTCTCCCCACCGCCCCTCGTGGCTGGCCCGATAGCTCAAAGAAATCATAGCTCCTCCGGCGTCCGGGAGAATCCTCACGGAGCGGCCGCAGTGACCGGCCGTCAGCATCCCGTCAGTGCTTCCCGAGCGTACGTTGAAGCCGGCGGTGCATCCGTTGAGGTGGTTGCCCCCGGAGAGCAGATGGTTGGCGTGGTGGTGAGAAGGGCCCACATTCAGCCGAACATTCGGAGCCCGAGCCGACGCAGGTAGAGTTGCGAAAAGCTCGTGGGAAGCCAGCGAGCTCTCTTCGGTCCCCACGGAGACATCGATCGTCCCGTCCTCGACGTTGTAGGCGGAAAGGACGTCGGGGTAGCCGGCGGCTCGAATGGCGTGATGGACCTCGAGCAGCTGACTGTGGAGTCCTTCCTCCGAGTAGCCGAGGTGAGCGTGGAGCTCGATGTCGATCCCCGCGAAGGCGGGGTGGTCCACCACGCCATCCGGGATTTCACCCGCGAACCCCATCCAAGCGTCGGTTGAAGCCTCCGGGGTAATGACGGAGCCCGAGAAGGTGTCGGGATGGGCCGCGCGGATTTCGCTCACGGCACGATCATAGGCTTCCTCCCAGCCCACCCGCTCGATGGCCTGATCCAGGGTCCAGCCTCTTTCCCTGGCGATGACGGAGAGATCCTCGAGTTCAGCCGGGTTGAGCCCGGGGGCGTCCTGAAGGATTCCGGGACGTTCCTCGGGGTGGGGCGCGGGGTCGGCCCCGCATCCCGAGAGGCAGAACCAAGCGGCGGAAAGAGGGAGAGACCATCTCAAATTGCGACAGGGCATGGGGAACACTTCGCGCAGTCTCGACAGGAAGTCCACTGGGCCAGGTGGTGTTAAACAAATTTGACAGTATAAGATCTTATACTTACCTTCCGACGTGCTGCCGCGGGCGGCAAGGAGGTCGAGAGACATGTCTTTCACAGGGAAATCTGCGTGGTCCATGGGAGCTCTCATGCTCGTCACAAGCCTCTTCTACGCCTATCTGGTGAGCCTCATCCCTCGGGAGGCCCCGCCCGTCGTTCAGCTTGGCCCCCTCATCCCGTATGTGCTCGCGGTGATCGTGGGTTCTCTTGGCATCCAGGTGGCGCTTTTTCTCGGCCACCCTCGGGAAGCCGCGGCCGGGGCCGACGAAAGCACGGAGTACGCACTCCAGATTCTGTTCTTTCGGCTCGGCTGAGACTCGTGCCCAAGCCGCCTCCCATCACCAACCGAGTGCGAGAGCTCCGCGAGCGCCATGGCGGCATGAGCCAGCAGGCTTTGGCCGACGCCATTGGGGTCAGTCGTCAGACCGTGATCGCCATTGAAAGAGGTAAATACTCGCCCAGTCTCGAGAGGGCGTTTCGCATCAGCCGCGTGTTCGGTGTGGGGGTAGAGGATGTTTTCGGCTGGGAGGAGTGACGGAGGGAGCCCTTGGTCTATTAGGATGGGCCGCCGTGGGCACCATTCACCGACGCACGTGCAGTATCTGCGAGGCCAACTGCGGTCTTCTCGTAGAGACTGAGGGGCGGAACGTTCTGTCGATCAAGGGCAATCCGGAGCACGTGCTCTCGCGTGGCCACGTCTGCCCCAAAGCCACCGCGCTCGCCGACCTCCAGTCCGATCCGGATCGGCTGCGTCAGCCCGTGCGGCGGGACGGAGCCCGATGGGTGCCTGTCACCTGGGACGAGGCTTTCGACGACATAGGGCGGCGCTTCGCGGCGCTGGGCGACGGTCGCTCCGCGCTCTACCTGGGCAATCCCACCGCCCACAATTACGCTGTGGCAACCCAGATGCGTGCTCTTCGGAAGGGCTTGGGGGTGCGGGCACTGTACTCCGCCTCCACCGTGGACCAGATTCCGCACCAGCTGGTCCAGTATTGGATGTACGGGCACAACGCGCTCTTTCCGATTCCAGACGTGGATCGCGCCCATACCTTCCTGATGGTGGGCGCCAACCCTCTTGCGTCCAACGGCAGCGTATGGACCGTTCCGGGGGTTCGGCGGCGTCTCAAGGACCTCCAAAAGCGGGGAGGGCGTCTGATCGTGGTGGATCCGCGCCGCACCGAGACGGCTCGCGCGGCCGACGCTCACCATTTCATTCGCCCTGGAGGAGACGCGGCCTTTCTGGCGGGTCTCTTGCTGGCCTTAGACCGGGGTAACCTGGTGCGACCCGGCCGACTCCTTCCCCTCCTGGACGAGGGCTGGGACGAAGCCTGGACCTCCCTACGCACTCTGGATCCGGAGTGGCTCGCGCGGCGCTCCGGAGTCTCGTGGGAGAGCTGCCGAGAGCTCGCCCGAGAGCTGGCGGAATCTCCGGCGCCCTTGGTCTACGGGCGCTTTGGGGTCTCCACGCAGCGGCATGGCACCCTGAACATGTGGCTGATTCAGCTACTGAACATCGCCTTGGGGAGCCTCGATCGTGAAGGGGGCGTCATGTTCTCGTCGCCGGCGGTAGATCTAGTCTCCACGACCAATCCGGGCAGCTATGATCGCTTTCGTTCGCGGGTGGGGGATCACCCGGAGGTCCTCTCTGAACTCCCCGTTGCCACCCTCGCCGAGGAGATCCTGACCCCAGGAGAGGGGCAGATTCGAGGGCTCGTCGTCTGCTCGGGCAATCCGGTGCTGTCCGCTCCGGGCGGCCCTAAGCTCGACGCGGCGCTTCAGGACCTGGACATCATGGTCTCCGTCGACATGTACATCACGGAGACGAGCCGGCGCGCAGACTACGTACTCCCGCCCTGCGGGCCGCTGGAGAAGGATCACTACGGGCTCGTCCTCGGACCTATCGCGGTTCGCAACTTTGCTTGCTACTCAAGCCCAACCCTTCAAAAGGAGGAGGGCACGCTCGACGACTGGGAGATCGTGCGGCGCTTGGCCCATGCGGTGGGAAACGCCAGCGGACGCGAGGTTCCGGAGCTTCCCGAGCCGCGAGCGGTCCTCGACCTCAGCCTCCAGGCGAACGGGGCCGGCTTGTCGCTGGCAAAGCTCGAGGCGCGGCCGGACGGCGTCGACCTCGGACCCTTGGAGCCTCGGCTCCCTGAGCGCCTCAATACTTCTGATCAACGCATCCGATGCGCCCCGCCGGCTTGCCTCGCTGCCCTCGCGGCTTTCGCGGTGGAACCGGAGCCCTCTACGGAGCTGGTCCTCATTGGCCGGAGACACCTACGTTCCAACAATTCCTGGCTTCACAACTCTCATCGACTCGTGAAGGGGCCGAACCGATGCACGGCGATGATGAACCCTAGCGATGCGGCCGAACGAGGTTTGTCCAGTGGCCAGCTCGTAGCCGTCACGAGTCGCGTGGGGGAAATTCACATCCCGGTCGAGATCACCGATGAGGTCGGCCCCGGGACGGTCTCGATACCGCACGGTTGGGGTCACGATCGCGAAGGCGTCCGCCTCTCCGTCGCTCGCGCTCACCCCGGAGCGAGCCTGAACGACCTCACGGATCCCTCTCGATTGGATCCGTTGTCCGGCAACGCTGCCTTCAGCGGCACTCCGGTCGAAGTCCGTGCCCTCTGAGCCTGAACGCGATGCTCGTCAACGACCTCTTCTATCCCCTGTCTCCGCGACTCACGATGCTCCTGACCACGATCTTCACCCATGGTGGAAAGGACGACCTCCATCTGTTGGACCTGCTTCCTGACGACGACATGTACACGCTCAAGGAGAAGGCTGAAGCGCTCCTTCAACTCGACGGAGAGAAGCGGGCGGCGGTGGTCGCCCGCGAGATTCGCCGTCAGGTGCAGTTCGCGGGGGTAGCCGGGCTCGAAGCTGTGGACCCCAGCTGGCTCTTGGCGGGCATTCGCGGAGAGCAGCCGCGTACCATCGGGATCATTCTCGCGCAGTTATCCGCCGGCGCCCGGAGCCGCATCCTTGCTCAGCTCCCGGCGGCGGTACGCGCGCACATTCCTGCCAAAGAGGACCTCCAGGACACCCGCCTCGAGATGATGCGCATCGTGCGGCAGCGCTTCGAGACCAAGTTCGTTCCCATGTCCGCCCCTCCGGGGGCCCCGACCCAGTTTTACTTCAAGGATATCGTCCTATTAGAGGCGAGAGATCTCATTCAGCTGGTCCGAGCGCTGGGGATCGAGCAACTCGGGGCAGCCTTTTGGACGATTGGTCGCCGCAAGCTCGCCGAACTCTGCACGAGCCTCGGGCCGCAGGCGGCTGAAGAGCTCATCGCCGCCGTCAAGGAGACGGTTGCCGAAGACGCCATGGAGATCGCCGAGGCCAAGCATTTGCTTCGCCAGGTCCTTCCCGGCTCGCGGGTTGAAGGCACGGGCACCGAAGCGAAGGAGCGCTTTCAGGCTGAGCTTTTTCAAAAGGCCGGCCTGTTCCGGCTGGCGCAGGCGTGTCGAGCGGAGCGGCCGGGTTTCGTGCAGCAGCTGGCCCAGCGGATTCCCAGAAGCCACGGCCAGCTCCTCCGGAGCTACGTATACCGGCTCGGAGAGCAGCCCGAGATCGACACCGCGCGCCTGCAGCGTCTCCAGGATCAGGTTTTGTATCGGGTGGAGCGCCTCGCCGAGCGAGGCAAGGTCAATCCTCGCTATCTGAAGTTCGAGTTTTGCTACTGGGGCTGAACGAAAACGCCCGGATCCGGTCTGAGCACGAAGGTGGCTTGATATGCCTCTGACCTTCGCCGAGGGTCGGGCTGTCCATGGGCGCCCCTCTCGCACCCCCCATCACAAATCGGTCCGACCTCATAGGCTTCGCGGAGCGGCTCCAAGGTGTTTCCGAGGTTGGCTTCGATACCGAGTTCCACGCCGAGCAGACGTACTACTCGAAGGTCATGCTGCTTCAGTTCTCGACGCCGGACGAGGTGGTTCTCATCGACCCCTTGGCCCCGGAGGTGAAGAGCGCGCTGGGCGGGTTTCTGGAGCTGATCAAGATGCGCGGCCAGACAGTGCTCGGCCATGCGCTCGAGCGCGATCTCGAAATCTTCCTCCGGCTCAACGGAGGCCTTCCCAAGAAGATCTTCGACACCCAGGTCGCGGCCGCTTTTCTCGACACCGGCGGACCGATCGGCCTGGGCCCACTCCTGCAAAAGCGCCTGAACGTCGAGGTAGACAAACTCTACACGCGCGCCGACTGGGGAAGAAGACCACTCCCCCCGGGGCAAGCTGCCTACGCCGCTGACGACGTCCGTCACCTCTTTGCCCTGGTCGCCAGTCTGCGCGAGGAGCTCGAGGCTCGGGATCGTCTGGCTTGGGTGGAGGAGGAGTGCGCCGCACTCCTGAACCCCGAACGCCTCGTGGCTGCCGCCCCCGACACCGCGTGGCGGAGGGTGGGGCGCAAGCCCTCCGACGGCCGGGCCCGCGCGATCCTCGTCGAGGTGGCCGCGGAGCGCGAGCGGATCGCCGAGGAGACCAACGTCCCCCCGCGTCGCGTGGTGGGAGACGAAGTGCTCGTCGATCTATCTCGCAGGGCCCCGCGTCGCGCCTCGGAGCTGGACTCCGATACCCGTCGTAAGCCCGCACCAAACCTCAAGAAGCACGCGAATCGATGGCTGGAAGCCATCCAGATCGGGCTCGAGGCAGATCCTCCAGCGGAGGCGGTGGTGCCGAAGGGGCCGGGTAAGGCGGTCGCGGATTTGGCCGAGTGGCTGGCGAGCTCGACGCTCGAGGCGGTCGACATCTCTCCGCATCTTCTTCCCGGAGGTTTCTTCAATCGGCTGCGGGGAGTGATCGAGACGCCCGCCGATTCGCAGGAGGACCTTACGCAGCGATTGGAAGTGGAAGGCTGGCGGGAGGCGCTGTTGGCCGAGCCGCTCTGGCAACTCCTCGGACGCGAAGCCAAGGTTGTCGTGTCCCGAGACGGCGAGAGCCTGAGGGCCAATCTCTTTCGAGAGCCTGAGGAGGAGCCGTGATACGGAAGCTGCCCGAGCGCTCCGCCACGTCTGGCCTCCGGAACACCCTGTTTCTGCTCCAGCAGCCGTGGATCTGGGGACCCGCGGTTCTGGGGGGACTGTTATCCGGAGCGGCGCTGGTCCTGGCCGGCACGGGCGCGGGAAAGCCGCTCGCCGAGCTTCTCCCGCTGGCGCTGTTTCTGACGCCTGTAATGGGACTCGCGTTCGTGACCGTAACGAGCCTCCCGGCCTTCCTCCTCTCTCGGTGGCTCCGGGCTCAACCCTATCCGGCTCCCGACGACGCGGAACTCAACCGCCCTGCGAACCACTTCCTGAACGGGGAAGCACGCGGAGGATCGCTCTACCTTTGCCCCACCCATCTCCGCTTTCGGCCCCACCGCTTCAACTTCCAGTTGGAGGGCTTAGACATCCCGAGAGAGGCGATTACGGGAGTCGGCTGGGGCAATGTGACAGGGCCAAAGGGAATGCAGCTGTCGAGCATCCTGGAAGTGGACTCGGGGGATGGCTCCCACCGCTTCGTGGTTCAAGGCGCAAGAGATCTGGCCGAGCGCTTGGCGGAGCGCGAGGCTTCGTCCTGTCCGGCCTGACCGCGCTCCCAAGGTTGACTTCGGGCCGGACGGTAGGCCGAGATCTGAAGCCGTAGCGCTCCGACTTCCCCACTCGGGGGCGGTCGAGAGTGCCGGTCTGGATCGCTCCTGCACGGAACGGGCCAAGGTAACCCGAGGGGCTTGGCGGGATGGCGAAGCGCATGCTACTGCGAACGCCATGCCACCGATGCTCGAGCTTCGGCAGAACATCAATCAGAGCCTGAAGCTTCAACAGGGCCTGGTGATGACGCCCCAGCTGCAGCAGGCGATTCGCCTCCTGCAGCTCAATCGGATGGAGCTCGTCGATGCGATCCACGCCGAGATCGAGCAGAACCCTGCCCTCGAGGAAGAGCTTCGGCCCGAGAGGTCTGACCTCGAGCACGAGGCCTCGCTCACCGGCGAGACCCCGAAGGTCGAAGAGCGGTCGGAGGTCGATAAGGCGAAGGAGGTCACCGGTGACGCGGAGGCAGCCGGGGAGATCGACTGGCAGCAGTGGCTCGATCAGTACAGCAGCTCCGCACCGACGGGCAGCGGGGTGCGGCGTGAGGCCGCTGAAGACCTCCCGAGCCTGGAACAGACCCTGACTGCGAACGAGACCCTCCAGGAGCACCTCGAGCAGCAGGTGGGGCTCCTCCAGCTCGTCGAGGACGATCGAGAGATCGCGCTGCAGATCATCGGGGCTCTGGACGATCGGGGCTTCCTCGTGGGTGAGCGCCCGACCGAGGACATTGCGATCGCGCTCGACAAGAGCGTCGACCATGTCGAGCGGGTGCTGCAGATGGTGCAGCGTCTCGATCCCGTGGGCGTAGCCGCTCGCGACCTCTCGGAGTGCTTGATCACCCAGATGGACGTGCGTGACATCGCCGACCCACTGGCCCGGGTTCTCGTGCAGAGATATCTCGTCGAGCTCGAGAAACGCAACTTTCACGCCATCGCCAAGGCCGAGGAGGTCGAGTTGGAGGCGATCGTTCACTCACTCGAGGTCATTCGGGGGCTCGAGCCGCGGCCCGCCCGGAACTTTGGTGGTGAGGACTCTGTCTACATCACGCCCGACATCTACGTGTACAAAGTGGGCGATGAGTACCAAATCGTCCTCAACGAGGACGGGCTGCCCAAGCTGCGGATTGCCGGCTACTACCGCAAGGCGCTCCAGAACGGCATGAGCGGCGAAGCCAAGAAATACGTGAGCGACAAGCTCGCCTCGGCGAAGTGGCTCATCTCTTCCATTCATCGCCGTCAACAGACGATCTACAAGGTCATGGAGTCGATCTTGAAGTTTCAGCGGGACTTCTTCGACCGAGGCATCGACCACCTCAAACCCCTGATTCTCCGCGATGTGGCCCAGGATATCGAGATGCACGAGTCCACTGTGTCTCGGGTGACTTCGAACAAATATGTGCACACCCCCCGGGGTATCTTTGAGCTGAAGTATTTCTTCTCGAGCTCCCTCTCCCGCACCAACTCGGGCGAAGACGTGGCTTCGGCCTCCGTCAAGAATCGCATCAAGCAGCTCATCGATGCCGAGAATGCCAAGCGTCCCCTTTCGGATCAGGCGATCGTAAAGGCCCTCGAGAAGGACGATATCAAGATCGCGCGTCGCACCGTCGCCAAGTACCGAGAGGCGATGGGGATCTTGTCTTCTACCAAGCGTCGGAAGATCCTCTGAGAACGCCTCGCGCGGAGCGAGGGGAGAGACCAACGACGGGCTCGAGGCCTGTCGGGGAGACAGAGTTCTATGAAGTGTACGGTGACGTTTCGCCACATGCAGCCCAGCGATCTCATCCGCACCTTCGCCGAGGAGCGCGTCGACAGGCTGACGCGGCTCATCGACCGGGGGGTAGAGGCGCAAGTGACTCTGACGAAGGAGAACCATTTGCACCGGGCCCATGTGGAGCTCGTGACCGACGGCTCGCTGTTACTCCGCGGCATCGAAAAGTCCGAAGATCTCCGAGCGTCGATCGACGCCGCGGTTGACCACATCATGCGACAGGTCAAGCGCTACCGGGCGAAGATAAAGAGCCACCGCGCACCCTCTCACGCCGGACGTGAACTCCCGTTGCGGGTGCTCGCTCGTGAGGTGGAGCCGGACACCGTAGACGTCCCGGACGTCGAGAAGGCGGCCAAGATCGTCAAGCAGGAGACCATCATCGCGCGCTCTCTTTCCGTCGAGGACGCGCTGATGCAGCTCGACCTCGCCAACACCGAATTCCTGGTGTTCACCAACAGCGATACCCACCAGGTCAACGTGGTGTACCGCCTGCCGGACGGGCAGTTCGGTCTGATCGAGGCGCACGCGGCCGCGTGACGAGGGCCCCGGCCGGACGTCCATTCTGGCCCCCGACCACGCTTTCAGTGGTCCGTGAGGGCCCCAGCGGAGCGGGTCGGGAGATGGGGCGAGCACCGCACCTCTGAGCCGGATTTCCGGCCGAGTCGGGCGCTGTCGGAGCCGGGCCGCGGCCCCTCGCTCTTCATCTTCGCGTGGGTCGAACGGCCTGCTAGGGTCCCGGCGATGCGGATCGTCGACCTGATGTCGGAGACCCTCGTCCTCCCGGAGATGAGCGGCTCTACGCGCGATGAGGCGCTCCGCGAGCTGGTCGATCATCTCTCAGCGAATTCTCCCGTCCGCATCGGCGCCGACGCGACCTACGATCGGCTCCTGGCCCGCGAACGTCTCGCTTCGACCGCGGTGGGTAAGGGCATCGCGATACCTCACGCCAAGCTCCCCCAGATCGTCCGTGCCGTGGCGTGTCTCGGCCGTAGTCGAGAGGGGGTGGACTTTGGCTCGCAGGACGGAAGCCCTACCCATATCTTTCTCACCATCGTGGCTCCTGAAGGGCAGGCCGGACTGCATCTCAAGGCTCTAGCACGCGCCTCCCGTTTGCTCATGGACGAGGGGTTTCGGACCGCGATGATGGAAGCCGAAGCCTCTCATCTTTGGCGCACGGTCGAGGCGCGAGACGCCCAACTTTCGAGCTGATGGATCTGCGCACGGTACAACAGCCATCCGTGACGGTGGCTAGCTTTTTTGAGCACGCCTCAGAAGCGCTCCAGCTGGAGCTGTGTGCGGGTGCGCATGGAATGGGGCGCGCGCTGTCCCGAGCGCGGATTCAAAAGCCCGGTCTGGCTCTCGCCGGCTATACCCGATTCGTCCACCGAGACCGCGTGCAGATCCTGGGTGAGACCGAGCTTAGCTATCTGGAGACCCTCCCGGAGGACGGACGCATCCGCGCCCTCGATGGATACTTGAGCTGCGAAGTTGCCTGCATTCTGGTCACCAAGGGCTTGCCCCTTCCCGACGACCTGGTGTCCATGTGCGATGCTCATGCGACGCCGCTCTTCCGAACCCAGGTGACCTCCTCGGTAACGATCCGTAAAGTCCTTGCCTATCTCGACGATATCCTCTCT
>JBCBRU010000255.1:0-11221 GCA_039819565.1 Myxococcota bacterium | reverse complement strand
GGGCGAGCGAAAGCGGTAGCCGCGTGGGCCTCGGCACGCGCCTTGCCTCTTCGCCGAGCATGCTCTTTCGCCAGCTGTTCGATCCCTCGTCCTCGACCTACACCTACCTCCTCGCCGACGAGCGCACCGGCTCGGCGATCCTGATCGACCCCGTGATGGAGCAGACGACGCGAGACATCCAGCTCCTCCGGGAGCTGGGCCTCACCCTCCTGTTCACCCTCGAGACCCACGTCCACGCCGACCACGTCACGTCCTCGGGGGTCCTCCGCACCCAGCTTGGCTCGAAGAGCGTGATGTCGGCCGAGGCGGGCGTGGGCTGCGCCGATCGCCTCGTGGGTCCCGGAGAGCGGGTCGAGTTCGGGAGCGAGGCGGTCGAGGTTCGGCTCACCCCGGGGCACACGCCCTGCTCGTTGACCTTCGTGCACCACGAGAGCGGGAGGGTGTTCACCGGCGACGCCCTCCTCATCCGAGGCTGCGGACGGACCGACTTTCAGGGAGGAGATCCGCAGGTGCTCTATCGCGCCGTGCACCGCCAGATCCTGAGCCTGCCGGAGTCCTTCGAGATCTATCCGGGCCACGACTACAAGGGCCGCACCGTGTCCACGGTGGGCGAAGAGAAGCGACACAACCCTCGCCTCGGCGAGGGGCGCTCCGAGGCCGAGTTCGTCGAGATCATGAATCAACTCGACCTGCCCCGCCCCAAGCTGATCGACATCGCGGTGCCCGCCAACCAGCGTTGCGGCTTCGAGACGCTCGGGCGCGGCGCCTCGCCGGACCGGGCGGACCCCGAGACCGGAGCTTGGGCGCCCATCGCCCGCTCCCCCCAGGGGGCGCCCGAGGTGAGCGTGGAGTGGGTGCGCGAGCACCCCGAAGGTGTCCAGGTGGTCGATGTGCGCGAGCCCGAGGAGTTCGAGGGGGAGCTCGGCCACCTCCCCCGAGCTCAGCTCATCCCCCTCGGGACCCTCGCCGACGCAGTCTCGGGGCTCGATCCCCACCGTCCTCTCGTCGTCGTGTGTCGCTCCGGGGGGCGGTCCGGCAAGGGAGCCAAGCTGCTCGAGGAGCTCGGGTTCAAACAGGTCGCGTCGATGGCGGGGGGCATGCTCCGCTGGAACGCCACCGCCGCCCCAGCCGCCGCGTCCTGCGGGTGAGCTTCCCCAAGCGGACAGCGAGAGATCAGCGGCTCCCGAGCGAAACCACCCGGGCGAGGTCGGGGTCGACGCGGACCCCCAGGGCCTCGGCGTCGGCGAGATGAACGAGGGCCTCTTTGTACTTTCCGGCCCGAGCCTTGAGCTCCGCGAGACGGGCGTGGGTCTCGGTGACGTCGGGGCGGAGGGTGAGCATCCGCTCGAGGACGTCGATGGTCTCAGCCAGCAGATCCGAGCGTCCGCGAGCGAGAAGGAGAAGATTCGCAAGCTGACCGACCGCCTCCGGGTCATCCGGCCAGCGCACCACCCGAGCCCGGGCCAGGCCGAGGTCCCTGTCCAGGTCGGCGTCTTCCCCGGCGGACACCACGGGCTGATGAGAGACGGCGCCCACCTCGTCGGCAGCCCGGGGCCTCACCCTGGGGATGATCCGCAGGCCTTCCGGCTCCTCGGGGAGCGGCGGAGGGTGGATCGGGTAAGCGTCGGACCACGTCCCGCGGGTCACGGGAGGCGGCTCGGAGGGCGCGGGGCTCACCACCACCGAGTGTCCACTCGAGGGCCGGCGGGAGGTCCCGCTCGGGAGGGCGTCCCGGCCCCCCCACGGCGCGCGCTGAAGCCCGCCGCGCGCTCCGCTCGAGCCGGAGCGAGAGACGGCTCGAGCCACCGGGGTGGGTGGGGAATCGAAGGGAGAGTCCGCGATGTCGTCAGCCTCGGCGGCCTCTGCGAAAAAGGAGTCGAACGGGCGAGGGGGCAACACCAGCTCCGGCTCGGCCAAGATCTCCGGGACCGGGCCGGCCACCATCGTCTCTTCCTCTTCCTCTCCCTCGCCGAAGGCGGGGAGCGCGGCGTCGTCGAAGTCGATCACGTCCTCGGCGTCGAGCGCCGTCAGGGTGGCGGACACCACCTCGGGCACCGCCTGCGCCTCCTCGAGGGCGCTCGAGGTGCGGGTCTCCTCCTCGTCGTCCTGTACGTCCTCGACGTCCGGATCGAGGTGAGGGACGGCGGACGCGAACAGGTCCTGGTCGGTGCCGGTCGGCTCCTCCGGGAAGGCGTCGCCGGTGGGAGACTCCGGCGACGCCGCAAAGTCCACCCGCTCTCCATCGAAGAAGGGCGCGGCGGCGTCACCGTCGTCGAGGTCTTCGAGGTGCGCCGCCCCGTCCGCGAAGAGGTTGGGCTCATCGCCGCTGGGGAGACGCTCGGCGGCGGTGAGGGCCTCGCCCTCGTCCAGGTCGGACAGGGCCCCGGCCGCGAAGGGCGAGGGCTCGTCGGTGGTGGCCTCTTCCGCGAGACCGGGCGGCACTTCGGGATCGAAGGGCGACGGGAAGCTGTCCGTGCCCTCCGAGATAGGAGCCGGGTCGTCGAGCTCGAGGGACGGGATGTGGAAGGCGTTTCGACGGCCGGGGTCGAGGGCGTCGAGGTAGCGCCGCGTCTCGACGTCGAGGGACCAGCCGTCCTCCTGCGGGGAGAGGGCGGAAAGCCGCTCATCGGCCCCTTCGAGACCGGGAAGCCGCTCGGCGGCCCCGTCCAGACCGGCGCGCCCTTCGGCGGTGGCCCCTTCGAGAATGGGCCCCCCGGAGGAGGGCGCAGGCTCGGACACCAGCCCCTCGGACGCGAGAAGATCAGCGAAGTCGGCCCGGGACTCCTCGTCGAGATCCTGAATGTCGACCACCTCCGACGGAAGCCGGTTCATGGTGCCCGAGGCGGGGTCGACCCGCAGAGGAAGAGATCCGGAGGCCACGAAAGCGCGGAAGTCCGCTCGAATGCGGGTGTCGACGGCATCCAGGGTCACGTCGAGGAGGGGCTGGCCGTCTCTGGACACCGCCGCGCTCTGCACCGTGGCCGCGAAGTCCCACTCCACCCGAGACTGAGGGTGCACCACCACCACCTCCACGGAGGCGCCCTCCGGAGTGCGGACGGGGGACTCGAGCCGGAGCGTCCCGCGGGCGAGCGGGCCACGATAGAACGCCCACAGCTGGGACAGATCGGCCGGCTTCAGCATGAAGGTGGGAATGAGACCCTCCCCGGCGCCGGGGAGAACGGGGGCTGCCGTGGCCGGCCCTTCTTGAGGCACATCCGTCAGGAAGACCTGCCATCGCTTCCGCGCCGCGGAGTCGAGGGTGAAGAAGTCGAGGGCGGCGCCGGTGCCGAAGACGCGCGACACCATTGCGGTCAGAGCCACCCGCTCCTCGGTCGGGAGCGTGATCTCGAGCTCGACGTATTGACGGGGAGCGAGCACCCGTTGCGTGGGGAGAAGCACCCCATGCGCGCTGACGTCGATCGTGCGGGTCCGTTCTCCGCCGTGGGCATCCTTGAGCCACACGGGAAGCTGGACCGCCACTCGCCGGGATCGACGACGCTCCATGTCACTAGGGGAAGTCTCACGCCGGCAGAGCCGTGGGTACCCCCCCTATCGCCGGATGAGGGGGGTGTCGGTCACATTCTCCCCCTTCCTTCGCGGTGCCTCCGGTTTCGCACACCACGGATGGTGTCATACTCGTCAATTTTGCACATCCGCGGTCCAGAGGCCGGCGGGTCGGACAGGATCGGACGGCCCTGCGCGGACATGGCTTTTCGTCCCACGCGGACGCGACACGTCGGGATCGGTGACGTGCAGCGATGCTAGCGGAAGCTTCGGAGCCGTAAGGTGGTTGGACCTTTGGCCACCTCGACCCTGTCATGTTGTCCGTTTTCTTCATCGGCGTTCTAGCAGGACAGCCTGCCTCCGCCCCCGCCCCCGACCTGCTGTCGCGCTTCGAAGAGGCCACCGCCCTCGCCGCTAAAGCTCCGGAGCGCGCCCTCGAAAAGCTCGGGCCGCTCCCCGCCGAGACCTGCCTCGCCGCGGAGCAAGACCAGATCCGCGCTGACGTGGTGGGGCTCGCCGCCCAACTGTCCCAAAAGGCCGACCCCAAGCGAGCGGCCGCGCTCTTCGACCAGATAGGCACCTCCGAAGCGGGAGAGGCCGCCCTCGCCCTCGAGGATACGCCCCTCCGGAGGTCTCGGCTTCTCGAGCGTCACGCGGGAAGCCCCGAAGCCCAGCGGCTCCTCGAGGCGATGCGCCCGAAGAAGGCCCTGTCCCTCTTTTCCGGTACGTCCCGAAAGCTGGACCTGGCTCGGGCGTGGCTGGACGCCCACGACAACGAAGCGGCGCTGGGTCTCGCCCGGGAGCTCCGCGGCGCCGTGGGCAAAGCCGGCCTCGAGCGGTGCCGCTGGGGCTACATCGTGGGCAAGGCCGAACGCAAAAGGCGGCGCTACAGCGCGGCCCTAGCGGAGCTTCGGCGCACCCGTTCGATCTGCGCGTCGGCCAAGGGAGGAAAGGCTCGCGCCCTCGACGTCGCGCTCCTCGAGGCCAGAGTTCTCGCCATCAAGGGCCGGGCCGATAGCCTCGAGAAGCTGGTGGGCTGGATGCGGGCCCTCGCCCCCGGCCACTCCTATCTCGACGACGCCCTGCTGTGGGCGGCGGAAGCCCGCCGGGGCGCGCGGTCCCGGAAGCTTCTGAAGGCGGTGGTCGATGAAAAAGGGGATATGGCCCCCGAAGCGGCGTGGCGGCTGGCCCGGGAAGCTTGGCCGCGCACGCCGAAACAGGCCCGCGTTTGGCTCGACGCGGTGCTCGCTTCGAAGTCGGCAGGGGTCGACGCTCACGAGCGGGCGCGCTTTTACCTCGGACGTCTCGAGGCTCGGACCTCGACCGCAGCCGCCGCCGTGCACTGGCGAGAGCTCGCGGAGCGGCCGAGCTTCTACGGCTTCCTCGCGCTGGACCGACTCCGCCGGCGCGCGCCCGCAGCTTTCGAGCCGGCGCGCGCGGGCCTTCGGAGGGCCGCGGCGGGGAGCGCCGCCCCCGAGCTCCCCTCCCGCCTGGCCCAACATCCCGCCGTCGCGGAGGCCCGGAGCTGGGCGTCGCGGGGTGATCGAGGTCGGGACTGGGCTCGAACCCGCCTGATGGGCGCGGCCTGCGCGCTCCCCGATCGCACCCTCCCGGAGACGGTGGCGCTCGCCCAGCTGCTCGCCGAGGTCGGGGCCCACCCCGAAGCCCAGCGCCTCCTCCGCTGGCACCCGGGACGGCCCCTCGAAGCCCCGCTGACCGCCGAGACGGCCCCGCTGTGGCGCCTCGCGTATTCGCGCGCCTACGCGGAGCCTATCGCCGAGGCGGCCGAGGCGGAGACCCTGGATCCCCTGTTTCTCACCGCTCTCGCTCGCGAGGAGTCCACCTTCGATCCGAACATCGTGTCGTGGGCGGGCGCCACCGGACTTGCCCAGCTCATGCCGCCCACCGCCATCGGCGCCTACGCCAGCGTCTTCGGCGGGCGTCTGGACCTCGGTCGTCTCACGGATCCGGGCCTCAACCTGCGGCTGGGGGCCCGGGTGCTCAAGGAAGGGCTCGACGCCTTCGGCCATCGGGCCTTTGCGCTCTCCGCCTACAACGGCGGGGCGGGACTGACCCGCCGCACCCTCCCCGCCCGGAGGATTCCCTTCGAAGACTGGGCCGAGAGCAACCCGGTGCGCGAGAACCGCGGCTACGTGAAGCGGGTGCTGTCCACATGGATGACCTACCGACTCCTGTACGCGGACGAGATCCCGAAGCTGCCCGCCACCATCGGCCCCGGACGGACCGTCACGTTTTGACTCTTCGTTCGTGCTGTTGACAACCATTCTCAAAGTGCGGACGAAGGATGGGTGAGCTTGGACGAGCTGCCTCTGGCCCAACCGGCGCGCATCGTGGGCATCCGCGCCCGAGGCGGAGCGCTCCTTCGGCTGATGGAGATGGGCCTGGTTCGCGGCGCCCGTCTCGAGCTCAGAAAGCGCGCCCCGTGGGGGGGTCCGCTGGAGCTGAAGGTCGAGGGCTACCTACTCACCCTGCGCCGCACCGACGCGGCGGCCTTCCAGGTCGAGCCCGACACGCCCCCGGTGACCGCTCCGGTCGTTGCCTGACCGCCGCATGGCCACCATCGCCCTCGCTGGCAATCCGAACAGCGGAAAGACCAGTCTCTTCAATCGGCTGACGGGGCTCAGCCAAAAAGTTGGAAACTACCCGGGGGTCACCGTGGAGAGGCGCTCGGGTTCGACCCGCCTCACCCTCCCGTCGGCCGAAGGCGGCCACGAAGCTACCGTAGAGGTCGTCGACCTCCCCGGCGCCTACTCTCTGGTGGCCCGAGGCCGAGACGAGGCGGTGGCTTTCGAAGCCCTGGTCGGTCTCACCGGCGCCCCCCCTCCCGATCTCGTGGTGGTGGTCGTCGACGCCACCAACCTCGTCCGCAACCTGTATTTCGCCCTTTCGGTGCTGGAGCTGGGCCGCCCCACCGTGGTGGCCCTGAATATGATGGACGAGGCTCGCGCGTCTGGCCTGGAGGTCGATGCCACCAAGCTCGAACAGCGACTGGGCGCTCCGGTGGTCCCGATGGCCGCGCGGACGGGAGAAGGAGTAGAGCTCCTGCGGGAGGTCGTCGAAGAACAGCTAGCGACTCCGCTCGGGGCTTCCCCTCGCCTCTGGGAGCTCGACGCCGACGGCGAGGCGTTCATCACCGACGTGCAGAGCAGCTTGCAGGACCGCCCAGGTCGGGAGGCGCTGGCGGTGTGGGCCCTGTCCACCGCCGCCACCGCCACCTCGGAGGGTCTGTCCCCCCACGAGCTGGCCGCCTCCCCCTTGGCCTCGGCCCTGGAGCGTGCGACCCGGCTCGTCGCCGACACCGACGAAGACCTCGCCGCGGCGGTGATCGAGGCCCGCTACGCCGTGGTCCGGGACATCGTCGGAGAGGTCGAGCGTCGGCCGGCCCCGGCCCAGAGCCGGACCGACCGTCTCGACAGCGTGCTCCTTCACCCGGTGTGGGGGCTCCTCATCTTCGCCGCCACCATGGCGGTGCTCTTTCAAAGCATCTTCGCTTGGGCGGACCCGTTGATGACCCTGATCGAGAATGGCGTGGGCCTGCTGCAGTCAGGGCTGCGGTCTCTGCTCCCTTCGGGAGCGGTGGTGGACCTCCTCGCGGACGGCGTGGTGGGTGGGGTCGGCAACGTCCTCGTCTTCGTGCCTCAGATCGCGTTCCTGTTCGGCTTTCTCGCCGTTCTCGAGGACAGCGGCTACCTCGCGAGGGCCGCCTTCATCTCCGATCGATGGATGGCTCGCATCGGTCTACACGGCCGCGCCTTCGTTCCCCTGTTGTCCGGCTTCGCGTGCGCGGTGCCCGCCATCATGGCCACCCGCTCCATCGAGTCCCGTAAGGATCGATTGACGACCATCCTCGTCATCCCCCTCGTCTCCTGCTCGGCCCGCCTCCCGATCTACACTCTCCTCATCGCCACCCTGTTCAGCGCGAACGAGAGAGTCCTAGGGGTGCTCTCGCTCGGGGGGCTGATGATGTTCGGGCTCTACGGGCTCTCGATCCTGTTTACGGTCGGGGTGGGATACGTGCTCAAGCGGACGGTGCTCACCAGCCCCACCCCGCCCCTCGTGCTCGAACTGCCTCCGTACCGCGCCCCCGAGCTGAGGAGCGTGCTGACCCGCGTGGTGGACCGATGCTGGGTGTTCATCAAGGACGCCGGCACCGTCATCCTCGCCTGCTCCATGATCCTGTGGGCGCTCCTCTACTTCCCCTCCCAGGTCCCTGCCGATTTTGAGCTTGAGCGCAAGCAGGCCTCCGTGGCTCAGATCGCCTCTCCGGAGGCGAGAGGGGAGGCGGAGGTCCAGCTCCTGGACGAAGCCGAGGCGGCTCGGGTGGCCAACAGCATCGCCGGTCAGCTCGGTCATGCCCTCGAGCCCGCCTTCGCCCCGCTCGGCTACGACTGGAAGATGGTGGTGGGGATCCTGGCGAGCTTCGCGGCGCGGGAGGTCTTCGTGAGCACCCTGGGCCTGGTGTACGGGATGGGAGACGCCGCCGACGAGGAGAGCCTCAGCCTCCGGGAGCGCCTGCGAGACGAGGTCCATCCCGACACCGGCAAGCCCGTCTACACCCCGCTCGTGGGGCTCTCGCTCATGGTCTTCTTCCTACTCGCGCTCCAGTGCATGAGCACCCTCGCCGCGGTGAGGCGCGAGACGCGGTCGTGGAGCTGGACCGTCTTCGCCTTCGGCTACACCGGCGCCCTGGCCTGGATCATGGCGTTCTTGGTGTACCAAAGCGGACGCCTGTGGGGCTTCGCATGAACGAACAGGAGCTCGTCGCCCTGACCCTCGTGGGTTTCGCCGCCGTGTTCCTGATCCGCAAGCTCACCGGCGGCGGCCACCCCGAGCCGAAGGGTCCCGCAGTGGTGACCTCGTCACGTCTGTCCCGGGGCCTTCAAGCCGCCGAGCGCAGCGGCCGCGACCGACCTCACGCACGGGACGAGTCCGCCGGGCGGAATTAGTTCTCTACGACCCGCCCGTCGGGGCCGATCCGGACGTGGAGAGCCGGAGGCGAAGCCCGAGGCACGACGCTCGCCACCAGGGTACCCCCCAGTCCGAAAAGCCCCAACGCCGTAAGCCGCGTGGACCCGGTCGTTACGTCGCCGAACCGACCCACGCGTCCCAGCCTCTTCGTCATACGACGATCGGCGGAGATCCGCACTCACCCGAGCTCAGGGCCCCAGTTTCACCCCCGCACCCGCGCAAGTCGGTCGGGACGTCCGACGTTTCGGGGTCCGACGAACGGGGGGTGTCGCATGATGAAACGGCTTGCGTACATTATCGACCCATGCGGCTCCGGCTCCTCGTCGCCTCGCTGGCTCTCGCCCTCTCGAACCTCGCCTGCGAAGACGAGCCGGCGGATACGCCCGCCGACCTCGGGCCGTCCGGTCGCCAGCTCTGCGGAGAGAACGACCCGTGCCCGGACGGCCAGACCTGCAAGGGGGGCATCTGCGAGCCGGGCACCCCGGACGCTGGCCCCGAGGGGCAAGCACGGCTGCAGGTCTGCACCCCCGAAGGCTGTGAGGAGAACGACCCCCGGCTCGACTTCGGCGGCGCGAGGGTGGGGGCCACCACCGAGCGACGCTTCACGGTGCGCAGCGTGGGGGAGCTCGCCGTCACCTTGCGCAGCGCCGAGCTCCTCGACGCCACGGAGGAGTTCACGGTGGAGCCGAGAGGTGCGCTCGAACGCACCCTCGAGCCCGGGGAGGAGCAAGTGTTCCGGGTGGTCCACGAGGCCAAGGACGGCCAGCCCGACGAAGTTCGCCTCCAGATCGCCACCACCGAGACGGATCGCGCGGCCTTCTCGATTCGCCTCGTCACCGAGTACAAAGGCATTCCTCGGGTGCACGTGGGGCAGGACGCCCCGTCCACGGAGATGCCGATCTCGGTCCTCGACTTCGGGATGGTCAAGGTCGGCGAGCGGAGCGATCGCGCCGTGTACGTCAAGAACCGCGACCGGGTCATCGACGGCTCGGTGCTCGAGGTGACCGACGTCCGCGTCGACCCGCCCGGAGGCGCCTTCTCGGTGCTCGCGGATCGGACCCTCCCCGCCCTCCTCAATCAGTTCAGGGCCACCTGCCTCGAGGCCCGCGACTGCCCCGGTCTGGACGACGTCTGCACCACGGCGGGGGTGTGCCAGGATCCGAGCGGCCAGCTCGTCGATATCCTCACCGCCACCGTCTCCTTCATCGGGATGAACCCCGGGCGGGTGGAGGAGACCCTGGTCCTCGGCTCGAATGACGGCGGGGCGCCCGGAGCCGTCACCCGGGTGCTGCTCCGCGGCGAGCTCACCTTCAGCGAGCTCGCGGTCACCCCGGATCCGATCGACTTCGGGGTGAGCTTCCTCGGCTTCACCCAGGTCTTGCCCGTCACCCTCGAAAACCGGGGCACCGCGCCCCTCCGGGTCGACGAGATCCGGCTCACCGGGGACGCCTTCGCGCTCGAGCTCGGCGGCACCGCGGTCCCCGCGGTGGTGCCTCCCGGAGGCAGCCTCGCGATCGAAGTCCAGCACCTCCCCACCGCCGTGGGCGGGGACTCGGGGATCCTCACCATCGTCTCCGACGACCCCGAGCGCCCCATTCGCGACGTTGCCGTCACCGGCATTGCGCTGGTCGCGCCGGAGCTTCGGCTCTCCAGTCGCCGGGTGGACTTTGGCGACGTCCACGTCATGGTCGGCATGCAGCGGGCCCAGCGCACCTTGATCGTGGAAAACCTGGGAGGCTCGGAGCTGCGGGTGCCGAGCCTGACGCTGTCCTCCACGACGCCCCCCGCCTTCTCGATCGACCCCACCAGTCTCCCCAACCTCCCCCCCGGGGGACGGGCGGAGATTCAGGTGCGGTACGGCCCCACCCTCCCGACCTATCCGGCCGCGCAAGGAGGCCTCCTCACCGTGATGACGAACGATCCGCGGTGGCCGATGGGCGCGCGGGTGGGCCTGTCCGGCCGGGGCGTCAACCCGAACGTCCAGGTTTCGGTGGACAACGGTCCGGTGGGAGCCACCGCGGTGCGGTTCAACAGCCTGGTGTCCAACCCCAACGCCCCGGATATCTATTGGGCCCAAGAGCTCGAAGCGACCGTGACCATCGCGAACTCGGGGTTCGGCCCCTTGGCCGTCTCCAGCCTGAACATCACCGGGGATACGCGGAGCGCCTTCACTTTGGTCAACGCTCCCGCCGGGGCCTTCGTCGTGGCCCAAGGCCAGAGCCAGACCTTCGGGGTGCGCTACGCGGCGCCCGCCCCTGGTCTGGACGGGGCCATGCTCACCCTCGACACCAATGACCTCGACCTCCCCGGGGGACGGGTCAACCTCTCGCTGGTGGGGGACACGGACAGCTGCCCCGCGCCCGCGAACGCCAACGGACAGGCTGATGCCGGGGGCACGTGCGTCTACCAATGCAACATGGGGTGGGTGGACCTGGATCAAGACCTCGCGAGCTCGGGGAGCAACGGGTGCGAGTACGCCTGCACCTTCCGCAGCGCCGTCGACGATCCAGACGACAACTTCGTGGACGCCAACTGCGACGGTATCGATGGTGACCCGGCCCGAGCCGTCTTCGTGGCTCCGCCGCCCCTCGGCAGCGATCAGAACCCCGGCACCCGCGCGCCCATCGGCCACCGCGGATCGTTCGTCATCACGGTGAGGAGGCCTCCTTGCGCGGCCGGATAGGTCGGGAGGGTGGGGCCGTACCGCACCTGAATCTCCGCCCGTCCC
>JBCBRU010000254.1:0-11348 GCA_039819565.1 Myxococcota bacterium | reverse complement strand
CGGCGCTGGGCAGAGGCGAGCGCGCGGTCGAACCCCGACCGCACCCGTTCGAGCTTCGAGTTTTGGCCTCCGTTCCTCTTCTATATTCCCGTAGCCCTCAAGATCCTCACCTTGGGCCTGCGGTATCGAAGTCTGACCGTCGCCACCGCCGCCAATCCCTCGATACATGCAGGAGGGCTCATCAATGAGAGCAAGAGCGCCGTGCTCGACCTCATTCCTGAAGACCTGGCGGAGTGGTTGCCAACCCACGTGACCGCCACCGGAGGCGAGTCGCGGGAGCAGGTTCTCGACCGCGTCGAGGCGGCGGGCCTTCACTACCCCCTGGTGGCCAAGCCCGATCTCGGTCAGCGGGGGGCGGGGGTCCGGCGGGTCGAACACCCTTCAGAGCTTGCGAGCTACCTCGAGTCCTTTCCGGCGGGGGCGCGGTTCATGGTGCAGGCCCTGGTCGATCATCCGCACGAGGCGGGCATTTTCTACTATCGGCGCCCCGACCGAGAGCGAGGCGAGATCCTCTCCGTGACCCTCAAAGAGTTCCCCTTCGTCGAGGGCTACGGGAATATAGAAGAGGAACGGAGGCCAAAACTCGAAGCTCGAACGGGTGCGGTCGGGGTTCGACCGCGCGCTCGCCTCTGCCCAGCGCCGGGCCTGACGCCCCACCAGGAACACGAGTCCCCCCACGACGACGACGACCGCGATGATGCCCTTGCCGGGACCGAGAAGGGGGAGGAGCCTCTCTCCGAGCAGCCAGGTCAAGCCGAGCAGCAAAGAGGTCCAGGCCACCGACGCACCGATGGCCCACTTGGCGAACCTCACAACCCCTACGTCCAAGCCCCCGGCCGCGAGGTACGTCGGAAGCCGCGCCCCCGGAACGAAGCGCGAACCGATCACGGCCCAGGGCAGGCGCGCCTTCAGCCACGTTTGCGCTTGGCTCCATCGCTCGACATCGATGCGAAGCCACCGTGCGGCTCGGGCCCCGAAGATCTTGCCCAACATATAGAGCCCGACGTCTCCGACAACGATGCCGATGACCAAGGCCACGAACGCGGTGAGACCGCGAACCTCACCCGCAGCCACGAGCAACCCTCCGCTGACGGTGGCCGCATCCTCGAGGACGAAGGTTCCCAGAGCGAGGCCGAGACCAGCGAGCGCTTCCTCGGCGAGCGGACTCATGCGCCCGCCCCGCGCAGCCCCCGTGGCTGTGCCGATGCAAAACCGCGGCGCCGCGCGTGGCGAAGAAGAGCGTCGAGGAACCGGTCGAGGTCCTGGAGCTCGAGATCGGGATTGACGGCCACCCACCGTACCACCGGTCGACCGCAGAGCTCGGCCGTGCCCACCATCGCGTCTCCGGCCTCCGTGAGATCCGAAACGAGCGCCCCCAGATCGACACCGGGAACGTCGAAGCAGACGTTGGTGGAGGGCGGGGTCTCGATGAGCTCCAGCTCCGGGCGGGCCACCACCCTCTCCGCGAAGGCCTGCGCCAGGCCCAAGCAGCGGTCCATGCGCGCGGCAAGGCCCGTGTCCCCGTGGCGCTGCCAGGCAGCCCATAGCTTGAGCGCGTCGTTGCGGCGCCCGCACTGCAAGCTGCGATGCCCGGGATCCAACCGGGGCGGGGCAACGTCGTGAAAGAGGTAGCTCGCATCCTCGGCGAGAGCCGCCTCGAGCGCGCCCCGGTGCCGCACGAGAAGCACCGAGGCGGTCAGTGGAACCCCTAAGAGTTTGTGTGCGTCCCAGGTGAGACTGTCCGCGGACTCGATACCGCGAAGGAGCTCTCGCCCTCGACGAGAAAGGAGGAGCGAGCCCCCCAAGGCTCCATCTACATGGAGCCAGAGCCCAGCCGCTCGACAGACTTCGCTCATCCGATCGATGGGGTCGAAGGCGCCTCGTACGGTCGTTCCGGCGGTAGCCACCGCGAGAAAAGGATTTAGGCCCGCCGCCTGGTCAGCTCGGATTGCGGCCGCGAGTGCCCCGGGCTCCAAGCGCCCTCGCGCATCGACGGAGACCGCCCGTACCGAGCTACGCCCGAGCCCCAGAATGCCAGCTGACTTGCGGATCGAGTAGTGCGACTCCTCCGATACGTAGATCACCGGAGTCCGGCCGCGCAGCCCCTCCTCACGAGCCTCCGGAAAGGCTGCGTTGCGAGCGAGAACGATCGCCACGAGGTTGGAGAGACTCCCCCCGGGAGTAAACGTGCCTTCGGAGGTCGTAAAGCCCGCGAGCTCGCCCATCCGAGCCAAGAGCGCCTCCTCGACCAACACCTGCGGGCCTGCCACCTTGTAGGTGTACATGGACTGATTCGCGAAGCTCGCGAGCATGTCCGCCACCACCGCCGAACCCATGCGGCCTCCGAAGAGCTGATTAAAAAAGGCCCGAGTGGTGGTGCGAGGCCCGTCTCGGAGGAGACGAAAGAGGTCTTCGGCCACATCGGTCCAGGGCCGAGGTCCTTCGGGGGGCTCGAGGTCCACCTCGAGCGCCTCCGGGTCGACGCGACCCACCACCGGCCGAGCGTCCTCCTCGGAGCGCAAACGCCCGAGGAGCGTCGGAAGAACCGCGATCGCCTCGTCGAAGGGATCCGAGAGGGCCGAGGGAGGCCGCTCGGAGCTCAGCGGCGCAAACGCCTCGCGGTACGGGATCATCGCCATGTCGACCCTCTCTACGGAGGTTGGCGGCGGGCGTTACTTGCCGCTCTGCAAGCCATCCTTCGTGGAGAACAGATACTCGAAGAGATCCGCGGCCCGCTCGTAGGCGGCCATGGCCTTTTTGGCCCCGCCCTTTTCGCGAAGCCCGCCGCTCGTAGCCAATCGCTCGAGTTCGTCGTAGCGGGGCCGGAGCGCTTCCGCGAGCTCCTCCATGCTGCCCTCCTCGAGCCATCTCTCCACCTCGGGAAAGCCCACCGAGGGGGCTTGTTCAGCGGGGGCGCCTGCAGGTGGTCCCCCGGGGCGAGGGAGTGTCCGCCGCTGGACGTCGGCGATGCGGAAGCTCCCGTCGTCAGGTCGATCCGGCATGCGTGTTCGAGTGCCACGCACCGTCGGGACAGGCAAGGCGGGGTACAGGACCTGAGCCGGTCACTGTGGGTTCCATTCAAGCGTGATGACCACGGGAGAGGCGCGGCCGGGGCGGCGAAGCAGAAATCGGTGCCGACGGGCGGCGCGCGTGGCGGCGAGCGGCGTGCGGCCCAACCGACGACCGGCGTACTCGACGACCGACCGGGGGGAGGCGTCGAGCCGGAAACTCGGTCCGGGGCCACGGAGGACGTAATCCAGAGTGATGAACCAGTCGACCTCCCGGCCTCCCGAGAGGATCAGCTTTCCGGCTTCCCGACGGAGCGCGACCTCCACCGGAGCCCGTCCGAGATGCTGTCCATCCACCACGACGGCCAGCGGAGCCGTGACCGTAACCCCGAGATAGCCGCGGATCTCCCCGCGCTGGGGCGCCTCGTCTCCGAGCGGAAGCTCCCCGTTCGTCGCCGGGGCCGAACGGACGGGCGAGGGCAGAGCCGGGGTCGAGGGTGGGGCCGCCTCGGTCGCGGGAAGCGGTACTGGGTCCCCGGGGGAGACGGCTCCGGGCTTCCGTGACCTTCGGGACGACGCTGGGGCGGCCGGGGACGGGTCCGGGGCGGCCTGGGAAGGGACCAGAGCGGCCGGAGAGGGGGCCACCCTCGGTCGCGATCGCCGCCTCCGCCGCTCAGGAGACGGCGGCTCGCTCGAGGCGGGGCGCAGCGCCCCGGCCAGCGCCCGTTCGTCGAGAGCGTCCAGGTCGTCCAGGGCCGCCGCGTCTCCCTCCGGAAGACCGGGCATCGCCACCGGACCTTGCGAGGTCGAGGTCGATCTCGGGCCGTCCGCGGCGAGGGCCGAAAGGGGCGACTCGCGCCCGCCTACGAGGCTCCGGGTGACCAGAAAGCCCGCGGTGGTCGTGGCGACGAACACCGCCGCGTAGCTGAGGACCACGAGGACCGAGGACTCCCGAGCCGCCGCCGCCTTCTTTCGAAGCGGCCGGGTCGGGGCGAGCTCGTCGCTCCCCCCCTCAGGCCCCGCGTCGTACTCTCCCAGAGTCACCACGCTCGGCTGCGAGGACGCCGCGACGCCGAGGGAGAGCCGAGCCAGATCGTCCGGATCCCCAGCCACGGTCGGTTCTTCATCGCCGTAGCCTCCGCTCACGAGGTGCTCCCGGACCGATCGTCGGGACTCCGTGAGAAGGGTCTCCTCCTGCGCGATGTCGGCAGCAAAGAGGCGATGCAAGAATCCCGAGAGGCTGGTCTTAGGAGGTTCAACCTGTCCCGACCGGGCCACCGCCCACAGCGCGTCCCGCATCTCGTGAGCGCTCCGGAAGCGTTCCTCGGGGGACTTTTCGAGCGCGCGAAGGAGGACCTTGTCGAGAGGCCCGGCGTCCAGCCGACGCTTGGACGGGGCGGGGACCGGGTGCCGCTGAATCGCCTCCAACGAGAGGACGACGTTGGGACGAATGAAGGGGTTTTCGAGCGCGAGCATCTCGTAAAGGACGATGCCGACGCTGAAGAGGTCCGAGCGGGCGTCCAGCGGATCCGCCGCGGACTGCTCCGGGGACATGTAAACGAACTTGCCCTTGATGGTCCCGGTAGCGGTGTGAACGGCGTTCATCTCCGACTTCGCAATGCCGAAGTCGATCAGCTTGAGGTCACCTTCGTAGGAGATGAGGACGTTGTGGGGGTTGATGTCCCGGTGGACGATGTTCATGGGCCGCCCTCGGTCGTCCCGCGCTTGGTGGGCGTGACCGAGGCCATCACAAAGCTTGATGCCGAGGTCGAGCACGTGGGCCACCGGCATGACCGTGCCTTCCGCTCGGAGCTCGTCCACGACGTCCCGCAGGCTCTTCCCCCGGACGTACTCCATGGCGATGTAGTGATCGCCCGCGTACTCGCCCATCTCCCGAATCCTGACGATGTGCGGATGGTCCATCCGAGCCACCAGCCGGGCCTCGGCGAAGAACATGTCGAGATAGTCCTTCTTGTCGAGGTGCTGACTCAGGATGCGCTTGATGACCACGAGGCGGTCGGGGGCCCCGCGCAGACACGCAAGGAACACTTCTCCCATCCCGCCCGAGGCGAGCTTTCGCAGAAGAACGTAGTTCCCGAAGATGGCGGAGCGGTTCGGCTGCACGGGCGCGCGCCCTGGTTCTACGCCCCTCCGACGGCCGGGTCGAGGGCTCCGTCGACCGACATCACCTGGACCGCCGAACGTTCGAAATGCTCATGGTCGCCGAGCGCCCTCGCGACGAGCAGACCCCCCTCCAGGAGCGAGATCGCAACGGATGCTTGCTCACCGGGGCGCACGGAGCCGGCCGCCGCATAGGCGGCCTCGAGCCACGCGCGGAGCCGCACGAAGAAGTTCCGCACCGATCCCCGGACGTCTTCCGGAAGACCCTCAATCTCGGCCGCGAAGAGTCCACACAGGCACATGCCCCCGTCCGGACCCAGCGCGCTCCGAAAGCCCTCCACCGCCCGCTTCAAGGCTCCGGCCTCTTCCGGGGATCCGAGGGACCCGAGGAAGCGGTCCGTGTAGCGGTCGGTGAGGGCCACCCCCAAGGCTTCCTTGTTGGGGAAGTGATAGTGGACGCTCGCGCTTTTGATGCCCACGGCGTCGGCGAGTCGCCGGAAGCTGAAGCCGTCCCACCCTTCGCGGCGGGCTGCGCCCTCCGCCACGTCCATGATTCTCGTGGCCATTTCGGCCCGGTCGCCTTTTGCCATCTGCCAACCTGTAGATAGGCATTGACGGGGGAGGGTCCAGGGCTTAGTTGTCTACCTATCGATAGGCAGTCGATGCCTCAGAGAAAGGACAAGCCCATGACTCAAGCTCAAAACACCCAGCGCATCTCCCTCATCATCGGCGGATCGAGCGGTATCGGCCTCGAAACCGCGCGCATCCTCGTGAACCAAGGCCGCTCCGTGCATCTCGTGGCCCGGAATGCGGAGAAGCTCAGGACGGCCGCGGCCGGGCTCGAGGTGCCCGACGGCGTTACCGTGCGCACCACCGCCCTCGATCTTCGGGACGCGGAGGCGGTCGAAGCATTTGCCGCCAAGCTCGAGGCGGCCGAGAGCCACGTCGATCAGCTCGTCAACGCGGCCGGCGTGTTCTCGCCGAAGCCCTTCCTCGAGCATGAGGGGAAGGACTACGACGCTTACCACGACCTCAACCGCGCCCTGTTCTTCCTGACCCAGGCGGTGGCTCGAAACATGGCCCGCTTCGGAGGAGGCTCGATCGTCAACGTCGGCTCGATGTGGGCCAAGCAGGCCGTGAAGGCTACGCCCTCCTCGGCCTACTCGATGGCCAAGGCGGGTCTGCACGCCCTGACCCAGCACCTAGCCATGGAGCTCGGAGAGGTCGGGATTCGGGTGAACGCGGTCTCCCCCGCCGTCGTGGTGACGCCGATCTACGGAGCCTTCATCGATCCGCAGGCCATCGAGGAGACGCTCACCTCGGGCTTCGATGCCTTCCATCCCGTGGGTCGAGTCGGACGTCCCGTCGACGTGGCTCAGCACGTCGTGTTTTTGCTCTCGGACGCGGCGGGCTGGACGACCGGCGCCGTGCACGACGTCGACGGCGGGGTCATGGCCGGGCGAAACTAGCCGCGTGCCGGTCACCTTCGCTCATCCCGCGTTCGCCTGGCCCCTGCGTCGCTGGGGCCTGGCGGCCACGCCCTTGGTGGTGGGCGCCCTGGTGCCCGACGTCGCCCATCTATTGCCTCGAAGCCCCTGGACGGACCACACCGCCCTGAGCCTCTTCACGTTCGCTCTGCCCGTGGGCTGGCTTCTGTCGCTGCTCGTGGAGCGAGTGCTCGGGCCGGGGTGGGCCCGCCTCGCGCCGGAGAGGTGGTCGGCGCCGCTGGCGAAGTCGTTTCGTCCCCACACGCCCCTCGCCCCTACCGCCGGCGCCGTCTTCGCGGGGGCGCTCACTCACCTCCTGCTGGACCACGTCACCCACGCCTACGGCGCCGGCGCCCGCATCCTAGGGTTTCATGCGCAGATCCCGATCCTCGACCTCCCCATCTATCGAGCCCTCCAGTACGGCCTCGGGGTCATCGGCAGCGTCCTCGTGGCGCGGAGCCTCGTGCGCTGGGACCACGCTCGTGGGCAGGCGGCTCTTTCGCCCGAGGAGACCCGGCCCCTTTGGGTACTCGCGGCGGGCATTGGCCTTTTCGCTGTCGTCTGGGGTCACCGACGGAGTTCGTGGCTGCCGCTGAGGGTGCGCATCCATGATTTCGCGGTCGAGAGCGTGGCCTGCACCCTCGTCCTCACGGCCGTGGTGCTCCTCCTTCTGGGGCTCATCGGCGCCGCGATGCAGAGGAGCTGGCCCCGCTAGCGGGTCGATGGCCAAAAGGCGCCGAGCTTCTCGCGAAGGATATCTCGCCGGAGCGGCTTCGTGAGGTAGTCGGTCATGCCGGCCTCCACGCAGCGTCCCCAGGCATCGGACATCGCGTCGGCGGTGAGGGCGATGATGGGGACCGCCGGCCGCGCGGCCCGAATCCGGCGCGCGGCCTCATACCCGTCCATCACCGGCATCTGGAGGTCCATGAGGATGGCGTGATATCGGGCCTCAGGGGCGAGCGCGAGCGCGACGGCCCGGGCCCCGTCATCCACGATGACCACCTCCACCGCGAGCCGCTCCAGAGCCCGTCGCACCACCTTTTGGTTCACGGGGTTGTCCTCGGCCACCAAGACGCTCATCCCGTCGAGATCCGGCTCCACAACCTTCGGGCGGAGCTCTGAGATCTCGCTCAGCTCGGCGAGGAACACCGGCTCGACCCGGACGTGCTGCGGGGGAGAGATGGTTCCGAGGCTTCGCTCTCCCAGCTGGTCCGGCTGCACGATGGAGACGACACGCACACCCGCGGTTCTGCGGCGCTCGAGCTCGGCCTGGGCCTCGGTGCCATTTAGAAAGCCCTCCGCCGACATCAATAGATCCGTGGCCTCGTCGATCGACCCCCATCGCCCACCCGCCGCTTCGATGCGCGCCTGCATGGAAGCCACCCACTCCGGGGCCCCGAGGGCGGAGAAGCGTTGAGACGAGGCTCGAGGCTCCGGGAGCTCCGGCCCGACCGGGAGAACGAGCGTGAAGGTGCTGCCCCGATCGAGCTGGCTCTCGGCCGTGAGATCACCGTGGAGGAGCTGGGCCAGCGTCTTACTGATCGCGAGCCCTAGGCCGGTACCACCGTACTTGCGGGTCGTCGACGCATCAGCCTGCTGAAACGCGTCGAAGACCCTTCCCAATTGCCGGGGCGTCATGCCGATGCCTTCGTCCCGCACGGAAAAGACAAGTTGCGACCGCGTACGCTCCAGCCGGACGGAGACGGTGCCTCTACTCGTGAACTTCACCGCGTTGGAGAGAAGGTTCAGGAGGATCTGGCGAACCCGGGTAGGATCTGAGACGACGGTAGACGGAAACCCTGGTTGCAGCTCCACGACGAGACGGAGACCCTTCCGTTTGGCCTGACTCACCACCGAGAAGGTCGCGGCCCGCACCACGTCCGCTACGTCGGTGGGGACCTGCTCGAAGTCGAGCTTTCCGGCCTCGATCTTACTGATGTCCAGCACGTCCTCGATGATGTCCACGAGGCCCTTGGCGGAAGCATGAACCACCGTCAGCTCCTGGCGCACCGTCGCGTCGAGATCAGTATCGAGGAGCCCCTCCGTCACCCCCAACACCCCATTGAGGGGAGTCCGCATTTCGTGACTCATGTTGGCGAGAAAGCGAGACTTCACCTCCGACGCCGCCTCCGCCTCCTCTCGCGCACCCACCAGAGCCGCCCGCTGGCGCTGCAGCTCCTCCGCCATGCCGTTCATCTGCTCGACGAGGTCTCGGACCTCGGCGGTCGCCCCCTGGACGTCCAAGCGAGCCTCCAGCTCACCGTGACCAATGCGACGAGCAAAGGCGATGAGTCTCCTAAGGGGAGCGACGAAGCGGCGATCGAAGCTCACGGCATAGGCCGACGCCCAGACCATGAAGAGGACGAGAAGCACTCCGAAGCCGATAAAGGACGCAAGGAGTCTTTCGAGTCGCAGCACCGAGTGCCCAACCAGCACGAATCCGAGCTGGACCCCCTCGACCTCGATGGGCCGTTCGCTCATTACGTAGCTTCCCGTCCACACCGGGCGGGAAGCGATGGCGGTCGGGACCGCTCTCGAGCCAAAGTCTGGGGGCTCCTGGTACAGCACCTCGCCGCTCACGAGACGTACCCGGACGCCGCCAAAGTCGGGGTCCCGCTGAAAACTCTCGCACTCGGCTTTTGCCTGATCGACGTCCTCAGCGGCGGCCGCCACCACCAGCGACGCGGCCAAGCGCTCGGCTCGGAACAACGTGTCCTGCTCGAGCCGACTGCGGATAGTGGGGACGGCGAGCATCCAGAGGACGACGCCGGTGAGCAAGGCCAGTCCCCCCAGAGCTCCGATTAACGTGAGGCTGAAGCGGAGGAGCTTGCGCCGGAAGGTATCCCCTTCGCCCCCCGACCCCGAAGGCTCAGTTGGGTCCACAGAGCGACTCCAGCTCGGGAGCGAGGGTCGAGATGTCGACGCAGCGAAAGCCCGCCGGGCAGAGCTCCGGCGCGCTCAAGCAGCGCGTGATCGTGCAGAAGCCGGCCTGCCGAGGGTTGACCGCGCAATAGGAGGTGTCGCATCCGCACTCGGAGGACACGGCGCAGGCTTTTCCGAACTCGCTCGGGCAGGCCCCTGCGTCGGTGGCTCCGACGTCGCCCGCGTCCGTCTGCGCATCTCCGGCCCCGGCGTCTTCAGCCCCGGACTCTCCTCCGTCGCTCGGGGTGGCGCCGGAGGCCGCGTCCGGCGCCGCAGCCTGACCTGCGTCGGAGATGACCGCGGCGTCTACGAGGGGTTCGCCGCAGGTGAAGGTGGCCTCATCAAAGAACTGCCCAGGGTCACAAGGATCCTCGAGCGGGCAAGCCATCTGGCAGACGGAGAGGATCAGAGGGGCGAGGCGAAGCTTCAGCGTAGACAAGACGGATGCTCCTGAGAGGGGGGGCGGCGCACCGCTCCCCCTTCGATGATCGCCACCAGCTTGGTGCCTCGGGGCACGCAGGTTCCGGCTTCGAGGTAAGCGATCCCTCCCCGGAGCTTGCGAACCATCGCCGCCGCCAGTCGTGCGGAGGGCGCCTTGCGGGGGGGAGGGGCACCTCCCCGGACCTGCTGATCGATCCAGAAACGACCGGCCTCATCCGGCCCCATATCGAGAACGATGCGGTCGAAGGCGAGCCGGACCTGGCTTCGCGGCAGTCCATTTATAGGGACCACCGGCCCCATCCGGGGCCAGAATCTCTGGTTCGCGGTATAGATGGCCCGAAGCTCGGCGACGGCCAGATGGTCGGCGGGGTTTCGCGCGTTCACCACCACCCAGAGTCGTGGCCTCTCCACCGCAAGGGCGGCCTTCGCCCAAGGCAGCAAGAGCGCCTCGGTCATGAGGGCCACGCTGAGCATGGCGATAGCGCGGTGTCCCCGCATCAAAACGACACCACCAGTCGGAGAGCTACGGAGAACATCTCGTCACCTCGAGCCTCGAGCCGTCCGTTCGTGAGATCAAAGAGGGCGTAGTACGCAGCCTCCGACTTGAGCTGGACCCGGGGTGTGAAGTGGAGGTTCAGCCCCACGCTGGGGACGAAGGTCTGCTCGACGGGAGCCGAGGCTGCCGGCCAGTAGATGGCCTGAAAAGTCAGGTAGGGCACCAGACGGTAGGCGTCGACGTAGAGGGGCCACGCCAGGAGAGAGTAGAGGCTGAGGATGCGAGAGTCCGGGAGCTCCCGGAGAGGGAAGGTGTTCGAGGTGGGTCGACCGATGGGCCACCGGTGCTCGATATAAGCCGCTTCGACCCGAGCCTTGAAGCGATCGCTGTCATACTTCAGGTCCACGTCGACCCCCCACTCATCGAGCTTCTGGCCCAGCTGTTGTTCGACCTGAAGGGGCTCCGCGGAGACGATGGTCTTCTCCGGCGACGTCGTGCTCCCCCAGTATCCCGATATTCCGATGCCGAAGCGGTCCCTCTCCCGGCGAGTCAGCTCGATGCGGCCCGAGAGCATCTTGTCGTCGTCGAAGTCGTAGTTGGCCCAGTCGCCGGCCACCACCGGCCCCGAGATGCGGCCATTGGAGAGACCCACTTGATAGCGCACAATCAGCCCTACGTGAACGCCTTTCAGGCTTTCCCGTCCCACCAGGTCGGGGCCGCGGTCGAGGGTCGAATCCTCCTCTTGCCGTGGGTGCTGCGCTATCAAGTGGGTCTCTCCAATGGCCGCATCTCGGGGCCGGTGGTGGCCGGCGACTGGGCCAACTACGACTTCGACGACGACAAGATGCTCTCGGGCCGCATCGAGCTGACTCG
>JBCBRU010000253.1:0-11378 GCA_039819565.1 Myxococcota bacterium | reverse complement strand
CGAGCGCGCATCTTCCGGCCGCCGTCGGTGACCCCCCCACGGTCGGCCGCATGCCTCTCCCCGCCGGTGAAACGCGAACGGGACTGGTCCTGGAGATGGTCGAGGGCAACCCTCCGCGCCACGTCGCAGCCCTCGTGGCCGTACACGCCCCGAGCGTCTTCGGAGGACGACTCTTCGTGTACGGCGGTCGTCGCCTCGACACGAGGCTCCTGGGTCGAGTGGCGCGCATCGGTCAGGCCCATCTCGTCCTCAAGGTCGATCGCTTCGTGGAGCATTTCCCAGAGCGGCCCGACGTCTCGTTTGGTGGAAAGCCGGATGCGCTCACGCTCCCTCGACTCGGGTCGGGGCCCCCCGGTCGCCTCGAGGTCTCGGTCAACAACCTCCGGATGTGGTCGGCGCGCGGGCGATTCATGTGGTTGGCCCAGACCACGGCGGTCGCGGCCCTGGTCCTCGGCCTTGCCGGAGGGGTGGTCCTCGCCGGACGCATGGCTCAGCCGGTGAGAGCCCTGTCGAGCGCGGCCGAGCGGGTGGGCGCAGGAGATCTCGAGGTTCAGGTGGCACCCACCACGCGCGACGAGGTGGGCACACTCGTAAAGGTCTTCAACCGGATGACTCAAGATCTCCGCGACGCCCGCGTGCGCATCCAGCAGGCGGAGCGCGTCGCGGCCTGGCGCGAGGTCGCTCGACAGCTGGCCCATGAGATTCGAAATCCCCTCTCCCCGATGCGGCTGGGCATGGAGAACCTTCGCAAGGCGTGGTCCAAGAAGCATCCGCGACTCGAAGAGATTCTCGAAGAGTCGACCCGTTCGGTCCTCGAAGAAGTCAGCGCTCTAGACCGCCTCGTCACCAGCTTTTCGACCTTCGCTCAGCTTCCGGCCCCCGACCCGGAGCCGACGCCCCCGGTGGAGCTGCTGGAGGCGGCCGCCAGGCTCTACGACGAACGGGTCGGGGTCGCGAGACTCATCGAGACCGACCTCCCCCATGTCGCCGCGGACCGCGACCTCATTGGTCGGGCGCTGGTCAACGCCATCAAGAACGCTCTCGAGGCCGGGGCCGGGCGTGTGACCCTTCGCGCGGCACGCGCGGAAGAGGCAGGACGCTCGGGGGTGCGGCTCGAGGTTGAGGACGATGGACCCGGGATGAGCGCCGAGATCCTCGAACGCGCCGGCGCCCTCCATTTCACGACGAAGGCCAGCGGCTCCGGCATGGGTCTAGCCGTGGTCAAGCGCACTCTCGAAGACCATGGGGGGGACCTGCGCATCTCGTCTCAGCCCGGCGCAGGGACCTGTATTCAGATGTGGCTACCCGACTCCGAGGTGGCTCTCTCGGACGTTCGTCACTAGCCTCGGAGCCACAAATCGAGACAGTCTTGGTCTCGAGAACGAGGAGCTCATGCAAAACCGAAAGCCTCAGTCGTCCCGCCGTCGCGCCTTCACCTTGGTCGAGATCTCTATCGTGGTGACGGTGATTGGGATCATGGCCAGCCTGACCGTGTATGCCTTTGGCGCCGTCCGGTCTCGTCGGGCCCTGCAGGATGCCGCTCGCACGGTGGTGGCCGAGCTCCACAAGACGCGCGTTATCGGTCTCTCGGGGCGACTCGGCGACAGCGCCGCTCCGACCGTCGGTGGGCCCCCCGCCAACTCCACCTTCAATGCGTCTCTGGACGGCTCCACGCAGTCCTATCAACAGACGGGCCTCAGAGTTCAGGACGATCACACCTTCGTGTTCTTCGGAGACGTCGACACCGTCTCCAATGGCAACGAGTATCAGCTTGCCGTCGTGGACCTCGAAGACGGCCACCCAGATGGCCAACTCCGAATCCAAGCCCCTCCGGTCAGCACCGAGATCCGCTTTGCTCGGAACACGACGAGGGTGGGCAACGTCGGCACCATCACTCTCGTCAACCAGTCGAACAATCAGCAGAAGAACATCACCATCTCCCTCACTGGTGTCCCCCGTATTCAGTAGGGGAAGGAGGGCAGCGTGAAGCTGACTACGGACCTCGTCGTGGCGGAGCGCGAAGTCACCTTCGAGCCCCACGAGGCGGGGGGAGAGCCTGTTTCGGTGCGGTTTCGACTCGGCCGGCCCGTTCGGGGCACCGAGGACTGGCTATGTCCCTTCGAAGTCTCCGGGCTCGGAGAGGATCACCTCGACGCTGCCCACGGGGCCGACTCCGTGCAAGCGCTCTTGCTAGCCTTGGCCAAGCTGAGGGTCGTCCTCGGCGCTTTGGCCCTCGAGCATCGGGGACGTATGGCATTCGCAGGGCAGGTCGGTCCGGGTCTCCCGAGCCTCTTCGAGGATCCGGAGCCGTTCGAGATCGAGGAGCAGCGACCAGAGGAACCCTGAGGAAACCTCAACCAAGAGTCTCCGTTGCCCTCAGATTCGCTAGACCAAAGAACGCGCAACGTCGTCGACACCAGTCGCTTGTGGTGTCCGACCGCGGTTTTTTCTAGCCTCCCCGCGGAGAGCCCATGTCCCCCGCGCTTGTTCTCACTCTCGCGTTGTTGGCTGCTCCCCCGGGGGCCGCAAAGGCTGTTTCGCCCACGCCCACTCGGCTGGACCGGGCTATGGCCTTGTTTGAGCAGAGCGAAAGCGCCCTCGCTCGCGGGGACCTGGAAGCGGCGCGGGGCCTCCTCGAGCGCGCCTACGCGCTGGACAACGACGCGACCCTGCTCTTCAACCTCGCGCGCCTCGAGGATCTCGCCGGTCGGGCCGATGAAGCCCTCAAGCACTACCGGACGTACGAGCAACGGCATCCGGATGGGCCTTACGCCGGACTCGTGGCCAAACGCGTCGTCCTGATCGAAGCGGATCTCGATCGGCGCCTCCAGAGAGCCACGGACCCGAGCACATACTCGGGGTCTTCGGGAGCAGCTGCGGGCCTGACCGTCGAGCCGCCCGAGGCCCCCCCTCGCCTGCTCGGCCCCGTGGCCACTCTGTCCACCGGCGCGGCGGGGCTCGTAGCCGGGGTTGTGCTCGGCGTGCTGGCGCAGTCCCGGTTCGACGATGCTGAAGACGCCACGTCTCAGGCGGGGGCCATCGATAGCTTTGAGCAGTCTCAGGACCTGAGCACCGGGGCCAACATCGCTTTCGCCGCAGGAGCCGGTATCGCCGCCTTGGGCGGGCTGTGGCTCCTTCTCGAGCTCGACTAACCCGAAAGCACCTCACGTATGCCCGAGTATCGCCTGCCTTCAGACTCGGGCCGAATCGGCCACTACGATGTCGTCAAGAAGATCAGCGCGGGCGGCATGGGAGATATCTATCTTGCCCGGCAGTCAGGCCCCGCTGAGTTCTCCCGACCCGTCGCCCTAAAGGTCATCCGTCCTCAGCTCGCCGACGATGAGCAGTACCGTCGTATGTTCCTCGACGAGGCCCGGCTCACCGCCATGATGACCCATCCCAATGTGGTGAGGGTCTACGACTTCGGGGAGTCGGACAGCACGCTCTACATCGCGATGGAGTATCTGGACGGGGAGAGCCTCGCCGCGGCCCTAAGGAGGCAGGCCAAGAGCAAACGCCCCCTTCCCATCGATCTAAGCGCTCACATCGTCGCTGAGATCAGCGCTGCTCTGCACGCCGCCCACAACGTCCGGACCACCGAGGGCCGCCTCCTACAGCTCGTTCATCGCGATATCTCGCCTTCGAATATCTTTCTAACCTTCGAAGGCACCATCAAGCTCCTCGACTTCGGCGTGGCCCGGGCCGAGGAGCGCCTCGCCGATACCCTGGGTGCCCCGATTGGGAAGGTCGCTTATATGTCGCCGGAGCAGCTCCGCTCGGATGCCGTCGATCTCAGGTCTGACATCTTCAGTCTGGGCATCGTCCTCTTCGAGCTCTGCGCGCAGCGTTCGCTGTTTCGGCGACCTACCCACGCGGCCACGGTCCACACCCTCCTCAACGAGGAGATTCCTCCACCCTCGAGATTCGCAGACCATGTCCCGCCCCAGTACGACTTGATCGCCCTAAAGTGCCTCGCTCGTAACCCCGACTATCGATACCAGTCGGCGCTCGAGCTGCGACGGGATCTTCTCGATCTCCTTCAAGTGTTGGGAGTTGGCGGCGGCACGCCGGAGGAGAGGCTCACGGGCAGCCTCCGCGAGCTTTTCCCCGAGCGCGCGCAGGCCCCGCTGCTCGACGTCCGACGACCTTCGGTGGCGGCCGCGCCCGCCCTAGATGAAGACACGCACCCCGAGACGATCGCCGCCAGCCCACCCGCTCGAAGCGAGCCTCCGCCCCTGCCGGCTCCCTCCGTGGCGCTGGACGCCACGATTCCCACGCCTTCGGCGGCACGGGAGTCCAGCCTTGAAGTGCAGGGGTCGCCGGCGGAAGGCACCGCAGACGAGTCCTTCTTGGTGTCGTCGCGGGTCCTTCAGCCCTACTTCTCGTCGAGGCCCCGGAGGATTGCCCTCCTCATCGTCCTCATCCTCGTTCCCCTCGCGGTCCTCGGCTTGCTGCGGATGCAGCTCCTTCGCTCGACCGAAGCTCGACCTCCTCAACCCGCTCGGCCCGCTTCGCCCTTGGCGCCGCGAGCGACCTCGGAGGTCGCGGAGCCCACGCCGGAGACGGCGACGGATTCGGAGCCCACCGTGGCGGCGAAGCCGGAGCCTCGTTCTGAGGACGGTGAGGAGACCTCACCCGCGCCAAGTCCGCGTCTGGCTACGCCCAAGACTCGCCCCCGCCGCCCGAGCTCTCGCGCCTCGCGACGCTCCACCCCTCCACCCGCAATGCCGGAAACTTCCTCGACGGTGAGGCGCTATCGCCCCTTCTAAGGCTTGGATACTGGCCTGCGGCTCAAAGCTCGACTACTCCGCTTCGGCAATGTAGCTGGCGATGAACGGCATCGAGCGCTCGAAACCGGCTCGAACTTGGCCCCCGATGTACTCAGCGAGCTTCTTGCCTACGAAGGGCGCGCTGACTTCGATGGTGCCGACGATGACCCGATGCGAGCGGAGATCATCCCCCACCACGGCGTCGATCTGCTCATAGCCCTCCGCTTTCACTCGATCCGACATCATCGGCGGCGTGACGCGCCAGGACAGGCGACGCAACGAGTGTTGCACTCGCTGCTCGAGGGTGTACTCGAACGCACTCCCCACGAGCTTTTTGGCGAAATCAGGCTTGTCGCTTTCTTCGAGAACCCGCCACCGCTTCACGGGACCGTCAGGCCCCTCTTCTTCGGAGATGAGGGTTTTGACCAGGCTCACCTGACGGTCCGTCTCACTCTGGAAAACGTCGCTGACCAGGATCTCGAAGGCGCGATTTGGGGGTTTTTCGACCACGTGGTCGAGCCGAAAGTCCATGCGACGAAGAGACCCGGCCCGCCCAAGCGGGCCAAGCGCTTTTCAACCTCCCGGCGCTTCGGCAGACTCCTCGCGGCTCGATGTCGGTGACCACTATCTCTTTCTTCCGTTTCCGCGGACCGTGGGCGCGGATGTGGGCCCTCGTCTCGATGCAGTTCGCCAAGGGTCCGTTGCGACGCATACCGGGGATCGGCTTCCATAAGCTCATGGGCACCGGAGCTGGTGAGGGCTTCGACCTCTCTCCCAATTTCGGGGTGTACGTCATTCTCGCAACCTGGCCTTCGGAAGAAGCCGCCCGGGTGGGCATCGAGGAGTCGAACATTTTTACGAAGTATCGTCGGCGATCCGACGAGAGCTGGACGCTGTACCTGGAGACGGTGCGCGCGAAGGGGTCGTGGGACGCCTCTCAGCCCTTCTCCGAGGCCGCCGTCGTTCCGGCCGAGGGCGTCCCCGTCCCACGAACCCCATGGGTGGGGGTATTGACCCGAGCGACCGTGCGCCCTAACCGCTTGTTCGCCTTTTGGCGGAGTGTGCCCTCGATCAGCGAAATGACGGCCGGCCAACCTGGTCTTCACTTCAAGCTGGGTATGGGTGAGCTTCCTTTCGTTCAGCTGATGACCTTTTCTCTTTGGGACGAGAGCCAGAGAATTCAGCGCTTTGCGTACGATCCTGGGCCCCACCGAGAAGCCATGAAGATGGCTCGCCGAGAGCGTTGGTTCCAAGAGGAGCTCTTCGCTCGCTTCCGCGTTCTCACGGCCAGCGGTACCTGGGGAGGCTCGAATCCCGTCACCGATCCCGCGTCGGAAGGGGCCGGAACACCATGACGGACGAAAGAGCCCCAGAGGCGGCCCTCGACCCCCTCGCGGGGGTCAGTCGAACGGCTTTGTGGACGCTCCACTGTCGCGCCGCTTTCGCGGGTCGAGGGGAGATCCACGACCCCATGGCGCTCACTCTCGCAGCCAAGCTCGGTCCGAGGATGAAGGGCCTCGGGTGGCCCGACCCGTCTTTTGCCCGGCGCGCTCAGCTCTTCGATCGATGGGTGAGGGCCTTCCTCGAACGCCATCCCGGAGCCTCGGTGGTGGCTCTCGGCGAGGGGCTCGAAACGCAGCGCCATCGTGTACAGGGCTACGGTCGGTGGGTGTCGGTGGACCTTCCCGAGATCATGGCGTGGCGGGACGCGCTTCTGCCGCCGGGTCCCAATCACGAGCATCGGGCCGAGAGCGCCCTCGACTTGGCCTGGCTCCCGCATGTCGAAACGCCGAGCTTCGTAGTGGCCCAAGGCTTGTTCATGTACCTGGAGCCCTCGGACATTCGACGGCTTCTCAAAGCTTGGGCGGCCGCCGCCGCTCCCGGAAGCCAGCTTGCGTTCGACGTCGTTCCACCTTGGGTCACGTGGATCTCTCGATTTCGGGTGCCGCTCACGCCTTCCTTCAGACTGCCTAAAATGCCGTTCGGCGCACGCCGTCGCGAACTCGAGCAGTGGGCGAAGGATATCCTCGGAAACGAAGGCCGCTGGGAGATTGCGCCCTGCCCTCTCCCCAGCGGACCGATTGCGCTGCGCGGACTGACCTCGGCCCTGCTCCTCGAACGCTGACCTCTTGCTTCGCTCGACTCGAACATCTCTTGAGGAGCCGGGGGCCCCAAGCATGCTCCTTTGATCGAGCCGCCGACACGGCTGGAGCCGCCGCTCGTCCCCTGTCAGGTTGATGAGTTGCATAAGTGGTGAGGCAGTTTTCGCCCCTGGCGTTCACGTGAGAAGGGCGCATATTGGCCATATGCAACCGACGAGAGGCGAAGCCGGCGGGGGCGCTAGGGGCGAAAAGCGCCCGCGAATTATGTAAGGAATCATCCTGACAGGGGACGAGTTACGCCCGGCGTGAATTGTGAGCCGCGCGGGCCCTAAATGCCCGTCGACCACGGCGTGGAGGAAGGCTCAGTCGAGCCTCTCGCTCAGTCTTCCTCCTGCTCTTCATGCTCTTCAGATTCGGCCGAACCATCCACGGGCTCCTCGGAGGTCTCAGCCCCCTCCGCGGATGGAGCCACCGCTACCTCGGTCGGGGCCGCCCCCGCCCGCTCAGGCTCGTCCTCCTCTGGATCTTCCAGCATCGACACCGCCTGCACTCGATCCTCGCCGCTGACTCGGACCAGTCGAACCCCCTGCGTGTTTCGCCCGAGCACCGAGATGTCTCGGCACTCCATCCGGATGATGGTCCCCTTGGCGGTAATGATCATGACGTGGTCGTCCTGCGTGACTTGCTTCACCGCGACCACTTCGCCGTTTCGACCCCCGGCCTTGATCAGAATAATGCCCCGTCCCGCGCGCCCCTGAAGACGGTACTCCTCCGTGTTGGTGCGCTTGCCGTAGCCATTTTCGGTCACGGTGAGAATCGTGGCTCCTGGGTCGAGCACCGCCATGCCCACCACCGCATCCGCCGCGTCGAGCTTGATGCCGCGGACGCCCACCGAGGGGCGTCCCATGGGCCGGATATCGCTTGCCTTGAACCGGATGGCGAGACCGTTTCGGGTGCCGAGCAGGATATCCTGCTCGTCCGTGACGAGCTGGGCCGAGATGATCTCATCCCCGTCCGCGATGCCCGCCCCGATGATGCCAGTCGAGCGCGGCCGCGAGTAGTCAGACAGCGGCGTCTTCTTCACCGTGCCTTGACGGGAGACAGTCACCACGTGTGCGTCCACGAACTCGCGCACCGGTAGGATCGCGGAGACGCGCTCGTCCGGCCCCATCTGGATCAAGTTTACGAGCGGCCGTCCGCGCGCCGTGCGCCCCGCCACCGGGAGCTGATGCACCTTGAGCCAGTACACCTTCCCCTGATTGGTGAACACGAGAAGGTAGGCATGGGTCGAGGCTACGAAGAGACGCTCGACGAAGTCTTCCGCCTTCGTGTCCGTGCCGGCCACGCCCCGACCTCCCCGTCGTTGGGCCCGGAACTCCCCCGGCGGGATACGCTTCATGTATCCGAGGTGAGAACAGGTCACGACCATATCTTCTTCGGCGATGAGATCCTCGTCCGTGTAGACGCCGATCTCCCCCGTGATCTCGGTGCGGCGGTCGTTCCCATAACCATCGCGAATGGCCTGCAGCTCTTCGACCACCACGGCCATGAGCGCCCCATCGTCCGCGAGGATGTGGCGAAGTCGCTGCATCTCATCCCGCAGCTTGCGGGCTTCGTCCCGAAGGCGGTCCGCCTCGAGACCGGTGAGGCGGTGCAGCCGTAGATCGAGGATGGCCTGGGCCTGAGCCTCGGTGAGATGAACCTCTCCGGCCTCGAGAGCCTGGTTGATCTGCTCGTACTCCGCGTCGACGAGCTGTTGAAGGTTGCCGAGACCCTTGAATGGTTCGGCCACCAATCGCTGCCGAGCCGTGGACGGGTCCGGGGACCCTCGGATGATCTCGATGACCCGATCGATGTTGTCGAGGGCAACCAGGAGACCGATGCGCTGATGAAAAGCTTTCTCTGCCTCAGCCAGCTCGTACGCGCTCCGTCGGGTGACGACTTCGCGCCGGTGTTCGATGAACGCCTCCAGGCAGTCCCTCAGCGTACACAGCTTCGGCTGACCGTTGACGATGGCGAGGCTGTTGACGCTGAAGCTCGACTCGAGGGCTGTCTGGGCCCAGAGCTGATTCAGCGTCACCTGAGGCACCGCATCTCTGCGCAACTCGATGACGATGCGCATACCGCGGCGGTCGGACTCGTCGCGAACGTCGGAGATGCCTTCGACCTTCTTGTCCCCCACCAGCTCGGCGATGCGCTCGATGAGCTTGGCCTTGTTCACCTGGTAGGGCAGCTCGCTGATCGCGATCTGCATCCCGCCCTTCTTCCGCTCCTCGACCTCCGCGCGGGCCCGGATCTTCATCGTGCCGCGGCCGGTCTCGTAGGCCCGACGTATCCCGTCCCGTCCGCAGATGATCCCTCCGGTTGGGAAGTCTGGACCAGGAAGATGCCGCATGAGATCGTCGAGAGAGATCTCGGCATCCTCGATAAGGGCGATACAAGCGTCGATCGTCTCCCGGAGATTGTGGGGCGGAATATTGGTGGCCATACCCACCGCAATGCCCTGAGCTCCATTGACGAGAAGGTTCGGAAACCCAGCCGGCAACACGACTGGCTCGGTTTCCTTCTCGTCGTAGTTGGGAACGAAATCGACAGTATCCTTATCAAGGTCGGCCAGCAGCTCCGAGGCGAGCTTGGTCAGCCGGACCTCGGTGTACCGCATGGCCGCCGGAGGATCTCCGTCGATAGATCCGAAGTTCCCCTGCCCATCGATGAGCGGCTCTCGCATCGAGAAGGGCTGGGCCAGTCTCACTACGGTATCGTAAACGGCCGCATCCCCATGCGGATGGTACTTACCGATGACGTCGCCCACGACGCGAGCCGACTTGAAGTACGACTTATTGTGGGTGTAGCCGGCATCCTGCATCCCGTAGAGGACGCGACGATGCACGGGTTTGAGTCCGTCCCGAACGTCAGGCAAGGCACGCCCGACAATCACGCTCATTGCGTAGTCGAGGTATGCCTCCCGCATCTGCTCCTCGAGCTGCACCGGCTCGAGGCTTCCGGAAGCGAAACCCCCTTCGTCATCGGGCGGCTCCGGGGGCTCCCCGGGTCCGCCCGCGGAGGGCTCGTCGTGGTCGGCCATTCGGGATGCAATATCCTGTCGGGGAGGCGAGGTAAAGGCGCCTCACGCCTCCTCTTAGCCTATCTCAAAAACCTGAAATCACTCACGTTTTCGCCTACACAAAACGGCCGTGGAACCTACTCCGAAACGTCCTCCACGGACACTCCGAAAGACCCCTTTCCCACGCGAACCCGAAGGCTGTCCCCGGGCCTGACCTCGGTTGAGCTCCTCACTACGCGATCCTCCTTGGTGACCACCGCGTAGCCCCGCCCCAGGACCGCAAGCGGCGAGAGGGCGTGGAGCGCCGCCGCGCTCCCGCGAAGTCTGGATTGCCCTCGATCCAGGTGCCGCCGCGTCGCCGAGGGAAGGCGCGTCGCGAGACCTGCGGACCTCTGCCGAGCCTCTTCAACGGAGGCGCGAAGCGCACCATGGAGGCGGGCTTCCAGACGCTCCAGGCCGCGACGCTGACGCTCGAGTCCGGCCTCCGGACGCGCCCTCTCGAGCCGTTGCGTGAGCCCTTGAAGGCGCTGTCGAGACGCTGCGAGCCTCTGCTCGAGCGCCGCCTCCGCCTCCCGAGCGAGCGCATCCAAACGTTGCGCCCTCCGATGGACTTGGCGGGTGGGATCCGAGAGCCGGGCGCGGAGCGCCCCCAGATCCCGCTCGCCTCGCACCAACCGACCCCTGAGGGCGCGGACCATCCGGACTTTGAGTCGTGCCCAACGTTGCTCGGTCTCCTCCCGCACCGGGACGGCGTGCTCAGCCGCGGCGGTGGGGGTCGAGGCGCGCGCGTCGGCCACAAGGTCGACGAGCGTGGTGTCGGTCTCATGGCCGACCCCCGTCACGACCGGGGTTCGACAGGCGGAGACGGCCCGAGCCACCGCGGTCTCGTTGAAAGCATGGAGGTCTTCGAGGCTTCCTCCACCTCGGACGAGCAGCAGCACGTCACAGCCGTGTCGGTCCAACGCGCGCAGGGCCCGCACAACCCCTTCGACCGCCCCAATCCCCTGCACCGGGGTGGGGCCGAGGACCAGGTGAGCCCGCGGATCCCGGCGCAGGGCCGTACGCAGTACGTCCCGAAGCGCGGCCCCGCTTCTCGACGTCACGACGCCGATCTTTTTTGGATGGGGCGGCAGACGCCGACGACGCTTGGGGTCGGTGAGACCTTCGCGTTCCAGCTCGGAGACCTTGGCCCGAAACGCGAGCAAAAGGGCGCCCTCTCCCAAGGGCTCGAGGCGTTTGGCGACGAGCTGGAGCCGTCCCCTGGGCTCGAATAGCGATACTTCTCCGCCGAGGAGCACGTGTAGCCCCTCCTCGAGGGGAAACGGAAGACGGCGCACATACATCGCGGACATGAACACCGGCACCCGTGCGCGGCGGTCGGCGAGGTCGAAATACGCGTGTCCGCTCGAAGGCTGCACCCGGAGCCCCCGAACCTCCCCCTCT
>JBCBRU010000252.1:0-11390 GCA_039819565.1 Myxococcota bacterium | reverse complement strand
CGGCTTCACGCGACCGTCCTCGGACGGTCCTCGCGAAGAGAAAGGGGCGAGGTTTCCCTGCGCGTCGCAGGCCCCGACGACCATGGCGTTCTTCGAAGTGCTGTCCGGAGAAAGAGAGTCGAAACCGAAGTTGTCGACGATGACCTCGCTGGATTGTCCGTCGTTCCCTGCCGCTTTGACGGGGAGGAGCAACAGGTCGCGGCTGTCGATGTCGAACTCCAACGCCACCTGGTTATAGGTGCCGAAGTTGTCAACGAACTGGGAGTCGACTCCCCAGGAGTGATTGTCGTGATGGTGGTACCGAAGGTGCTTCACCTCTCGCCTCTCGGCGGTGGGGTTGCCGTTGAAGCTGAGGGCGACCATTCGAGCGTTGGGGGCGTGCCCAGCCGCGTTCCCTCGTCCGGCACCGGATCCGAGCACCGTCCCCGCAGTGTGGGTTGCGTGGCCGTCGACTCCTCTCTGGGTTAGGTTCTCCACCCGAGTGCCGAAGTCCCCGTGGTCTGCATCGACGGCGCCACCATCCCAGTGTCCGACCAAGATACCCTCACCGCTGAGGTTGAGGGGAGCCTGAGCGAGCACGTCGCTCCCGGCCAGGTTTCGAGAGCTCGCGTTGTTCAGGGCGCGGGGGAGATCGAGCCCGACCGACGCGACGGCAGGATGGGCCAGGAGCCGGGAGAGATCGATCCACTTGGCGGCCGAGGGCTCGATCCGAATCGAGGCGTCGAGCCCGAGAAGTGCTGCCGGGTTTTCCGAGCGGCGTCCTCGAGCGCCCGCGCCAAGCAAGGATTCCAGCTCGCCCACCGTGGCCCGGGGCCAAAAAGTGACCCACAGGCCCACCCGGTCATCGAGCTCGCCGTGGCGCGCGAGCCTCGCGGCGAGGTCCGGCCGCAACTTGTCTTCCGGAAACACCTTGGCGGCGCCTATCATCGGATCAAAGCCTGACATCCAGGCTCCGGCCTGCGGGCCTTCGAGCGAGAACACGTAGGTATGGGGACCGGCCACGCCAAGGTAGCGCACACCCGCAGCCTCGGCCGCAGCGAGCTCCTCCCTACGAAGCGGGCGACCCGACCGGAGGTACATCGGGCCCTCACCGGCCATTTCTGCCGGATCCGAGAAGCCCACGAACCGCGTGGCCAGCTCGAGAGGGGCAACCTCTTGGGCGAAGCTCAGACCCGGGGAGGCAAGAAGACCGGCCGTGGACAGGAGGATCGGGCCGGCGAAAGATCCCACCGTCCTCGAAAGCGATGCACGCATGCCGCGGCAGTTAAGCAGGCCTTGCGCCGCCGGCGAACCCTAGCGTTGTCCGCTCGGTCGATCGCCGGAGGCTCTGGAAACCCACCCTTCCGTCAGCTCTCGCACACCGGTGGCCCGCACTGATATCTGAAGAGTCGTGGCCGAGCCCAATAGCGAGACAGAGGTTGTCCTCGGGGCTCCCACAGATCTGCAGCTCTCCTTCCGCCTCCATCGCTTTGGGAGCTTGGACCCGACATTCCGACTGGGAGCGCGACGGCTTCTTCAGGCCATCCCCACCCCGGACGGACCGGGGGTGCTCGACATCCAGGCGCTAGATGGGGACGGCCCCCGGGCCCGCGCCTTCCGGGTATGTGGACATGGGCCTGGAGGCCCCCACCTGGTGGCGAGGGCCCCCCTCATCTTGGGCGCCGACGATGCCCCCGAGCACTTCGTTCCCGTGTGCGGCACGGGGCGCCGGCTGATCCGCAGCGCCCCTGGCTTGCGCCTGACCCGGGCCGCATCGCCGGTGGGGATGCTGATCAGCCTCGTGTTTCAGCAGCGTGTTGCGTGGCGGGACGCCGCGCAGGCTCATCTCCGGCTCGTCCGGAGGTACGGAACGGCGGCCCCAGGGGACTTTGGCCTGGTGCTCCCCCCGAACGGGAAGGGATGGGCGTCGATCCCTCTCACCGACTTCTCGGCCCTCGATATGGACCGCCGTCGGGCAGAGACGATTCGACGGGTGGGTCAGGTCGCCGGGCACGTAGACCGGTTTTTCGACACAGATTCCGAGGTGGTGGCCCGAAAGCTCGCGACGATCTCCGGACTTGGGCCGTGGACCATCCAGAACTTTCTGGGCTTCGCTCTTGCCGACGCCGACGCGCTGCCGACAGGCGACTACGATCTTCCTCACCGCGTGGCCCAAGCCTTCACGGGAAGAGCTCGGTCGACCGACGAAGAGATGGTGCGCATCCTCGAGCCCTACCGCGGACAGCGCTGGCGCATCGTGCGTCTGATCGAAGAGTCGGGCGTTCGCCTTCAGCGTTTCGGCCCCCGGCGGGGCAGCGGACGCCCCCAACGCGGCCGAGGCTCGCCGTGAGGCGGGGGCTCTGCTAGGCCCGGGATCATGGCGGCTGGAGGCGAACGTGCGGTACTCACCGCGCTCGCGGGTAATGGAGTGCTTCTCGTCATCAAGACGCTCGCTTACCTTCTGAGTGGGTCCGGGGCGATGCTAGCGGAGGCCGTACATTCGGCCGCCGACCTCGGCAATCAAGCCCTTCTTTACCTTGGTCTGAAGCAGTCGAAGCGTGGCCCGAGCGAGGCCTTTCACTTCGGCTATGGCAAAGACCGCTTCCTGTGGGCGCTCGTATCGGCCGCGGGGATCTTCTTCGTGGGCTGCGGGGTCTCCGTCACGCACGGACTCCACGCTCTCTTCGAACCCGAGGAGCACGGGGCCGGCTTCGTCGTGTGGCTCGTGCTGATCATCTCTCTCATCATCGACGGATACGTGCTCCGTGCCGCCATCGAAGAGCTTGACGCCAAGCGCGACGGACGACCGTGGCTGCGCTACCTGCGCGAGACGGACGACACTTCGACCCTCGCTGTGCTCTTCGAAGATGGCGCCGCCTGCTTGGGCGTGATCTTCGCGATGATCGGCATCTTCATGAGCTCCGTCCTCCACATCTGGTGGGCGGACGCCGCGGCCGCCATCACCATCGGGCTCCTCCTGGGCGTCGTGGCCATCTTCTTGGGTGCCCAGAATCGAGCCTATCTCCTCGATCGGGCCATCAGCGCCGACGTTCAGGCCCGAATCCTGGGTCTCATCCGGAAGGAGCACTCGGTAGCGAAGATCCTGGACGTGAAGAGCCGCGTGGTCAGCGCCAACCTGTTCAGCTTCAACGCCGACATCGAGTTCGACGGGGCGGTGCTGTCGGAGCGCGTCATGAAGCGCATGAATGTGGAGGAAGCCTACGCGAAACTGGAATCCCCCGAGGACCTGGACCGTCTCCTCGACGAGCACGCCAAGGTGGTGGTGGACGAGCTCGGCGAAGAGGTGGACCGCATCGAGCGCAAGGTCCGAGACCAAGTCCCAGGTGCGAGGTTCATTCAGCTCGAAGTGGACTGAAGCGCTTGACAGCTTCACGGAGCGCCTCTAGAACCGCCGCCACGTTTCACGGCGGACCTGCCGTGAGCACCCCTGGCGGGGTCGTAGTTCAGTTGGTTAGAATGCCGGCCTGTCACGCCGGAGGTCGCGAGTTCGAGTCTCGTCGGCCCCGCCACCCTTCCTGCCCACAGCTCTTTGCCGTCGTCTCGATCGGCGCGGTCGCAGATGGATTGAGCTCCAACCGGTCCTGGTAGACAAACGCAGCATGTCAACGGTCGGTCCGTCTCAGGGCGGTCTTCTCGGTCTCGCTGCCCTCCTGCTGCTCATCCTCGGCCTGGTTGGCATGAGCGGCCAGCGTACGAGCGAGTCTTCTTCCCCCGAAGCGGTCCGTCATCCTCTGGACGCTCTTCACGAGGATGAGTACGCGACGCTCCGCAAGGTGCTCGAAGAGGCGGGAAAGCTCGATGGCGCCACCACCTTCGCCCTCATCGAGCTTCTTGAGCCCTCCAAGGAGCAGGTGCGAGGTTGGAAGGAGGGTCAAGCTACACCCCGCCGAGCCCAGGCCACCCTGCGTAAAAAAGGACGGACCTATACGGCCGACGTCGACCTCACCGAAGGCAAGCTCGTGCGCTGGTCAGCGGAACAAGGAGAGCCGATGGTTCTCTTTGGAGAGTTCCTTGCGGCCACCGAAGCGGCTCTCACCCATCCGGACATGGTGGCGGGTCTCGAGCGTCGCGGTCTCGTGGCAAAGGATGTCTTTTGCCTCCCGCTGACCGCGGGGAACTTCTTTGACGGGGAGATCAGCGGGCGCCGCCTGATGAAGGCACCTTGCTTCGTCCGGCCGGAGTCGGGATCGAACTGGTATTCGCGACCTATCGAGGGCCTCTTCGCAACCATCGACCTTACGGCCGGAGCGGCGGTCGCCGTGACCGACACCGGAGTTGTGGCGATTCCGGAGGACGGCTGGGGATACACCGCCTCCGAGATGGAAGGCCGTGCCCCGCTCCGCCCCAGGCGCCGGTCGGCCCAGTTGAGAGCGGCGGACGACGACGGCATCGAACTCCGCGGCTCTCGAGTCCAGTGGGACATGTGGCGCTTTCATGTACGCACCGAGAAGCGTGCGGGGCTCGTGCTCTCGCTCGTGGAGGCGAGGGATAAGGATGCTTGGCGTTCCGTTCTCTATCAAGCCCATCTCTCCGAGGTGTTCGTGCCGTACATGGATCCAGGGCCAGCTTTCTATTGGCGAACATATATGGATAGCGGCGAGTATGGCTTCGGCCTCTTCCTGAGTCCGCTTCGGCCGGGCGTGGACTGCCCTTCCTTCGCCCGATACTTCTCAGCCCGCATACACGACGACGAAGGGCGCCCCCTCCTCCTCCCGGACGCCGTATGTCTGTTCGAGCGCAACGTTGGGGACGCGGCATGGCGACACTTCGAGGTCTTTGCCCAGGGGGAAGGAATGACGCCTGCGGAGGGCCGACCCGGTCGCGAGCTCGTCTTGAGGAGCGCCTCCCAGGTCGGAAACTACGACTACTTCATCGACTATGTCTTTCAGCCCGACGGGAAGATCCGAATCATGATTGGATCCACCGGAATCGACGCCGTCAAGGGGGTGAACGCGCGGAACATGGCGGACCCCAGCGCGACGCAGGACACCCGCTACGGAACCTTGATCGCTCCTCATCTGGTCGCTCCTAACCATGACCACTTCTTTAACTTTAGACTCGACTTCGACATCGACGGTGCCGCTAACGACTTCATGCGGACCGCCCTCGTACCTGGACAACCCAAGAACGAGGAGGTGCGTCGCTCCTATTGGGTGACTCGCATGGAACGCCCCACCACTGAGGATAAGGCTTCATATCGCATATCTCATGATCGCCCTGCTATGTACCATATTGGCAACCGCAACCTCACCGTCGGGGTCGGTCACCATCCGTCCTATATGATCTCCCCATTGGGAGGGGTAGCTTATGGGCCTCTCGATACCGCAACGGACCCGCCGATGCGGCGCAACGCATACATCGACAAGACCTTCTGGGTGACCCCCTTCGACGCCAAGCAGCGGTACGCGGGAGGACGTTTTGCGTTTCAGAGCGACGGATCCGACACTCTGGCCGAATGGGTGAAAGAAGGACGCTCCATCGAGAACCGGGATCTCGTGGTGTGGACCACGCTCGGATTCCACCATGTCCCACACATGGAGGACTGGCCGGTGATGTCCACGATGTGGAAGGGCATGGTTCTCGCCCCGTTCAACTTCTTCGACCAGAACCCTTCCGCAACCTTACCTGCGGCTCCGGCGGTCCCCCTTCCGCAGATGCCGCGCGGTTCACTCTGAGCTCGCGGCGAAGGCCGTCGATAGGTCAGAGATCTCTGCGAGGGGTCAGGAGCGCATTGGCCGCGACCAGTCCCACGGCCAAGGCGAGGCCGATCAGCATCATCTCGAACACCGTTTCGATCGCGTCCGAGGACGCATGTTGAAGGGCTAGGCGCATGCTCTTGAGCCCGACGCTCCCGGGTACGAGGAGGAGAATAGCGGGAACGAGAGGCACGGTCGCAGGGCGGTCCATGATACGCGCGTATCCATTGCAGGCTAGGGCTAGCCCGAGCGACGCGACGAAGGCGCCCACAAAGCCGTCAAAGGCGCCGACCGCCCATCTCGCTCCCACGAAGGCCAGGGTAGAGCTCGCGAAGACCGCCGGGGCATCGGCCCACCGAACGCGAAAGATCCCCACGAACGAGAGGGCTGCGAACCCCAGCGCGGCCGCCGTAGCCAGCGGCGGCAAGGGCACCGCGGCCATGGGCGCCTCGCCGCCGACCAGGCCGAAGGCTGGCGCGAGCGCATCTCCTAGCCGCTCTCCGATCACCAAGCCAAAGCCGAGCTCCAGGAGCACCAAGCCCGCCACCGTCAGCCTCGCGGTGCCCGCCACCAGATTTCGCGTGGACAGCTCCGCGAGTGCAGTGGTCAAGGTCAGTCCAGGCAAATGAACGAGCAAACCGGCGGCCACCACGACGTCGAAGAGGAGCGGGGCGACCGCCTCCGTACCCAGTCGAGCCAGAGCCGCCGCGACCGTCGCCGAGAGGGGGACCACGAGATGCCGCGCACGACCGGTGCCGATGAGCGCCGCTAGAAAGCCAATGAGCAAGCCGACCGCGAGGGACGCAGCCACTTCTCGAAGCCCCCCGCTGAAGAAGACCGCGGCGGCTCCGGAAGCTCCACCGAACGCCAAAGCGGTCAGCACCTTCGAGTCGCGGGACGCGGCGTTCTCGATGGCGTCGACCTCAGCGAGGGCCTCGGTCACGCTTTGGTCTTCGGCCACGAGGCCCTTCACGACGTCGTCCAGGCGAGCGAGCTTTCCGAGATCCACGCCACCGGGCTCAACCCGCACCATCGCGCTCTGCTGATGGCCCAGGGGCCCGAAGGCGGCGAAGAGGGCCGTCGGCACCGCGAAGAATCGGGCCTCGATGCCCAGTCGCGCCGCTATCTGAGCCAGTGCCGACTCCAAGCGATGGGCGGGCGTCCCGTAGCGATGAAGATTTCGGCCGATCTCGAGAAGGAGGCGGCGCGTTCGCGCAGCTTGCGGCGTGTCCCCCACGAGGGCCCCCTACTCCGACCTCGCCAAAGGGTCGAGCCCACCTCGACCGCGAGGTCGCAATAGATCTTGACGGACCAGCGGTTGGAGGCGGGCGTGACGGTGTGATCCTGGTCATCGGACACCGACGGGATGACGCCCCCGCCCCAACCTGCCACTCTCCGGGCGTGTCCCGCCTCGCTCTCCCCGTCGCCGCTCTGCTCGGGGCGCTCGGTCTGTCGCCGGTCGCCTACGCCCAAACCGTCACCATCACGCCATCTCAGGGCTTTGACGACGCCGCGGCTCAGCTCGGGCTCGATCCGAGCGCCTTCGAGCAGCAGCTCTCGGACGAGGTTGCGGCCCTCTACGGGCTCCTCGATGTTGCGGAGTTCCTGCGTCTATCAGCCAACGCACAGACCTTGGTCCTGGCGGGCTCCGGGGCCGACTACGCGTCGAACCCTGACGGCTTCTTCGCTGGCTTCGGCGTCAACGCCGCCCTCAGCGCGGGGGACGCCGACCTCCAAACGCTGAGCAACGAACTCGCAAACTACGACGTGGAGCGCGGCATCCCTGTCAGCGGGGGCGCCATGCTCACGCTGATGGCCGGATACAACTTCGCCCGACAAGGCCTCCCGAATCTGACTGTTTCAGTGCACGGTCTTCACTTTCCACTCTCGTATGAGCAGCTCGACGGGGAGTTCACGAACCTCGGCGCCCACATACAGGTGAAGCTCTTCCGTCAGTCCAAAGGCGACGCCTTCACACCCTTGTACTGGGGGGGGATCGATCTGACCGGTGGGTTCACCTATGCCCGGACAACGCTGACTCTGAACGACGTCTACGAGGCCGACACGTCCCTGTCGTCCGACTTGAGACTCAACACCGTGTCCACGGGAACGCTCCAGCTCGAGCAGACTGCCTACACGATTCCCCTGGAAATCACGTCGAATCTCACCTTCTTCGAAGTTCTGACCCTTTTCGGCGGGCTTGGTTTGGACATCCCTTTGGGTGACGCCTCGTCGCTCATGGACCTCGACACCAGTTTGGTAGCCGCGAGCGGCGACAACGTCTTCGACGTGGGAACCGCCCAGCTAAATGTCGACGATGTCGTCCAAGCCGACGATCTCCTGCCCCGAGTCATGGTTGGACTTCAGGTAAACGTTTGGATCCTGCGGCTCTTCGCGCAGCTGAACATCAGTCTCCGAGATACGACGCTAGGAGCGGCAACGGGGTTGCGCGTCCACTTCTGAGCAGCGCCCTCGCGTATCCCTGATGCTATAGTCATTTCATCCCATCGACACGCGAGAGCCTTCGGGGGCCCTTCGGTCCACGATGCCGTCAAGACGACGATATCACCTCGCGCGCTCATCATCTCCCCAACCAGGTGAACGAGGAATCTGCCGCCTTGCGGCAACTAATCGACGACAAGTTCCTGTCGTTCAAAATTCCAAGACGACCGCAGATGAACCATATCCTCACCAAAAGACATGGCAGGAGGGAGCGCCCCACGGCCACCGTCGATGGCAAGTATCTGCCATACCCCTTCACGATCGAGCGGCACCTCGCAGGTCAGACGCTCCCCCAGTACTCTACAGAAGTCAGCCTCTCCCGGGCACTCGATCGGCGCCCCCCCTGTCGGCGAATAGATGCGAAGGCGCCGCCCGGGCCGGGCCAGGAGGCTTACGACCGCGGTGCTCCCGAGCACTGAATAGGAATTATCCGGTAGCGGACCGACAGCCTTGCCGGCCCGCGTCGCGAGTTCGACCCGGAGCTCGAGCGGGATGGGACGGGCGAGGCTCAAGACGACCACCGCGGCGGTCGCGAGCGATGCGGCGCCGGCCAGCCACCCCAGGATGCGAGGGCGAGTCCGGCTGGGAGGCTGCAGCGAGGCCTTCGAGCCGTGAGGCTCTTGGACGGAGGCTGTAGGAGAAGGGGCCTCGGCCTGTCCCGACCGCTCGAAGCCCCCGCTCTCTGCGACCGCGGTCAGCGTGAGCAGCTCCTCGTACAGGTTGCGGACCTCCGGCTCTTCCGCGATGCGACGCTCGATCGCCGGCACCTCCTCGGGCGAGAGCGTCCCGTCGACATACATGGAGACGCGCATCTCGAGCGCGAATTGCGGATCCTGCTCGAAGAGCACGTCCTCCTCTTCCTCGGTGAGATCCCACCGCTGACTCAGATCCTCGGTCATGACCCGTTTCCCTTCCGGGACAGCAAGATAGCGCGGATACGACGCTTCGCCGAAGCCACGCGTTTGCTCACGCGGGTAGGGTCCGTACCCTGTCGCTCGGCGATCGACTTTTGGTCCATCCGCTCGAAATGGTAGAGTTCGAAGGCTTCGCGGAACGGCTGCGGCACCTCCTGTAGAGCCTGTCGAATGTCTTCGACGCACAGCTCGTCCCGCCATGTCCGGCTCGTAGGCGGGTGCTCCGGATAGTCACTCACATCGGCCGTCAACACCTCACGCTGAGCCGAAGCCTTGGATAGCCGGGTCCGCTGAATGTTCACGAGCATGGTGCAGAGCCACGAATACAAGTTCCCGTCGGTGCGGTAGAGGTGACGCTTGGTAAGGGCTCGAGCGAAGGTCTCCTGGAGGAGGTCATCAGCCTCACCCCAAACCCCCGCCCGTCGACGCGCAAAACGCAAGAGACTCTCACGAAGCTCAACGAGACGGCGCCTGAACTCTTCGTCCTCGAGGACACCGTCATCTAGCGGGGGCTCAGTGGTCATCGAGACTCGTCTCCGCGGTTGCCCGCTCCGGCACTATGGTCACGGAAGTCTCATCGTCGATCCCGAGACAACACGATGCGCCGTTTTGGGGAGATGCCCGCCCACCGTCAGCGCCGAGCCAAGGGCTCGGTCGCCTCCCGAACCACGACCCATCCATCGCTGGTCGCCACCGCAAAGCCTCCATCCGAAAGAGCGTGAACGTCGTTCGCGTCTCGGGCCGGAAGCGGCCATGCGGTGACGGCGTCACCGCGAAGCACCCGGGGGGACTGACCCAGGGCTCCGATCCAGAGAGCTCCGTCGGGCAAAGAGCGTAGCCCGTGGAAGGGCATCCATACGTCTTCCAACCCGGCCACCGAAGAGAAGAAGCCGGCCTTCGAGGCTCGCCATACGCCCTTTGCGTAGGTGCCCACGTAGAGCGAGCCGTCGTGCACATGAAGAGAGGTGACCCAGCCCCCGCCGAAGCCTCGCGCCGTTCCCACTGGGGCGAGGGCGTCCTCTCCGAGTCGCCACAGCCCGTCGATAGAACCAGCCCACACGACCCCCTCGTGCACGGTGACGGCGGAGAAGGCGGCCACGCCAGCGTTCGCGGTGTCGAGGGTGCTCAGCTCCCCCTCCGGGCCCACCACGACCAGACCGTGGCTGGTCGCCGCGAGGAGGCGCGCCTCGCCTTTATCGACAAAGATATCGTGCACCGCAGAGGTCCCCAGCGCCACCACCCGGTCCCTCTCGACCCGATACAGCCCGGCTTCGGTGCCCACAAAGAGCGCCCCGCTGTAGCTCGCCAGAGCATTGATGTGCCGGGCCCGGACCCCGCCGGCAAAGCGATGAGGTGCCCGCCGAAGGTCCCCCTCTTCGTCCACGAAGAGTAACCCGTCGTCGAAGCTCCCGACCCAGATCCGACCTCGATGCTGCGCGATCGATGTCAGGTCATCTTGCCCCGTCGAGAACCGAGCGTCCCCGGTGCGGCGGAATCGGTCGGTGCCCACGCGCTCGAATCGCCCGCTCCCGGTCACGAGAGCCAGACGTTCCCCGGCGACCTCGAGGTGATCCACGTGAGCTCCCGGAAATCGGGTCTTGATTCCCCGACCGGCCACGATACGCCATAGGCCGTCGTACAGCGTGGCCACGTACAGCTTGCCGCGGAACGCGATCACATCGCTCACAAAACGGGTCGGGAGTGGAACCTCGCTGGGCCGGAGTCGGCCGTCCTCGAGCTCCATCAAGCCTACCCCTAGAACGGCGACGAAGACGCGACCGCCGTGAGCCGCCAGCCCACGCACCGGGTGGGCCCTACGGGTCCCTTCGACGGAGCCAGCCCGACAGGCTTCGCGACAATCCACGTCGAGAAGGCTCCCGTCCGCGAAACCAAGGAGATGGCGGTCCTGTCCGAGCTCGAGGTGAGCCTCCACCTGAAGACTCGCCAGCCCCCGAGGAGGCTCCGGAATTCGGAGGAGGCTACGCCCCGCCTGAACCTCGAGTTGCCCCTGGAACCATCGAGCGGGGTAGCGGCCGTGTCCCTCGGCTCGAATGCTCAGCCGAGCCTGCGGGATAGTGGGCTTCGCAGGCGCCCACTCGGGCACGACGCGGACCTCGATACCTCCTTCGTTCTGTACGACCTCTCGCCGGGACAGGTTTCCCGCACGGTCGCGGATCTCGAGTTCGAAGGTCTGAGGGAGCTCATCGAGCCCCACCTGCCAGCCCACCCCATTGGTCAGGACCGTCGCCCGACCGTCGGTCCGCGCGCTGGCCGACGG
>JBCBRU010000251.1:0-11417 GCA_039819565.1 Myxococcota bacterium | reverse complement strand
CGCCGTCTCGGAGATGGGCGTGTCCCGAATGCGCTCGGGGCCGAACTCTTCGAGCCGGCGTTCATGGGAGCGGCTACGGGGGCGGCCATGGACGGCATGCGCCCCATCGTCGAGCTCATGTTCGTAGACTTCATGGGGGTCTGCTTCGACGCCATCTACAACTGTATGGCCAAGAACGTATATTTCTCGGGGGGGAGCTTCAAAGTCCCGGTGGTACTCATGACCTCGACGGGAGGGGGCTACTCGGACGCCGGGCAGCACTCTCAGTGCCTGTACGGCTCCTTTGCTCATCTGCCCGGGATGAAAGTCCTGGCGCCTTCGAACGCCTACGATGCCAAGGGGATGATGACGGCGGCGATCCGAGACGACAACCCCGTCATCTATATGTACCACAAGGGCCTCCAGGGGATGGGGTGGCTGGGCACCGAACCGGGCGCGACCGTCTCCGTCCCGGAGGAGAGCTACACCGTGCCGATCGGCCAAGCCTCCGTCGTCCGGGAGGGCACCGACGTCACCATCGCGAGCCTCGCCATGGGTGTCCACCACGGTTTGCGTGCGGCCGAGCGGTTGGCGGAGCGCGGGGTGTCCGCCGAGGTCATCGACCTCCGCTCTCTGGTGCCCCTCGATCGTGAAACCCTGCTCGCCTCCGTGGCCAAGACCGGCCGACTCATCGTCGTGGACGAGGACTATAAGAGCTACGGGGTGAGCGGCGAAGTCATCGCCACGGTCGTCGAGCACGACGTCAGCGCGCTCAAGGCGAGCCCCCAGCGCGTCGCCTACCCCGACGTACCGATCCCTTTCTCGCGGCCTCTGGAGCAGTTCTGCTTGCCCAACCCCGATAAGATCGTCGCCGCCTTCGACGCCATGCAGCCCCCCACCCGCCGCGTTGGGACCGCATGAATGGTTGAGGTCAAGATTCCCCCGGACCTCTGGGAAGACGACAGCGAAGGCGTTCTCACCGAGTGGTTGTGCGACGACGGCGCCCCGGTCAAGGAGGGCGACATCATCGCCGAGGTCATGACCGAGAAGGTGCAGCACGAGGTGACCGCGCCCGTGGGCGGTACGCTCCGGACCCGCGTGCAGATCGACGACGTGGTGATGAAGGGCTCGGTCATCGCCATCATCGAAGTGGGGTGACGTAGCCATGTCGGAGCCGAGCCCCACGATGACGGTCGTCCCGCTGCGAGGCCTGCGGGGGATGATCGCGTCCAAGATGCACGCGGCAGCCTCGACCGCCGCGCCCGTGACCCATCACGCGGAGGCGGATGTAGGAGCGCTCCTGGAGGCAAAGGCGACCCTCGCCCGGACGGGCGCGAAAGTTTCGGTGGAGGACCTCGTGCTCTCCACCGTCGTGTCCGCCCTAGGTCGGCATCGGTGGCTCAACGGCCGCATCGAGGACCAGGAGATCCGCCTCGAGGCGCGGATCCACCTCTCCGTCGCGATCGCTCTGGCCGACAACGGACTGGTCGCGCCCACGATCTTCGATGCCCAAGAGATGGATTGGGAGGCGATCCGCGCCGCCCGCAAGGACCTCATCGACCGTGCCGGCCGAGGTCAAATCCGGGTCCCCGAGATGACGGGCGGGACCTTTACCGTCAGCAATCTCGGACGCTCTCGGGTCCGTTTCTTTACCCCCATCATCAACGCCCCGCAGATCGCCATCCTGGGTATCGGAGCCACCGAAGACCGCCCGCGTCCACGCGACGACGGGACCGTCGAATGGAGGGGCGGAATGGGTTTGTCGCTGACCTTCGACCATCGCGCCGTCGATGGTGCCCCCGCCGCCGCGTTCCTCTCCGACCTGTGCGAGAGCATCGAGGGTTTCGCGGTGGGAGGCGGGACCTGATGGAGCACTTCGCTGACCCGCAGGCCGCCCTGGCGGCAGAGGTCGAGGGGCTGAGTCCAGGTCGCGGGGGCGGAAGCTGCCGGGCGTGGACCACCGTTCGGTCCATGGTCGTCCCTCGCGCTATGACTCGACGCGGAGGGTTTAGAGAGGCCCAAGCGAGCCTCGAGGAGCGCGGCTTTCCTATCGTCGTACGGGCAAGCGGTGGGGGTCTCGTACCTCAGGGGCCAGGCATCCTAAATATCAGCGTCACCCTCCCCACCCGCCGTCACGAGGGACCCGTGAATGACTACGCCTGGCTGTGTGGGCAGCTCCGAGCGTTTGTGGGTGGCTATGGCTTCGACGCACGAACGGGAGCGGTCCCGGGGTCATTCTGCGATGGCGAGCACAACGTGGTCGTGACCGGGCGCAAGCTCGCTGGCACGGCCCAGCGCCGCGGTCAGGCAAGATCCCTCCTTCACGCGGTGATCTTGGTCGACCCCGAGCTGGAGCCGGCGCTCGAAGCGGTGCGCTGCGCGCGCGCGCACCTTGGCGACCCCGCTCCGCTCCGCTCCGAGGCTCACGTGACGCTGAGTGAACTCACCGAAACCCTGTCCGACCCCGCCCGAGTGGCCAGCGAGCTCATCGCCCGCTTGCAGGCAGGCGTAGCCCTCCACCTCGCGGCGCGGAGGCCCAAAGCTTCCTGAACCACGTCCCCCACGCCAGACCTGACGCGCTGGAGCGCGCCGTATCCGACCCCAAAGCTAGGGTCCGTAAAGAGAAGAAACGGAGAGAGACATGACTAAGAACGTCATCTGGACGGTAGAAGCCACCATCAAAGACGGGCAGCGCGAAGCCTTCGACGGCGTGATGAAGGACCTCATCGAAGCCTCGAGGCAGGAGGAAGGCACGATGAATTACGAGTGGACCCTCGGCGCGGACCAAACCACTCTGCACGTCTACGAGCGCTATCGGGACGCGGATGCGGCCACCGCTCACCTCGCGACGTGGGGCGCCCACGCGGAGCGATTCCTCGCCGCCGCCGAGATCACCCGCTTCGTGGTCTTTAGTCCTCTCAGCTCCGAGCTCCGAGAGGCCGTAGAGGGCCTAAATCCAGTGTACATGACGCCCTTCGGGGGCTTTGCGAAATAGACCTCGGGTCCTCCCCCACCTGTCATCCCCGCGACCCCTCAGGTACCCCGACCGCCACTATCAATGGGCGTTTGAAACACCTAGCGGATCTCTCCGATTGTTCTCGGGCGCCACACAACTAACCTCGCCTGGCCAACACCCACTTCGAGCGGGCTCGACCTGCCGATGTATCGGAGATGAGAACTATGAAATACGAAGGATTCACGACGTTCAAAGCCGAGCCGGACGAGGGCGTCCTGACGGTGACCTTTGATTTTGGGTCGGTCAACGTCCAAGGCCAGGAGATGCTGGCCGACTTGAATAGTCTCGCCATGCGCCTCGAGCGCGATCGGCGAACCAAGGTTGTCGTCTTTCAGTCCGCGAACCCCGAAATCTGGGTTTGCCACTACGACACCGAGCTTCTGAAGGACATGTCGACCGAAGCCGTGGCCCGCGACGAGGCCCAGCTGCTCGACCTCCAAGCGGTCTGCGAGCGGATGAGTAAGGTGCCTCAAGCTACCATCGCCAAGCTGGAAGGCTTCGCCCGGGGCGGCGGTCACGAACTCGCGCTGGCTCTCGACATGCGGTTCGCCGCGCGGGGAAAGTTCAAGTTCATGCAGATGGAGGTGGGTATGGGTATCCTGCCCTGCGGCGGTGGGGCTTCGCGGATGGCGCGCCAGACCGGCCTCGGCCGCGCTCTAGAGATCATCCTCAGCGCGCGGGACTTTGACGCCGACGAGGCGGAAGCGATGGGCACCATCAACAAGGCTCTCGACCCCGATGAGATTGGACCTTACGTAGACCGTCTCGCTCAGCGCATCGCCCAGTTCCCGGCCGACTCCATCACGGCGTGCAAGCGGGCCGTGTACGAGTCCATCGACAGGCCCATCGAGGAGGCCCTCAGGGCGGAGGCCTACTGGCTCTATCAGGCGACGAGCAAGACTCCCGCCATCAAGCGCTTCACCGTCGCCGATGAGCAAGGCCTGGAGCATGACATCGAAAACCAGCGCAATTGGAACGAGCTGGTGATGAAGGTGCAAGAGATCAACTGAGGATCAGCAACCCGGAAGGGCGGCCCTACTACAGAAGGTCTACCGTGAGTACCCACCGCCGGCGGCCGTCGTGGGGCGGGGAGCGGTGGACGATGCCTCGGCCCGCATTGGACGCCCAGTCATCCCCCTTGAAGAGGCACAAGAGTCCGCCGTCGAGCCGGCGGGGCCCGGCACCTGGACGTATCAGGCCGGACTCCTCGTCGGGGCGTCCCTCGGCGGCGTGGCCGAGCTTGCTGCGATCGACCTCGCTGTCCAGGAGGTAGTCCGAGCCTTGGCCGACGAGGGTGAGGACCCCGCGAACGGCGACTTTGTCGACGTGAAAGCGCGGACAAGGAGGGTGCGTGGCGTCTGCGACCCTGACCCCCAGAGCGTCTACGCCAAAGAGAAGAGCCATGACCTCCAGCACCTCGACGGCGACGTCGCGGAGCGCCTCGACGCCGGCGGCGGCGCTGGCCTTGAGACTCCGGAGCTGGGCCAGATTCGGCTCGTGGTTCGAATCCATGTCGACCGTCTGTCGCCACTGCCAGCCCGAGCGTCCCTCGTTGAGGTGTTCGGACACTTCTGCGGGGATCCGAAGCGGAGCCGTCGCGAGCTGCACGTCGGGGTCGAAGATGGCCTCGAGATCCGCCAGCGCGGTGCCGAAGACAACCTCGGAAGGATGAGCCTCGGCGGCGGGTTGAGACCCGGCGCTCACGAGGGCTCTGCCTCGAACCGGAGCTCCGGGAAAGGGTTGGGGAGCTCCGCCCAGGTCTTGCTGTCGGCCTTGACGAGCTCAGGGTCGAGAAGACAAGCGTCGAGTCGGGCCCGCATCGCGGTTTCATCCAGGCCCTGGCCGATGAAGACGAGCTGCTGGGAGCGGTCCCCGAAGCGAGGATGCCAGTTGGGTTGCTCGTCGGGACGCTCACCCTCGGCGTGCCCCCAGTCTTCTTTCGGAACCGCCGCCCACCAGGTGCCGAGAGGTCTCACGTCGCTCACGCCGCCGGCCTGTGCCCACTCGTAGGCGACCTTGTGATCCGCCGCGACCCAGAACACCCCTTTGGACCGGAGCACTTGGCTCCAGTTGTCTCCGTCGTGGAGAAAGGCCTCGAAGCGTTCGGCGTCGAAGGGTTGGTGCGTCCGGTAGGTGAAGCTCGAGATGCCGTAGGCTTCGGTCTCCGGCACATGCTCGCCCTGAAGCTCCTTGATCCAACCCGCGGAGCTCGCAGCTTCCTCGTAGTCGAACCGGCCGGTGTCCAAAACGGAAGCCAAGGGGACCTGACCTCGAGTGGCCTTGATGATCTGGGCGCCAGGGTTGAGAGCGCGAAGGATGGCCTCGACCTCGAGCGCGGCCTCGGGCGTGACGAGATCGAGTTTGTTGAGCACGATGACGTTCGCGAACTCGACCTGATCGATGAGGAGGTCGGTCACGGTGCGATGATCGTCCTCGCCCAAAGCCTCACCGCGCTCCTGGAGATCGACGGCGGCGGCGTAGTCTCGGCGGAAGCTCGCAGCATCCACGACCGTGACCATCGTATCCAGCCGAGCCAGGTGACTCAGGCTCACTCCGTTCTCATCCTCGAAGGTGAAAGTTTGGGCCACCGGCACGGGCTCCGAGATCCCGGTCGACTCGATCAGCAGATAGTCGAAGCGTCGCTCGCGGGATAGGCGAGAGACTTCGGCCAGCAGGTCGTCGCGAAGGGTGCAACAGATGCACCCGTTCGACATCTCCACCAGCTTCTCCTCGGTGCGGGAGAGCTGCGCCCCGCCCCGCTCGACGAGGGCGGCGTCGATGTTGACCTCGCTCATGTCGTTCACGATGACGGCCACTCGCCGACCTTCGCGATTGTTGAGCACCTGGTTGAGGAGGGTGGTCTTCCCGGCGCCGAGGAAACCGGACAGCACGGTGACCGGGAGTCGGTCGTCCGAGCCGGTCTCGGCGGCGGCTTCGTCCTTGGCTTCGGGGCCGGCCCCGGGGAGTGAAGTCGTCATCGGAGCTTAGAACGGTAGGCGTATCGAAACGCCAGATGCAACCAAGTTGCGATACCCCCTTGAAGACGCGATCGAGTTGAACAATGCTCGAAGGATGGCAGAGAAGAGCGGAATCGCTCGTCGAGACCTCCTCCAGGTCGGCGCCGTCACCGTCGCCGTACCGGGTTTCCTCGCAGCTTGCGCGAGCGGTCGCTCCAACCCCGGACCCGAGGTGGGGGTGCCGGTCGCGTCCGCCCACGATTTCGAGCGCTTCGGCGTGACGAAGGAGACCATTGGCAAGGTGATGGCGGTGGCGCTCTCGCGCGGCGGAGACTTCGCCGACCTCTACTTCGAGCACTCGAGCGACCTGTCGGTGGGCTACGAAGACGGCAAGGTCAACCGCGCCCAGACCTCCGTCGGTCTCGGCGTCGGCATCCGCGTTGTGGTTGGCGATCAGACCGGGTACGCGTTCACCGAAGAGCTCAGCCTCGACGCCATGACCGCCGCGGCCCGCACCGCCGCCGGCATTGCGTCTCTCTCGCCCGGCCAGGCCCCGGCGGATCTGACGTCCGCCCGCTACGCACGCCACTACGATACTGAGTATGACTGGCGGGACGTGGGGGTGGCCGCCGTCAAGCCCCTGCTCGAGTCCCTCGGAGAGCGAGCCCACGCGCTCGAGCCCAACCTTCGCCGGGTTCAGCAGCGCTTCCTGGCGGGCCAGAAGAACATCATGGTGGTCGACTCCGACGGACGGGTGTCCGTCGACAGCCAACCCATGACTCGCATCTATATGACGGTGGTCATGGAGAAGGACGGGGAGACGCAGTCGAACAGCTACAACCTCGCGGCTCGCGAGGGCATGGGCTTCTATACTCCGGAGCGCCAGGAGCGCCTGGTCCAGGTCGCGCTCGACCGCACGCGGATCCTCTTCGACTCCGGCCGCCCCCCGGCTGGGGAGCTGCCGGTCGTGCTGGCCGCGGGCTCGTCCGGCATCTTGCTCCACGAGGCCATCGGCCACGGCATGGAGGCCGACTTCAACCGCAAGGGCATCTCGATCTTTTCGGATCGCCTGAATAAGCGGGTGGCCATAGACGACGTGACCATCATCGACGACGGCACTCAGGCCAACACCCGTGGCGCCATCAACTTCGACGACGAAGGCAACCCTTCCCAGAGCACCCCTCTCGTAGAGAAGGGGATCTTGCGAAGCTACCTGCACGATCGCATCAGCGCCGCGCAATATAAGGTCGACCCCACCGGGAGCGGCCGACGCGAGTCCTTCAAGCACGTACCCATGCCGCGGATGCGAGCCACCTATATGAGCCCGGGCCCGCATAACCCCGAAGAGGTCATCGGGCGGGTAAAGAAGGGCATCTACTGCGAGTCCTTCACGAACGGCCAGGTCAACATCGGAGCGGGCGACTACTCCTTCTACGTAAAGAATGGGTATCTGATCGAGGACGGAAAGAAGACCCAGCCCATCAAGGACGTGAACATCATCGGCAACGGACCGGAGTCGCTGTCTCGCATCTCCATGGTCGGCAACGACTTCAAGATGGATGAGTCTGGCTGGACCTGCGGCAAGGATGGTCAGGGCGTCCCCGTCTCGCTCGGCCTGCCCACCATCTTGGTGGACGGTATCGTGGTCGGAGGGAAGTCATGACCAAGCTCAAAGCCCTCGCCAAGAGCGTGGTTCAGACGAGCCTCAAGCAAGGCGCCAGCGACGCTGCGGTCAGCGTGGGACGAAAGCGCTTCATCGAGCTGAAGCAGCGAGATGGCAAGCTGGAGCGGGTGCGGGAGTCTTCCTCCTCCTCCCTCACCCTCAGCGTCTACGCGGAGGGTCGCTACTCGCAGCACTCGACCTCCGACCTGCGACCTGACGCGCTCGCGAAGTTCGTCGAGCAGGCCATCGCCGTCACTCGCTTTCTCGAGCCGGACGAGTATCGGCGGCTCCTCGACCCCAAGTACTACGCGGGCCGGCGCACCGAGCCTCTCGACATTCGCGACTCGAGCTACGAGTCCATCGACACCGACAAGCGCACCGACCTCGTGCGCGCCGTCGAAGCCGGAGCCAAGAGCCCCAAGGGCCCCATCATCAGCGTCAACGCGCAGTACCAGGACGAGCTATCCGAGCGGGTGCAGGTTCACTCGAACGGATTCGAAGACAGCGAAACCTCGACCGGCTTTTGGACGGGGGCGGTGACGTCGGTCGACGACGACGGCAAGAAGCCCGAGGACTGGTACTTCATCGGCGGGCGCTTCCTGTCCGATCTTCAGGATCCGGAGGCGGTGGGCGCGGAAGCTTCGCGGCGCGCGCTGGATCGAAGGGGCCAAAAGAAGCTGGCCTCGGGCACGATGAACGTCATCGTGGAGGCTCGCACCGCAGGTCGACTTCTGAGTTACTTCCTCCGAGCCATGCGCGGGAGCGAGCTTCAACAGCAGCGCTCCTTCCTGGTGGACCAGCAAGGAAAACGCGTGGGCAGCGAGCTCTTTACCCTGATCGATGATCCCCACCTCCCTCGAGGCATGGCCAGCGCTCGCTACGACGCGGACGGGATGAGCCTGAAGAAGCGGACCCTCGTAAAGGGAGGCGAGCTGCAGGGGTACCTCATCGGTAACTATTACGCCCGCAAGCTAGGCGTCGCTCCAACCGGGGGCACGCCTACGAACGTCATCATGCCCCCCGGCCAAAAAACCCTCGAGCAGCTGTGCTCCGACCTCGGGTCCGGAGTGCTCCTCACCGGCTTGCTCGGGGGCAACGCCGACCCCACCACTGGAGACTTCTCTCACGGCTTCGCAGGGTACGAGATTCGCGACGGGAAACTCGGAGACCCGGTGGGAGAGATGAACATCACCGGAAGTCACAAGACCTTGTGGAGCAAGCTGGCCATGGCCGGTAACGATCCCTTCGTCTACTCGCGTTGGCGCCTACCCAGCCTCGTCTTCGAGGGCGTGTCGGTGAGCGGAGCCTGACGGAGCGCTCGAGCCTCGCGGGGACGGGAGCTCGCCGCGCTGCGCGAGGCACCGCGGGCACACACCGCGGAACTGGACGGTCGCCGTCTGAATCGACAGAGCCCAGTCCCCATCCATCGACAGCGAAGCGGCGAGCTCCGCGGGGAGACAGGCCACGCGTCCGCAGTGGTCGCAGACGAAGTGCGGATGATTGTGGTCGTCGTCCTTCGTCCGTGCGAGCGCATAGCGGTCGATGCCGCCGGCGCGGCTGACCACCAGAGCGACGCCCGCGTCGCGCAGCTTGACCAGGTTTCGGTAGATCGTGGCTCGGTCCCAGTCCGTCTGACCGAGGCACTTGAGGACCTCGCTGTAGGAGAGCGGGTTCTGCGCGTCCGAGAGAACACCCAGCACCGCCAGTCGGGGCGCAGTGGCGCGAAGACCTCTGTCGTAGAGCGCCTTTCTTGCCTCGTCCTTAGTGAAACCCATTCAGTTCCCTGCCCGCTCCTGTGCGCAACACCTATCGAGCCACCGCTTCCGGCGCAAGCGACTCGACCAGCCCCGAAACTATGTCGTCTCGGTACCTACTGGAGGGTTTTCGACGAATCGCCGCCAAGCCCCAGGGGTGAGTTTGTGAAGCCCGCTCCGCTGGTCCCCGAACGCGTGCCCCGGCGGCGACCCCCGCGGGGCACCTGCGCAAGGACATGCGCTGTCATGGCGTAAAAGACGTCTGAAATGCAACCGACTTGCATCATGAGACCTGCAAACGTACGGTCGCAAGCGTGTTGGGCCGGGCCGCTGGGACAAGAACCGTCGGGAGCGCCATCCTCGCGCTGAGCCTCGCGGCCTGCGGGGACGAGTTGATGCCGACGGAGGTCGGCCCCTGTGGGCCCAACGGAGTGCTTCATTCGGGCCCGGGGGGCGATCCGCACTGTGATTGCGACCCTGGATTCAGCGTGGTGGATGGCACCTGCGTCGAAGCGGCGCCCCCTCCCGCTGCGGATCCCATGCCGGTGTCGACGGATCCGGACTGCGGTAGCAACGGGATCTTCGATGGCTCTACGTGCCGGTGCGACCCAGGCTACACCCAGGTCGGCCTCGGGGAGCTGCGCACCTGCGCCGAGATCCCAGCGTGCACATCGAATGACGACGCCCACGAGCCCAATGACCTTCCCGGAGACGCGGCTCTGCTCTCCGAGGTCGACGGATTGCTCTATGCCTGCCCGGCCAATCCCGACTGGTACATCTTCCCCGTGACGGCCGGTGACCGCGTCTCCGTCCTGATTCAGTTCGACGGCGCCCGCGTGGATCTCGACCTGGTGCTCTACGGCCCGAGCTCGAGAAATCCGCGAGCCCTCTCCTTGGAGGCCGCGGGTAACACGGAGGCGGCGGGATTCGTCGTACGTGCGGACGGAACCGCCGGCATCTACGTCGTGCCCTACGGCACCGGGCAGGGCGGGTACGAGCTTCTCGTGGACGTACAGTCAGGTGAGGCGCCGATGTGCCTCGGACCGGGTGCCTTCTGCAGCAGCTCCCAGGACTGTTGTTCGAACGTGTGCCACATCGGCCACTGCCACTGAGAGCGCGCCCCGACCGTTGACCTCGTGAGCCGCTTGGGCTCGCCTTCGCTCAACAGCCCAGAAGGTCGGTCATGGAACAGCAGCAAACAGTGCTCGAAGCGAGCGAGCTGGAGTTTAGGTACCCAGGATCCTCTACCTGGAGGCTCAACATCCCTCAACTCGACGTCAACGCCGGGGAACATACCTATATCTTTGGCCCGAGCGGCTGCGGCAAGAGCACCCTGCTGCAGCTCATGGCAGGGGTACTTACCCCGAACCAAGGTCAGATGCGGGTCATGAGTGAGAGTCTAAACGCCGGTCCTCGTCGCGATCGAAGGCGCGCCGAGGCCATGGGTTTCGTCTTTCAAAGCCTCAACCTCGTCCCCTACCTCGATACCCTCAAGAACGTGGTGCTTCCGTGCCGCTTCGCGCCCGCGCGCCGCGCTCGGGCGATCGCCGAGAGCGGCTCCCTGGTGAGCGAAGCACAGCGGCTGCTGGAGCATCTGGGTATCGGCGCCGAGCTTTGGACGCGCAAACCGACCGAGCTGAGCGTCGGGCAGCAACAGCGGGTTGCGGTGGCCCGCGCCCTGATTGGCCGTCCTCCGCTGATCGTCTGCGACGAGCCGACGTCCGCCTTGGACCCCAAGGCGCGAGACCTCTTCGTCGAGCTTCTCTTGAGCGAATGCCAGGCCGCGCAGTCCACGGCCATCGTGGTCAGCCACGATCCCTCGATTCGATCGGCCTTCAAGCTCGGCTATGACCTCACCCCAGCTCAGGACAAGACCGTGAGCAGGATCGTGCCGCGTCGATTCCAAAGGCTCGCTCGAGCCAGCATCAGTATCGTGCTCATGCGGCTCTCCGCAGGATGGTCTGGTCCTGAGCTGGGGTGAGGTCATAGCCGAGCTTGAAGGCCGATCGAATCGAGGGATCGTGGCTGACCACGATGGCCGTGGACTG
>JBCBRU010000250.1:0-11423 GCA_039819565.1 Myxococcota bacterium | reverse complement strand
TTCGATCGAAATCCTGTCGCCCTTCCGCGTGGCTTCCGAACGATTTGCGGGAGACCCAAATGCGATCTTGGGCGAAGACGCAGAACTTACCGACCCGCGAACGCGAAGAATTCCGTGGGCGAAAGTTGTGCGCCTTTACGAGCGAATGGAGGAGATACTTCCTGAGGGGGAAACCATGAGATCGGCGGGCGCTCTCATCTTGGAAGCGCCGCGGTTCGGGCAACTCCTAGGCGCGTTATCCCTACTTGCCAGCGCGAAAGATCTTATTTTCGTCGGCAACCGCTTCGGGCTCATCCGATCCTTCAATCACCTCGAGATCGAGCAGAAGGTGCTGAAAGATGGCTCTATCGACCTCGAGATATACATCCCCGAAGCCTATGAGGACTCACCGGGCTTCTTCGAGGTCACGGCCGGTGTGATTCAGTCCCTCCCTCGTCTCCTCCGAATGCCGGATGCGGAAGTCATCCTGCGTCGTTCGGAGCGAAGGGGTCACTTTCACATCATCCCTCCCCCGAGCCGGACCCTTTATGCGCGGATCCTCGGCATCTTCAAAAGACTCCTCGGGGTCGACCGACTCGTGGCGGAGCTGACGGAGCAGAGGCTGGATCTCAACGGACGCCTCGACGAGCTCCGCACCATGAACAGCGAACTCGAGCTCGCGGTGGAGGCTCGGGATCGTTTTCTCGAGGTGATCAGCCACGAGCTCCGCACTCCGATGAACAGCATCCTGGCCTCGAGCCGAGACCTCGCGGGACAGGTGAGAGAACCGGGCCGCGATAGTCTTCAGGACCTTCAGCTGGCCGCCCATCGGCTCCATCTCACCACCGAGAGCATTCTGGAGGTCTCCCGCCACCGCAACGCCCAGACCCGGGCGACCCCCGCCCCTTGCAACCCCACAAAGCTCCTCGAAGCCACCACGGGCCGGTTCCTGGTCGAAGCCCAGGTGGCGGGATTGAGCCTCCGGTCCCACCTCGATCCGAGTCTGCCCGAAGCCTTGCTGCTCGACCGCGACCGGGTGGAGAGGGTGCTCGCTCACCTGCTGTCCAACGGCATCAAGTTTACGGATCGCGGGTATATCGAGGTCCGCGCGGGCTTCGGGGACGACGCCTTTTGGCTCGAAGTCGAGGATACCGGGCGGGGCATGAGCGACGCGGAGCAAGCCCATATCTTCACGGCTTTTCGTCAGATCGAAGGCTCGCAGAAGCGGAGACACCAGGGGGCCGGCCTCGGTCTTACGGTGGTCCAGATGCTCGCTCAGACCCTCGGGGGACAGCTCGTCCTTCGCAGTGAAGTGGGCGTGGGCACCACGATGCGATTCACCTGTCCGGCCGCGGTGGGGAGCCCACCCTCACGAGCCGGTTCCGACCCGCAGGTCGGCACGGTGCTGATCGTCGATGACGATCGCCTCAATCGCCGGGTTCTGGCGCGGGCCCTCCAGCGCCGGGGGCTGCGCTGCATCCAGGCCGAGAACGGCCGGGAAGGCACCGCAGCCGCCCAAAAGCCCGAGGTCACGGCGGTGATTATGGACTACGAGATGCCCGAGATGGACGGAGTGGAGGCCACGCGGGAGGTTGTCGCGGCCCGGCCCGACCTCCCTGTCTTCGGCTGGACGGCGTCGGCTCGACCCGAGGTGCGACAAGCGATGACCCAAGCCGGAGCTCTCGACTTCCTCGACAAGCCCCTTCAGTCCCATAGCCTCGAGGCGATGCTGGAGACCTGGGACATCAAGAAAACCTAGGGTTTAGCCGGTCCGGAGGCGAACCCCCAGCGTATCGGAACGGTGAGATGCCGCGCATCGTCGGAGAAAGCGGATGAACTCCGCCCTCGCTGTGGTTAAAAGGCCGCGATGCAGCCCGTGAAGATCTACCTGACCGCGTGGTGCCCCTACTGCCAGCGCGCCAAGGCGCTCCTGGAGCTCCGTGAAATCTCCTATGAGGAGATCGACGTCGACGGCGACCACGCGACCCGGAAGTGGCTCCTCCAGTCGACGGGGCAGCGGACCGTGCCCCAGATCTTCATCGGTGAGGAGTCGATCGGCGGCTACACCGAGCTGGCCGCCCTGGATCGCTCGGGAGCGCTCCAGGCCAAGCTCGAAGCCCCCGTCTCCTGACACCCCACGTCGTGTCCCGCAATTATCGAGGCCCCGGCAGCGTGGGCCACGAGTACGACGCCTGGACCGCTGACGGCGTGCTCGAGCGGTACTGGGGGGAGCACATCCACCACGGTTACTACCCGGACCAGCAATTCCGGGGGGTCGACTTTCGTGCCGCCAAGGTCGACCTGGTCGAACGCCTCCTGGACTGGGGTCAGGTGACGGGAGCCCAACGAGTGCTCGACGTCGGGTGCGGGATCGGGGGCAGCGCCCGGCTCCTGGCTCGCCGTTTCTCGGCGGACGTGACCGGCGTGACCCTCTCGCCCGCCCAAGCGGACCGAGCGCGCTCGCTCTCCGAGGGGCTGTCCTGTCGCTTCGAGGTGGCCGACGCCCTGCAGCTTCCTTTCGAAGATGGGGGCTTTGACCTCGTATGGGCCTGCGAGTCGGGCGAGCACATGCCCGACAAGGAAGCTTTCGTACGGGAGCTGGCTCGGGTGCTCGCCCCCGGCGGGCATCTTTTGATCGCGACGTGGTGTCACGCCGATGTGCTGTCTCCACGGCAAGAGCGGCGTTTGGAACGCATCTATCAAGAGTGGGCGCTCCCCTACTTCGTGCCCCTCTCGAAGTATCGAGATCTCGCCCACGCCCACCCACGCCTCGAGGCCGTAGAGACGGCCGACTGGTCGCCCGAGGTCAGCCCCACGTGGCTGCATCAGATCGCGCTGGGGGCGACAGATCTGGGCTGGCTCGTCCGGCAAGGTCCGCAGGTGGTGGCAAGGAGCCTTCGCGATGCATGGGCGGTCAAAGACATGATCTTGGGCTACCGAGACGGCTCGATTTGCTACGGGCTCTTGCAGGCTCGGGGCGCGCCCTGGAGCCACGCATGAAACGCTTCGTGCGGGGCATTCTCCATCCCGAGGCTTTTCACGGCGAGGGCCGTCCGGCGCCCTTCTTCGAGGGCTGGTACTACAAGCTGGTCACTGCGGACGGTCAGAGTCTCGCCCTGATTCCGGGCATGTTCCGGGGACGCGAGGCGGACTCGGACCATGGTTTCCTGCAGGTCGTCCGGCCCGGAGAACCCTGGGTGGACTACCGAAGCTACCCTCTCGACACCTTCAAGGGTCGCGACGACGCGCTCGCCGTGGAGCTCGGCGGACATCGCTTTACAAGCGAAGGGCTCCGTCTCGAGGACGATGGCCTCTCCGGGGAGGTCCGCTTCGGCTCCCTCGCCAGCTGGCCCGTCACCTGGGCCTCACCGGGCGTCATGGGCTGGTACGCGTGGGTGCCGACCATGCAGTGCTACCACGGCATCGTGAGTCTGGATCACACCCTCTCTGGAGCCCTGGAGGTCAGCGGAGAGCGCTTCGACTTCGAGGGGGGCCGCGGATACATCGAGAAGGACTGGGGTCGAAGCTTTCCCAAACGCTGGATCTGGATGCAGTCGAACCATTTCTCCACGCCGGGAGTGTGCGTGACGATATCTCTCGCGAACGTGCCTTGGATCGTCGGAGCCTTCCCGGGGTTTCTCGTGGGGGTTTGGCGCGACGGCCAACTCAAGAGGTTCACCACCTATACCGGCGCCAAGGTGACCGACGCGGGGCGCACCGAAGACGGCGTTCGGTTCTCCTGCGAAGACGCGACCCATCGCCTCACGGTGAGGGCCCGGGGAGGAAGAGCGGTCCCTCTCCACAAGCCGTCCGAGGCCTCAATGCGGGGCATCGTCCACGAGCATCTCGACGCGACGCTCGAGGTCCGGCTCGAACGTCGAAGCGGTGACATCGAGTTCGAAGACGTGGGCCGAGGCGCAGCTTGGGAAGCCGAACCGACCGACGGGTGGTAAGAGCTTCCGTCGATGAGCCCCCCTCTGCAGGAGCGGATCCAGCGCCTCTACGACGACACCACCCGAGGATGGGTCGACGTTTGGGGCGAGCACCTCCATCACGGACACTACAGCGCTAGAGGCGAGCCCCAGAAAGACCACCTCCAAGCCCAGGTCGACATGATCGACGCCCTCCTCGATTGGGCTGGCGCGCCGGGACCGCAAAGCGACCGAAGCGGGGAGGCCGGGATTCACTCCCGGCCGGGACCACGGGGGAAGCAAGCGGAGCGCGCAGGGAGCGAGAGCGACCGAAGCGGGGAGGCCGGGATTCACTCCCGGCCGGGACCACGGGGATTACGAATTTTGGATGCCGGGTGTGGGGTGGGCGGAAGCGCCCGACACCTGGCGCGACGCTTCGCAGCCCAAGTCGACGGGGTCACCCTCAGTCCGGTGCAGAAGCGAATCGCCGACGACCTGACCCAAGCGGCTGGCTTGGACGACGACGTGCGGGTGCACGTCGCCGACGCCAATCGGACCCCATTCGAGGACGGGACCTTCGATCTGGTGTGGTCCCTCGAAAGCGGCGAGCACATGCCCGACAAGTCTGCTTTCCTGCAGGAATGCTTGCGTGTGCTCAGACCAGGCGGGCGACTGATCGCAGCCACCTGGTGTCATCGCCCGGACCCCACGCCGCTCAGCGACGGCGAGCGGCGCCATCTCGCGAGCATCAGCCGCGCCTACGGGAGCTCGCTGACGTGGGTACCTCTGCGCCGCTACGAAGAGCTCCTAGGCCACCTTCCCGTCCACCAGGTGCGCACGGAAGACTGGTCCGCGACCGTCTACCCATTTTGGTCGGCGGTGATCAGAAGCGTCTTTACCCCCAAGGGGGTCCGAGCGCTGGTGGGCGGCGGACGATCCATGGTGAGGGGAGCTTGGGGCGGCCTATATATGCGGTCGGGCATCCGGAGTGGTCTGGTCAGGTATGTAGTCATGACTGCGGTCAAGGATGGTAACAATGAAGACATGGCGTGACCTCGAGGTTCTTTGGGACTTCTCTCGACCGCATACTATCGTGGGCTCGACGCTCGCGGTGGTCACCTTCTATCTCGTATCGGCGCACGAAGCGGGCCGGCAAGACCTGGGGCTGTTCCTCGTCACTTATGGCGCTGCGCTCGCCGTCAACGTCTACATCGTAGGTCTGAATCAGCTGACGGACGTCGACATCGACCGCATCAACAAACCGGGACTGCCCATTCCCTCGGGCCGCCTCGACCCCAGCGAGGCGGCTCGCATTGTCGCCGTGTCCGGCGTCCTCGCCGCAGGCCTCGCGTTCGCGGGCGGCAACTGGTTGGTATTCACCATCGGTACGGTGATGGTGGTGGGCACGCTTTATTCGCTCGAGCCCTTTCGCCTCAAGCGCTACCCGGCCCTCGCGGCTCTCTCCATCGTGGGCTCACGTGGTGTCATCGGCAACTTTGGACTTTGGCTGACCTTTGAAGTGGGCTTGACCGGAGCCTCCCGCATTCCCGGACACCTCGTAGCCTTCGTGGCCTTCATGCTGGGATTCATGACCGTCATCTCGATCCTGAAGGATGTCCCCGATATCGAGGGGGACCGTCTTCACGAAGTCCGAACCTTCAGCGTGCGTTTCGGGCCGGAGACCATCCTTCGGGTAGCGGTGGGGATCCTGGCCATCTTCTATGTGGGCATGATGATCCTCGGGGCGGCGGGCGCGCCCGGATTGCACGGGAGGATCACGGTGATGGTGCACGCCGGCCTGCTGATATTGCTGGTGACGCGTGCGCGGCTGGTCAACCCCGAAGAGAAGGCTTCGATGACCGCCTTCTACATGGATATTTGGAAGTTCTACTATCTCGAGTTCGGGGCCTACCTTCTCGCCTGCCTAAGTGATTGAGCCCTGCGTCAGGGGCTTCGGCGGACACGCGCCGTAAGCGCTCGGAGCCGCCCCTCGGTGAGTCCGACGGTTGACCGAGGCCCAGATGCGCGGGTCCGGCGATCGTCGTCGATTGACGCTCCCCCCTCTGCCCTCATACGTCGGCGGCATGCGACATCTGACTCTTCTGTGCACCTTGCTTCTCACCGTGAGCTGCCGAGACGACGACGAGGGCGCCATCCCTGACATGGGCATGAGCATCCCAGGTGCGGACAGCACGGCCCCCGACGCCGGAACCCTCGACGGTGGGAGGGTGGATAGCGGGATGCCTACGTCCGGCCTTCGAACCATCGCGGCGATTCAAGATCCAAACGCCGCGAACCGCCCCGTCGTCTGCACTCAGCAAGGGGGCGTGGACAGCCGCTCCGGCGAGTGCCCAGCGGTGGCCTTCGATGACGTGGTGGTGACCGCCATCGAGGGCGGCGAAAACGGCCGCGCCTCGCTCTTCGTCCAGGACGATCGCGTCATGGACGGCCGCTTTGCTGGGGTCTTCGTGTTCAACGCTCGTCTGGAGGGAGGCACCCCCTCCGTAGGGGATCGCGTCAACGTGAGCGGCATCGCCGTCCTGTTCTTCGACGGGATGCAGATCGCAGACGCCACGGTCACTCTGCTCGCCGGTGGGAACGCCCCCATGGCCCCGATCGTGGTCATGCCCAGCATGTTGCCGGGTGCCCCTCCCCTTTCCGGCAGCGAGGTCACGAACCCCTACGAAGGCGTCTTGGTGCAGCTCGAGAATGTGAGCGTCACGAACCCGTGCGTAGAGAGCAGCGGCGATCGCGGATACTTCGAGGTGGCCGGGTCGACCATCATCGGAAGCGAGTACGACTATGCGTACAACGGCGAGGCGCCCGCGGACGCGTCCAGCCCTGGGCCGTGCAACGACATGCCTCGTCCGAACGACATGCGGAAGATGGGGGATAGCTTCCAGTCCATCACGGGAGTGATGAGCTATACCTTCAGCCAGTTTCGGCTGAACCCGCGCGGCGACGCCGATCTCGTCCGCTGAGCCAAGCCCCGCCCCAAAGCGCGATCCCCAGGATGGCCCAGCGCCACGGCGTGCGCTGACCGACCAGAGGTCGCCCGGCGTCCGAGCAACTGGCGCCGCATTCAGGATCGCAGTCGCACGCGTCGTCGCATTGGCTCGTACGATCGCAAGCACAGAAACCCGAAACCGGAACCGGGTCTCGAGCGGGGTCCTCTTCATTGTTCGCGACGCTGCGCGGGAAACAGAGGCCTTGGGTGCCGCCTTGATCCGGGACGCACACGAGTCCCGCGCCACACTGATCGTCGGTGGTAGAGCACTGCGCGGTGCAAAGGCGGCTAGAGCCCAGCACCCGACAGATATTGCTCTGGCATTCGGCGTTGGAGGCGCAAGCTTCGCCGACCGACTTGAAACCCTCAAAGGGTATGCAGAGGGGAGCCGCGAGCCCGAGCTCCTGACAATCGAAGTTGGCCGGACACTCACTGTCCGAACCGCTCGGACACACGCCGTAGCAGAGGGCGGAGTCGATCCCCGCCGACTCGTCGAAAGCGCAGATCGACCGGCTGTCGCACTGCTCGGGAGCGCAGGGCTCCCCGGCAAACGCGACCTCGTAGCAGATCGCCGTGTTGGCTACGCCCTCCACGGCCGTGCAGACGGACCGCGGCGTCCCGCAAGACAGTCCCTGCGCCCGGATGTCACAAAGGGCGTAGCAGAAGTTGAGACCTGGCCAGTACTCGAAGCAGCCATGGCCCGGCTTGCAGGTGCCATTGCCGAAGCAGGACTCGAGGTGGCCGCCTTTGCCGCGCGGCTCGCACACCCCGCTCGAGGGCACGCAGACCGCGATTTGGGTGGTCTGCTGCTGGGTGATCTCGCACTGAAAACCGTCGGGGCATTGCGACGCGCTCGTCGAAGTGGGGTCGCACGGCCGGGAACAGAAGGGCGCGTTTCCGTTCCGGAAGGGTACGGTCACGCATATGCCGGAGGCACAGTGCTCGTGAAGGTTGCACTGATCGCAGAGCTCGTCGATCGGCTCGGGCTTGAGGCAATAGTTGTTGCTCCCCGAAGGCGTGCACTGAAAACCGGACGGGCATTCATCGCCCGCGGCTGAGCAGAGCTTCGAACAATACGTCTCATCGAGCAGAGGGTCGCTCACGCAGAGGGCGTTCGCGCACTGATCGTGGCTTGTGCACGCTGCTCCCACCGGTCGTCCGGCGCCTGAACCAGGGTCATGAGGAAGAGGCTCGCCGTTGGCGTAGAGCGCGCAGATACCCTCCACGTCGTCCCGCGCCGGCCCCCGCTGAAGGGGCTTGTTGTTGGTCGGAAACATCGCCGCTTCGGGGTCTTGGCTATGGTCGAGGCCGAAGAAGTGCCCCACCTCATGAAAGAGGACGGTCTCAGCGTCCACCCGCGGCGGCTCTCCCTGCCCGACTTCAGCTTCCACGGTGGTCCATCCCCAGGACACGCCGTTCATCACGATGTCCGAGTCCGTGATCCGCCGAGACGCCCCGAGCGTATAGTAGGTGTAGGTCAGGGCCAGCGTTTGGGCGTCGCCGGGCCATGCTTCGGACGTCTCAGCCCAGAAGATCCGCGGCGTTCCGTCGTTGGCGATGACGTTTCGCTCATCGGCCGACGCCGGCGCGAAGGTCTGCTCCTCGAAGCGAAGATGACTGCAGGACACCGCCTCCCACGCGGCGAAGGCCCGTCGTACGGCCTCTGCGGCCTGAGGCCCGGCGTCGTCCGCGCCCAACGGATCCACCATGAAGCGAATCGCGTTCTGCTCCGCTTCCGGCCAGATGTGCCCCTGAGCGGTAAAAGCGGCCACGCGCACGGCCAGCAGGGAAACCCCAAGCAGAAGAACGGAGAGCGGGAGCAGGCGACGCATCGCCCCTCGAGTATCGGCCAGAGCGGGCTCCGGTTGCGAGGTCCCTCACGGTGGACTAGCGGCTGACCTTCCGAAGACACACCTGGGCTACCCCTGCTCGAATGAGGTCGAGCTCCTCGGCCGCGGCCCGGGAGAGGTCGATGATCTTCTTCTTGCTGAACGGCCCCCGGTCGTTGACCACACAGCGAACCTTCTTGCCGTTCGACTTGCGCTCGACCTCCACGACCGTCCCGAACTTCAACTTGCGATGCGCGCAGGTCTTCTTTCGAGGATCGTAGGGCTTTCCGCTCGCCGTCTTTCGGCCGGCCAACTTGTCGTTGTAGTAAGAGGCCAGGCCTTGCTGAAAGACCTTGCCGACCGACGAGTTGGCTGCGGCCGGAGGGGCGGCAGAGGCCGAAGTGGGGGTTTCTGAGCCTGCGCAGGTGTAGAAAAGGAGCGCTAACAGGAGGATTGAGGGTCGCATGGGGGCGACCGTATCAGCGGCCGAAAGTCCGTCCTAGGTCCGCCACCAGTCTCGGGACGCTTTTCGCGCAGAGTTTGGTCACAGCCGTCTCGACGGCCGCGGTGCGAGACGGACGCGTTGCTTTCTCACTTTGACTTACGGTGCGAAGGAGTCGCCCGGAACGCCCGTTGACGAGGCGGAGAGTCAGGACGGATTGCACCAACTCGTCTCCCCCGACGCGCCCTCGGGGCACCACGCGCAGCTCGCCTTCGAGGCGTCCATCGTGCTCGCTCCGGACCGGCTGAGGCCGCGCAACCCGCGGATCCAGGTGCACCTCGACGAGGGTGTGCCCCGCCTCGGTGAGCTGAGCCTCCAAGCAGGCTCCGATCCTTTCGGCCCCCGGACCGGCCACCGTGAGGGCCAAACGCAGCTCCCGCCGGGTGTCCTCGACGAGGGCGAGGACGTCCGCCCAGGTCACCTCCGTAGGCAGCCCGCGACCCGTGAGCACCCGGTGATCCGCGTCCAAGGCCTGCCGCTCGGCGAGATGCTGGAGGGCGCGCCGGAGGATGGGCGGACGCTCCAGCCCCGCGGTGAGGCGGGCCTGCTGGAGTGTCTCGCCGATGACGCGGTCCAGAGAGGTGATGCGGTCGCGAAGAGCGCGGGCGGCGGGTTCCCGCTCAATCCGGGCCTGGGCCCAGACCACGCCCTCTGGGGAGATCCAGCGGCCTTCGATCTTGCACATGAGAAGGAGCTTCTCGGTGGTGACCAGCGAGTGCTCGGTCACGCGCTCGACCTCGGCCCACCGCTCGCCGGTCCGAGCCTGGGCCTCTCGGGAAGCGCTCTGAAAGCTCTCCGCGACGGCCCGGACCTGAGCCTCGAAGATCAGAGCCATGTTGGTGCGCGCCCGAGTCTCGGCGCCCTGATCGGTAGAGCCCTCCCCCGTCGCGCACAGGAACCGAGGATCGCAGCGCCCATCCACCCAAGCCGGGCGGGGCCCGGTACGGGCGGGCGCCCGGTCACGCTCCGCGCGCCGAGGCGATGCGGGGGCCGGGAGGGCCGGGTCCGGGTCGGGGGTCGCCGGGGCTCGGCGCTCTTCCAAGTCGGACTCGAGATCCGCGAGCGCCTCGGCGCCGTGTCGAGCGATCCAAGCCTCGAGCCCCCCACCGACCCCTGCCGAAGCCAGCCTCTGCTGGCGGGCAAAGTCGAGTTCGACCAGAGCAAACCAGGTGTTGGAGGCGGCATCGAGCCACATGTCCCTCTGCTCTGAACCTCGGAGGAGATTGGCCGAGAAGGTCTTGATGGCTTGCTCCACGGACTGCCCTTCCTCGGCCGGCGCCTCGCCGGCCGCCACCGACGCCTGGTAGTCCTTCATCAGCGACGCGCTGTAGGTGTCCAGAATGCGGCTAATCTCGGCTCGCCCTCGATTGAGGGCGGTCGACTGGGCGACGGGCGCGTTGCTGATACCGCTCACCGCGCCCACCCCCACGATGCGACCCTCGAGAACCCGAGATCCTCGTTTCACCCAGTCCGGAGCGTTCTCCGGGACCAACCGACCTGGGGAGGGAGCGCTGCTGCATCCGGCGAGGGCAAAAAGAGCGAGGGAAGTAAGAACCGAAGGTGCGCGCATAAGTATCTCCAGATATCGTCAACGAAGGCTGCGGACGCTGACAATGACTCGCGCCCCCGGGGTTAGATTCATCGTGGTGTCGTGGAGGGAGCCCGCAGGACGGCCGGCCGCATCGACCAACTCCACGGAGACATCGTGCCTCCCCGGCCGCACCCACATCCGGGCAACGTCGAAGCGGTAGGGCAGGAGCGTCCAAGAGCGCAGGTCCGCACCCTCGGAGGCCGCCGAAGCCACCCCGCCGAGGAGGCTCACCAGAGCCCCGGCAAGCTCGCTTCCATCGTTTTGGTTTCGCCGCCGGCGGCGCCCTCGATCCTCGTCCTCGTCCTCGTCCTCGTCTTCTCGCAAGGCGCTCTTCACGGCTTCGGAGGTGGCCTTGGTCGCCGTGTATTTAAGGGCGGCGCGAGCGATGGCGCGAGCCTTCAGGGCCCCTTCGCGAGCTCGAAACTGAGCGAGAGCGATCTCGGCCACGGGTTCTGCGCGCTCCGCCGGCAGGGTCGTTCCGTCCACGACCAGCTGCGCGCTCAAGCGGGGGGGGGATGGGGCTACGATCTCGGGCATGGCCACCCGCAGGAGAAACCCATCGGGCAGCACCGTCGTGAAGTTCCTCTCCTGCTTGAACGGGGCC
>JBCBRU010000249.1:0-11390 GCA_039819565.1 Myxococcota bacterium | reverse complement strand
CCGCGTCCGACGACTTGGACCTCCGGGAGATCCTCGGACCACGCGTGGGCGGGGTTGCGTCCGCCCCCGACCCGGACGCCTTGGTTGCCGCCTGTCGGTCCCTCGCCCCCGAGCTCGGCTGAGCGAGACGAAACTATCTCTCGAGCGAGACCGACGGCTCCGCTCGTCGTACGTCAGTCTTCGAGGGCCTCCTCGGCGAGCTTGGTCCCCTTTATTCTCGCCTCGATCTTGGCGAAGGAAATCTCTCGAGCCATCGCCACGTCGTCCGCGAAGGGCGAGAAGCCGCAGTCGTCGGTGGTCCCGAGACGCTCGACGGGGATATGCTGGGCGGCGGCGAGGACGCGGTCCCGCACCAATTCCGGCGCCTCCACCTCGGAGGAGATGGGGTCGATGACCCCAACGAAGACCCGTTGCCCTTCCCCAACGAGGCGCCCAAGGAGAGCGAGGGAGGGCTCGGGGTCTTCCTCGCCGGCCATCTCCACATAGAAGCTGGTGACCTTGGTCTCGAATAGATCCGGCAATAGTTCGTTATAGGGCACGTCGGCGCTGTGGGTCGAATTGCGGTCGCCGCCCGCGCAGGTATGGATGCCGATACGGGCGCGCTCCGCCTCGGAGAAGCGGTCCAGGACCTGATTGTTGAGAGCCACGAACTGCTTGAGGAGACCGCGGGACGGGTCGAGCTTGATGCTGAGGCGTCCCTCCGTGAAGTCGATCTGCACCCGCTCCGCGCCCGCGTCGAGGGCGCTTCGAATGTCCTTCTCTGCCTCGTCGACGAGATCGGCCAGGAATTGCTCCCGAGAGTACCCATCAATCGGGGTCTCCGGGTAGAGGAGGCTCATCGCGCTCGCGCTGATCACCGCCTGCTTGACGGGGAGATCGGTCAGCGTCTTCGCCTTGGCGGTGTAGCTCCCGGCGTAGGTCGCGTACCGGAAGGGCCCCGCGGTGAGACGGGGCAGCTGGCGGGTGTGCCCGTCTTCGAAGGGGATGACGACGCCATCCTCAGCCAGGTTGTCGAGGCCATGAAGAGGATAGGTCGCGAAAGATGGCTTCGACTGTTCGCCGTCCGTGATGATGGGCGATCCAGTGGCTTCCAGTCGGGTGACGGTCTCTCGAAGGGCCTTCTCCATCTCGGGGCCGAGCGCCTCCGGGGGACCCGCCATCGCATCGATGAGGGACTTTGGACGCGGCACGCTTCCGATGGCTTCCGTCGGGATCTTCGGCATCCCAAAAACGTACACCATGCTTCGAGATAGCGACAAGGGTCCGCCGACCCGCTTCAGGGCCGAACCGGGTCCGCGTCGACCGGCCTTCGTCACTCGGCGAGGGCGCGGACGGCTCGGCAAGTCAGCATGCCGTGCATCCCGTTGCTGCCTATCGCCATGGCATTCGAACGGCGTGGATCCCCACTCACGACGATCACGAAGTGGTCGGGCGAGGAGACGACGGGGACGAGTCGGTCCGGGTCTTCGCTCTCCGCGAAGACGCGAGGGGCGAGCCCATCCGCGACCAGCTCCACGAGAGTCCGCGAGCCGGGTACGAGGTTGGTCCATTCACCCAGGTACCGCTCAACCTTCCACGCGGGCACTCGAGCATATGCGAACAAGCGCTCACGGACCTCGGACTTACTCAGTCCGGCTCGGGATAGGGTGCCTGCGACCATCGGACTGAGGACGAGCAGGGGACGGTTGGTCTCCGGGGCAAAGCCGGCGGCGAAGATGAACTCCCAGGAGTGCTGCCGAACCAGCCCGTCGGAGAGGTAGCGGAGGATGGGCTCCGGTGCTTTTCCGTAGATCGAGCCCACTACGGTGTCGCCCGTGGTCCGAAGGAGCGCCACGACGTTCGCGCCCGCCTCGAAGCCTTGATCTTCGGCGAACCCGCGCCATCCGAGTTGGCGTAGGGCCGGGTCGTTTTCGGCGAGCACGACCCGCCAGGTGTGACCGAAGGTCGACTTGTCCGCTCGCCCCAGCTCGAACCCTCCCACGTTTCGCAGCAGCAGCCGGCAGAATCGACCGACGCTGGAATTGGCGCGATGACCATCCCGCAGGGCGCCGTCGGAAACGTTGAAGCCAAGGCTTTGGACCATGGGCCCGGCGACGATGGCCTGTGTCTCTCCGCTCGTCGTATCCCCGCTGTGCTCGACGCCGTAGGCGGGGTCGGCCATCACCTCCGCGATGGCCACCAGGATGGGCATGTGCTCGGGCCGGCAGCCCGCCATGACCCCGTTGACGGCGACGCTGCGCACCGTAGCTGCCCGGCCGGAGGACTTCATGACCCCGAGGACGTGGTCGCCCGAGTGAGACACACGCGCGAGGAAGGCTTCCACTCGAGGAGTTGTGGGCGGAACGATGGGGAGGCCGTCGCTCCAGCCTCGAGCCTCGAAGCGATCGTTGATCTCCTCAAAGTCACCGGTGACGACGATCTCGGCGGCGCCGTGGATCGGCCGCGCCCGGGGGCTCTCGAGGGCCGACGTCAGACGAGAGATGACCTCCGGGAGAGTGGTCTCGCCGACGTTCGATCGCAGCTCCGCCACGTCCTGGGTATCTACGTGTCCGACCACCCGCGCCACCGGCAGATCGGGGATCCCCAAACCCTCGGCGACGGCCTGGGCCTGACCGATGAATCCGTCGCAGACGAGGGCGACGGTCGGAATTCCTGCTTTCTCAATGTGCGCGCTGGCCCGCATCACGGCGGGTGTGCAAGCCCCTCAACAGCCGACGCCGCCGATCACGGCGTCCACCCCCAGCCCTGCGAGCTTCGAGGGAAGCTCGTCGAGGACCGCGTGCTCGTCCCCTCCGAAGGTGGACCCGAACGTCTCGGGAGATACGAACTCCATATCTCCGAACTCCGATGTGAGCGCCTCTGCGATCATGGGAAAGATCTCGTCGCCTCGGAACATGAAGTCCCACACGAAGGCGACGCGTCGCTGGGAGAGGGTCGGCGGTCGAGGGGCCAGAGGTATCTCGGGGACCGCGGAAGGTCCCTGAGGACAGAGCACGGAGAACCTGGGGTCCGGAGCGTCATCCACCCCTCGAGGATAGCAAGCTCCGTAGGGGATGTCGCGGCCGCCCGCTCATCAACCGGACAACCTCTCGATGAGAGAAGCTACCCTTTCAAAGTAGATGGGATCCACGCGCCCGTTCACCCAGTCGCGGTCGCCGTCGGCCACGATGACCTCCTTCCGCTCCTGCGGAGGGAGGCCTTCAACGAGATCGGGGTGAAGGTAGTCGAGGCTCTCGAGGAGGGCGCGAGAGAGGGTGACGGCCTCCATCTCCAGGATCTTGTCGTCGCCGTAGACGATGACGAACCACCCCTTCGTTCCGCAGTGAGGGCAGGTCCAAGGCTCGATCGCGCGGGCGCGCTCGCCTTTCTCTCTCGCCCGAATCGTGTAGTAGACCTGCTCGAAATCGAGATGGTCGAGGTCTTCGATCCGCTCCCCTACGCGGAGCACTCGGTCGCCCTCCTCGTATCGATCGATGATCTTGGTGCTCGCGCCGGGAAGGACGCCTTCCGTCACCGTCTTGCACGCGGGACAGGTCAGAGGTCCGCCGAAGGCATTTCGGATGGTCATGGTTCTTGGTCCTCACTCGGGAGCGTACACGACGCGAAGGGTGTGGCCATCGACGGTCATGTCGAAGCCTCCCGGCGCCTCGCGGGCAAGAGTAGCTGCGAAGTTCTCGTTGGGGTGCTTCTTGGCTTTGAGCGCCGCGGGCGCGTAGCGCTCGACGAGAGCCTTCGCGATGTTGGCGTCGCCCGTCACGAAGGTGCGCGGGGCACCGCCGTCGACCGCCGCGAAGAGGGCGTCGGCCACGATGGACCGGTCGGCCACGCCTTTACCGCCGCCCACCGCGGGAGGGGTGGCCCAGTCTGCGAGGAGATCGGTGTAGGCCGAGCTCGAGCGGTCCGCGCCGGGCTTCGCGATGGTGATCCCCGGGATGAGCGGGGCCTCCCCGGCGGACATCGGGGTGAAGCGGAGGTCGGCCGGGCCGAAGAGGTCGGCGGTGGTCGTGGAGGCCGGCTGCCCGGTGAGCTTGGGCAAGCCCACCTGCTCACGGACCTTGTTGATGAAGCCCTTCTCGCCGTCCTGAAGGGCCGGCCACCCGTGTTTCTGGAGCTTCTCGATGGCGAGGACCGCGTTCGAGTCGAGCATGATGGCGTTCGGACCGAGAGGTCGCGCAGCGTCCAGAGCGGGCCCAGCCGCGACCAGCCGGCTTGCGATGTCGCCGAGCTTGGTCAGGTGTTTCAGCTTGGCGAGGCCGGCGTCCACGAGCTTGGCCGCCGTCTGGGTGCCCACCCTGTCCACGAGCGCGGTCAGACCCTCGGCCCCCACCGACTCCGCCGCCCCCGTGAGGCGAGCCGGTCCGAGCTCTTGGATGAGCTTGGCGGCGTCGCTCGCCGAACTCGCGAAGGTGGCCTTCAGGGGACCCGAGCCCAAGGTTGCGGCGGTGGCGAGGACCGTGTCCGGGACCGCGGTGAGCTTGTCGAGGAGCGCCCGCGCCTCCGCGGGGGAGGTCCCGTCCCGGGCGGCGTCGAGGAGGTGCTTGGCGTCGGGGGCCCCCACGGCGTCGAGGAGCTTCTTCGCTTGCGTCTCGGAACCGCCGAGCGCCTTCACCGCGTTCGTGACCTCTTCGGCCGAGGCGGCGTCAATGTGTCCCCGTCCGGGGGCACGGGCCGCGCTCGGGTTCGCCTTGAGCCGGTCGAGCTCCCCTTCGTAGCGGCGCAGCTCCGTCTCGTAGAACTTTCGCTCCGGCGCATTCGGTGCTTCGGCCTCGTAGGCCCGCACCAGAGCGCGGTGCTTGACGACCTCGAGCGCCACCTCCTCGCCGCGGCTGCCCGGAGGGAAGCTCGGGGCGTCGGTGAGCATCCGGCGGATGAGACCTTGGGCGCCGCTGTTGTCGATCAGCTGGCGGGCCACGTCCTGGTGAATGCGGATCGAGGTCTTCGAGGAGCCAGGGCCGTATTCGACGCCGAGGTTCAACCGTCCGCCGTCGTCGTAGCCGGTCTTCACCCGGACGTGTCCGGACGCCATGTCCGGGCTGGGGCGGACCGCGGCGCCGCTCTCGATGAGGGCGCTGTTCATCTGGGCCCGGAAGGAGAAGGCGTCCGTTACCTTGCCGCCGCTGGCCTTTGCGGAGACGCCGGTCATCGTTCCCCAAAAGGCGATGGAGAGCCCCATCTGGGCCCGCTGGGCCGGGGTCATCCGGTCCCAGTTGGTGACGAGCGCGTGGGCCTGATCCACGGTGCTGGCGGCATCGGCGAGGTTTGCGGTGGCGTTCAGGATCCCCGCCGCTCGGGCCGCCTGGGGAGCGAGCTTGGCGCCCTGGCTTGCAAGCGCCGTTGCTCCCCGCATCGCCCCCGCCCCGGCCACCGTGAGCCCGGCGCCAGCCAGGCTCAGCCACGCCGCGCGCGCGTCGGGGTCGGTGAGGGCGAGGGTCTGGCCGTGGGCGTGCCGATCGTAGAGGTCGGCCCCCGCTTTGATCCCCATGTAGCCGGCCGAGCCGAGCGCCACCGCCCACGCGCCCGCCACGAGCGGCGTCGCCGTCCCGCCCGAGCCCACGAGGATGACCCCGCTCGCGATGACTCCGCCCGCGAGCGCGGCCACGTCGGCGACGTCGCCCACGTGCTCCCAGAAGGTGTCGCTGGTGTCCGGGGTGTTCTCGGTGACGAGGGCGGTCTCCCCCGGGGCGCCGAGGCGACCGTCCGCGGGGAAAGTCATCTTGCCGGGCGGGAGGTCGTTGCTCTTCTTCCAGGCTTCGAAGGACGCATAGACCCGCCCGACGTTGTCGACGAAGCGAGACTGGCCGTTTTGGCCCTCGACCCGGTAGAGCTTCAGGTCCACCGGGCCCGTCTTCTCGCTCGAATACTGGACGGGGACGGTGGCCACCCCGATCGCGCCCTTGCCCATCTGGCGCTGCGCCTCTCGGATCCCGGTGGCCACTTTGGTGACGGCCTCGACCCCCTCGTAGAAGTTGTACTGGCCCGCGAGCGCCTTTCGCTGGGCGCCCGCGGCAGCCTCCGCGTCCGTCGGGAAATCGGCGCGAAGCGGCGCCCCTAGGCCCGCTCCGATCAGGTTCTCGATGTTCTGCCCGGCGACCGGCACCGCTCGATCCCCGCGCGCTTCGTGCTGGAAGACCTTCCCGCGGGCGTGGGCCTTGAGGACCGCGGGACTCTCCCACGGAGTGTCCGAGGCCAGCGCCTTCGTCGCGGCGGCGCTGCCCTTCATCACCTCCTGCGCCGCCCACAGGCGGGCGGCCCCGGACACCGACGGGCTCATGAGGAGGGCGCGCCCGCTCTCGGTGGCGAGCGCGGCCCGGAGGGCTATGGCGCCTTGGGCGTCGGTCCCCTCGGGTCCCGTCGCGAGGGCGTCCGCGAAGCGCGCCCGAAGCCCGCCGCTCTTCTCGAGGGCGCCAGGCGGCGTCTTCAGGAACATGGTTCGGATCAGGGCGTCTCGCTGCGGAGAAGCGGGGAGCGCCCCCACCTGCTCGAGTGCCCCGAGCGGTCCGGCCGGATGCTCGGCGAGCGCCCCGGCGAGGGCCGCGACGCCATCCGGCGCGAGCTGACCGAGGGTGGTGCCGTCGATGTGACGAAGGACCGCCTCCGCCATCTCCGCTCGCGCCCGCTTCGGGAGGTCTGCCTCCGCGCCCTTCAGAGCGGCCAGGCTCGACCCCAGAGCTTCGTTTCGGGCCGCAGCGTCGGGGATGGAGGCGGCCGCGTCGACGAGGGCCCGAAAGCCTACGGCGTCGGCGCGCTTCGATGTGCTCGTGGACGCGATGCCGGGGCCTGCCACCGCGGTCAAGCTCACCTCGCGGGGGTTCGCGGCCGCCTCGAAGACCGCCTTTTGCTGCTCGGGGGCTAGGGTGGAAAAGGCGGCGTGGGCCTTGCCGCCGCGGAGGCTGGAGATGACCGCCGCCACCGTGACCGCGTCGCCGTCCTTCTTGAAGCGGGTGGAGATCGAGGATCCGAAGCCGGGATCGGTGGAGCTACGGGTGGGGGTACCGTCGTTCGTGGCCGTCGCGGAGGCCCAGACGAAGGCCAGACGAGACTTCTCGGGCGCCGAGCGCAGAGCGTCCGCGAATGCGGCCCGCGAGGGCTCGCCCGCCCGGCGCATCGACTGCCCGAGCTTGGCCAGCGCCGACCCGTCGAGGCTTTGCGCCATCGCCCCCGCGAAGCGATCTCGGGCGCTGTCGTCGAGCTTGCGCGTGAGCTTGTCGAGCCGCCCCTCGTTCTGAAGGGTACGGATAACGGCGCTCGCGTCCGCGTCGCCGAGCCCAGCGATCGCCTTCGCTGCCGTCTCCGCCTCATCGGACGAGACGCGACCGAAAAAGCCACTGTCGTCGAGGGCCTCGCGGACCTGTGAGAGGACCCGGCGCCGCGCCGCGGAGTCCGAAGGGGGCGCCGCGGGGGCGCGGCCCGGGAGGGTCCGGCCGGCGGGCGGGCGGCTGCCTCGGAAAGGAGAGGGGCCCCCGCCCCGGACGTGGACGTCTCCGGGCGTCGAGGGTGCCGGGGCCGCCGCGGCGGCCTCCTTCGCTTGCGACGTCGGGGAGAGACCCGGAGAAGGTCGATGCGCGCCGACCGGCTGGCTGGGGATGCCCATGCCACCCGCCGGAGCAAGACAGAGGCCAGCCCGCGGAGTCCCGTTTCTGAAAGCGACCCTGTCTCCACCGCCGGGATCGGCGGTTCAAAAGCGGTTTCGAAGTTCCATTCGAACCCCTTCGAACCGCGTCCTCGAGACGACGCGGGGCGCGGTCGATCATAGAGGGGGGTGACGCCTCCCTTTCATCCGCGCTCTACTGAGAGGATGAAGACTTGGGTGATGATCGCGGCCGTTGCGCTTTCGCTCGGTCTGAACGCCTGCGACGAGTGCGAGCTCAACGAGGACTGCGACCCCACGCAGTTCTGCGACGATGAGCGGATCTTCGGTCGGAACGTATGTGAAGACCGGGAGTGCCTCAGCGACCACGAGTGCCCGGACGGCCAGTTCTGTGACGTCGACGGTCAGTGCTGTCGCTGCGTCTCGTCGGCCGACGGCTCCCTTCCGTGGATGGGGCTGGGCGTGCTGGTGGTGATCGGAGCGGTGCGTCGACGTCGACGTCAGCGCCCTCCCCGGGACTTGCTCGCCCCTCGAGGATGAGCCGGCAGGTTCTTCAGCCCGGCCCGGGCGGAACGCACGGAGTCTGACCCGCAGGGGGCGGGCCTGCCAACCCTTAGATCGTCATCTTCCGAAGCACACCGCGAGGGGCGCTTGAGGCCCCGTCGCCAGGCAGGCCTGCGCAGCTTCGCAGCTCGTGGCGCCGTCCAGGCAAGCATCTACGGCGTCGATCTGCGCCTGGCTCAAGAACGCGAAGGGGGGCTCGAAGGTGACGGGGGTTGTGGCTCGGCCGCAGACCAAGACGAACTTCGCCACGATCGACGTCCACTCGGGCCGAGTGACGGGACCGAGCAGGTTCGCAACGCAGGCTTCGGCCCCCGATGGATCGGAAAAGGTCCGGCAGCTCCGGCTCGAGCTCTCATTCCTGAGGCAGTCCAGCGCCGCTGCCGCGGCCTCCGGCTCCACGGCGTTTTCGCAGTACATCCCGTAGCCGGCCGCCTGACAGGCACGCGCCCCATCGTCGCTGCAGACGGCGGCGAACTCGGCCGCGGCGTCGGCGCAAGCGTCGGCGCCCGAGCAGCCCGGTAGGGGCAAGGCCCCCAAAAACAAGAGGCTCAGGCCACCCCCGACGAGACGAAGCGCGACGCCGATGGACGTCCGGCTCGCCGGGGGTCGGTCTGGAGAGGAGCGGCGGAGGTGTCGTGGAAGGCTGAAGAAGGAGAGCTTGACGATGTTCACATCGGGGCCAGAAGCACGCGCTGGACCCACCGATGTGGCCCGGCCGAGCCTCCCCTCGCCGTTGAAGACGGACAGATCGGACGTCCGAACTGGACGCCCTCGGGTCGCGAGGGGGCCGCCCGGCGTCTTTTGCGCGCGCTGGACCTGATGATACGGTCGTCCGACCCCGTGGGGAGGACGGCGGAACATGGCGATCGCGATACAACCGCAGCGAGATCCGGCTGTCGCCGAGGTCGCGCGCCGCTCGATGGAGCGTTCCGCCGAGGTGTACGGCCTCGATGCCGCCGGGAGCCCCCTCCCGGCGCGACTCACCCAGCCCGAAGTTCAGGAGCGTCAGCAGCAGGTCGACGATTGCCTGAAGGATGCCGCGCGGGCCATCTGCAGGATGGCCTCGGTCGCCGAGCGCTCCGGATGCGTCCTTTTGGTGGCCAGCCCCGACGGGGTGGTCGTGCATCGCCACTCCCGCGGCGGAGACTCCGAGCGGCTTGGCTCCGTCCTCGACGAGGGCTCGGTGTGGACGGAAGCCTTCGCCGGCAACAACGCCGTCGGCACTGCGCTCGTCGAGGAGCAGGCGGTGGTGATGCACGGTCCCGACCATCTGCTGGAGATTCTCCATCCGTATAGCTGCATGGCCGTACCCCTGTGGGATGGGCACCAGCAGCTCTCCGGCGTACTGGACCTGACCACCCTGGCCGCCGGGACGAGGCATGTGCCCTTCCTTCAGCACGCGCTCGAACAGACGGCGGGGGCGGTCCACGGCGCTTTGTTCGCGCAGGCGTACCCGGATCACTGTCTCGTGGAGCTGTCCCCGAATGCCCTCGATCCGATCGAGACATCGTCAGCGCTGCTGGCCGTCGCGGCCGACGGGAAGATCGCGGGGCTTACGCGCTCCGCCTCGAAGCTCTTTGCCCTCTCTCCGAGCGCCCGTCCCACCTCCCCCATCGGTGAGCTGATCAGCCGTAGGTTTGGAATGGACCTGCAGGCCTTCGTCGACGCTCCCGCCGGGGCCACCCTCTCCCACGCGAGCTGGTCCCTTCGACTCGCCCGCCGTCCCGCGTCCGAGCGTGCCCGGGCCCACCGTTCCCGCCCCGCGGCTTCCCCGGTGCGAAAGAAGCAGAGTCTCGCGTCCCTCGACCTCGAAGCCCTCGCCGGTGAGGACGCGACCATGGGTCGCCATCGCCGGGCGATCCATCATGTCCTCGAGACGGACCTCCCGATCATGCTCGGGGGGGAGACCGGCACCGGCAAGGATGCCTTCGCCAAGGCGATCCACGCGGCGAGCCGGCGGTCCTCCGCCGCATTCGTTGCCGTCAACTGCGCTTCCCTGACGGAAGGACTGCTCGACAGCGAGCTCTTTGGCTACGCCCCCGGCACGTTTACGGGCGGCCTCGAGGTCGGCAAGCCCGGAAAGATCGAGGCCGCCGACGGAGGCACCCTCTTCTTGGATGAGATCGGCGATATGCCCCTGCCCCTGCAGGGTCGATTGCTAAGGGTGCTCGCCGAGCGGGAAGTGACTCGGCTGGGAGCCATCACCCCCGTCCCCGTCGATATTCAGCTCATCACCGCTACCCATCGCGATCTCGGCGCGCTCGTAAAGTCGGGGGGGTTTCGGGAAGACCTCTACTATCGACTGCGCGGAGCGAGCTTCTCCCTCCCCGCTCTGCGCGACCGGACAGACCTCGAGGCCCTCATCGTTCGACTGGCGCCGCCCGGCACGACCTTCGCGCCGGAGGCTCGGGCGCAGCTCCTCGCCTACCGCTGGCCAGGAAACATACGGCAGCTCAAGCAGGTGCTGCTCTTCGCTTCCGCCTGCTCCGGGGATGGCCGGATCACTCTGCAGACGCTGCCCCTCGAAGTGCAAGGAGACACCCCCAGCCCGACCCTGGGGCTGGAGTCGGCTCGACAGAGGTCCGAACGGAAGGTTCTTCTCGAGGCGCTCGCTGCCCACGACTGGAACGTCTCCAAAGCGGCCGCTCAGCTCGGCATTGGACGCTCCACCGCCCATCGCAAGATGCGTCAGCTGGGCATTCGCCGACCCCCAGCCGCCTCCTAACCCATCGCTCCCAACCCACGTCCCTACCACCCGGTTCCGTCGCCCGGTGAGGGCCGGGTGAGGCCTCCGCTTCGAACCAGTTCTGAGACACTGCACCGGGCGTCTGTCCCAGGATTGAGACACCCCACTCGGGAAGAGCACCGGCTTGGCTCGGCACGCAGGTTGCTCCAGCCACGGAGCATGGAGGAGTCCATGCAACCGGGAGTCAAAGAAAAGCGATGGATGTACGAAACGATGCTCCTGAGCCGTCGCTATGAGGAGGCGATAGAGAAGATCTATCTGGAGGGTAAGCAGCCGCGCTTTGATATGGCGGCCGGGCCGATCCCCGGGGAGATGCACCTGTCGAACGGGCAGGAGCCCTGCGCCGTGGGCGTCATCGCCCACCTCGAAGAGCACGACACCGTGACCGCGACGCACCGTCCTCACCATCAGGCGATCGCGAAGGGCGTCGACCTGAAGGCGATGACCGCCGAAATCTTCGGCAAGCGCACCGGTCTTTCCGGCGGCAGATCG
>JBCBRU010000248.1:0-11484 GCA_039819565.1 Myxococcota bacterium | reverse complement strand
CCCCCGCGAGCGGCCGATCTATGAGAATACTGCCGCCCCCTACGAGAACGAGGGGAACGGCGCCACGGCTGACCTTCATACGGTCAAGCCCGTCCTCGAGGGATCGGTGGATGCTCTCCACCGCCGTCTCGACCTGCGCGGGTGCGAGATGGCGAACCAGGAAGGGATCTCCGAGACTGGCGTACCCCGACGCCACCGCAATGTCGGTCGCGGTCAGAGTCGAGCCGCCATAGACGAGAGCCTCCTCCGTCAACCGGAAACCCACCGATCGAGGTCCGACGTGGACCGACTCCGAGGAGAGATGCACTTCGCTTCCTCCCCCCAGGCCGAGGGCGAGGATGTCCGGCATCCGAAAGTTCGTGCGGACGCCGCCTATGTCGACCAGGGTCGCCGACTCTCGAGGAAACCCTCGAGTGAGGACGCCGATGTCCGCGGTCGTACCTCCGATGTCGACCACTAGAGCGTCGGAGAGGCCGGATAGATAGGCAGCCCCGCGCATCGAGTTGGTCGGGCCGGAGGCGAAGGTGAGCACGGGATAGCGCTCCGCGAATTCGGTGCTCATCACGGTCCCGTCGTTTTGCGAGACATAGAGCGGCGCCGAGATGCCCAGCTTACTTAGCGAGGAGCGATACCCATCGATGGTTGCACGAGCGAGTCCGGCGAGGCTTGCGTTCATGATGCCCGCGTTCTCTCTCTCGAGTAGACCTAAGCGCCCAATATGAGAAGATAGGGTCAGCCGACACCCGGGATGCTCGGTCCTGATGATCTCGGCCGCTCGGGCTTCCATCTCCTCGTTGACGGGGGCGAATAGCGCCGAGAGAGCCACGGAGCTCAGCCCTCGATCGCGAAAATCCCGAGCTGCCGTCGCCACCGCCTGCTCATCGAGGGGTGAGTTGAGGGTCCCGTCGTAGTTGTATCCTCCGCGCACAACGGAGACCGCGCCCCGAACGTGCGCGGCCAGCTCGGAGGGCCAGTCGGTCAGGGGGGGCAGCGCCGCCGCCGCCGGCAGCGCCACCCGGAGGATCCCGACGGGCTCGAGACCACGGCGCTCGACAAAGGCGTTGGTGAAGTGGGTGGTCCCGATGCAGACGAGATCGATCGCTCCGAGCGCCACGTCGGCGTCCGTGACCACCGAGGCGAGCGCGGCCGCGATTCCGTCCTCGACCGCCGGCGTGGTCGGGGTCTTGCACTTCGCGAGGACCTTGGGGCCTTGGACGATGACCGCGTCGGTGTTCGTCCCCCCCACGTCGACGCCGATTCGCAGCCTTTCCCGGGCCCCCACAGGTAGAGGACCTAGCACCGGACACGAAAGACGAAAGCCTACCCGTTCAGCTCAAGACCTACCTCCCCCCCTACCCATTCCGCCCGCTCGAGGCGTAAATGGTGCGCAGGGATGACCTCGATGGAGCGAGATCCGGCGGCGAACCCCCCCGCCGGCGCCGACCTCCTCGGCGAAGCAGGCTGGATTCGCGAGGGAAAACTCGAGCCGGCCCTGCCTCGATGCACCCTCGTCCGCCGAAGCCGCCTCTTTCGAAGGCTCGATGAGGCCCTCAACGTGAGGCTGGCCATGGTGGTCGCACCGGCCGGTTTCGGCAAATCGACCTTGGTCGGGCAGTGGGTGCACCAGCGACGGGCCCAGGGACTGCCGAGCGGGTGGCTCTCTATCGAGGAGAGCGACTCGGACCCCCAGCACTTCCTCGCCTCCTTGGTCCTCAGCTTGGCACGAGCCCGCGTCGACGTGGGGGAGCTCGAGATTGGGGCTCGAAACGGATTCCCGAACTCCCCTCCGCTCTTGGTGACACATCACCTCGTACGCCAGCTGGAGACCTTACGAAGCCCTGTGGTTCTCGTGCTCGACGACTATCACCATATCGACAGCGTCGAGATCGACCAGATCCTGCGCCAGCTCGTCCGGAAGGCCCCGCCGAGCTTCACCCTGGTGATCAACAGTCGAGCTCTTCCCGCCCTCGACTGGGCCACGATGCTGGCCTCCGGTGAGGCCCTCGAGATCGACCCGGATCAGCTTCGACTCACTCGGGAAGAAACCCTCTCCGTCCTGTCCGAGAGCGTATCCGCGGACGTCGCCCAGGAGATATATACTCAGACGGAAGGGTGGCCGGTCGCCGTCCAGCTCGCCCGCATCCAGGAGGCAACCCAGCCCGGATTCTCACTGCGGCCCGGCACGACGGGCCGGTTGATCACCTCCTATCTATCCGAGCAAATTCTATCGTCCCTGCCGCCGAAAGAGCGGGCCTTCCTCCTCGGCGTGGCCGTGGTCGATCGATTCAATCCGGCTCTCGCCGACGCGCTCTTTCGACGCCAGGATACGTGGCCACTCCTTGCCGAGCTCGACTCCCTTTCGGCGCTCATCGTTCCCCTGAACGAGCCCGACCAGTGGCTTCGACTCCATCATCTCTTCCGAGACTGCCTTCGAGATATTCTCCGCCGCGAGGATCCGGAGAGGTTCCGGATCCTCCTTCGGCGAGCCAGTGCGTGGTACGAGGCGCGGGGGCATCTCGTGGAGGCCGTGGTGTACGCGAGCCGTACGGAGGATTGGGCGCGATGCCGGCGACTGATTCTCGAGGCCGGCGGGTGGAGGATCATTCTCACCGAAGGCATCAGTGCGATGCGGACGCTCCTTCGTCTCATGCCCGATGAGATCTTGGCCCAAAGCTCGAGACTGATGCTCGCCAAGGCGTACCTTCACTGTAAAGACGGACGGCAAGCGGACGCACGGTCCGCCTTCGACGCGGCCGAGGCTCGGCGAGACCCCGCCGACGCAGCCGCCCGGCGGGATCAGGGCGCGGTGGGAGCCATCGTCAACGGGTACGAGGACTCGGACGATTGGGTGGGTGGAGCCACCCAGCGATCACCCGACGCCCCTCTGGACGAGCTCGACCCCCTCGACGCCGCCGCGTTCGCCAGCGAAAGCGTGGTCCTGCACCTGGCGCGAGGTGAGTTCTCGGAGCTGACACATGCGCTCGAGAGCTCCTTTATCTATCTACGGCGAAGCGGATCCGTCGTGGGATTGAACTACTGCTATCTGCAGGCGGGTATTGCGGCCCTGCAGCAGGGCGATATGGGCAAGGCCGAGACGGCGATCGAGCAAGCCCTCGAGATGGCGGAAGCCAACTTCGGTGCGGATAGTGGGCTCAAGCATTTCGCGCTCATTCTCCAGGCTTCCCTCCGCGCCTGGCAAGGGTTGGCGGTTCGGGAGGACTTCCACGATCTATCCACCGCCCTTTCCCATATCGAGCAGCACGATGGATGGACCGGGATCTATATTCTCGGGCTCGACGCCGCATATCACCTCGCCCTCCAAGTGGGGATCCCCGAGGCCACCGGCCCCCTGGCTCAGCGATTTCTGCACCTGGCCGAGCGACGAAATCTGCCTCGTTTGAGCGCTTTTTCCCGAATCCTGGCCACACGAGCGGAGGTCGAGGTGAAGGGCGACGCCGCGTTTCACGTGGGTGACGTCCACGATTGGTTGGCGGACCACAGCCCTCGAGAGAAGCCTTGGCTGTGGCAGACTTTCTTTGCCGGAGCCGAGTTTTTGGGTTGTGGCCCCGGACCTCATATCGCGCGCACGACGGGGGTGCTCACCCACGCCCTCGATCGCGCTATCGATATGTCATCAGACCTCCATCTGGTGCGCCTTCTCCTGGCGCTCTCGAGCCATCGCGGACGCTGCGGCGCCTCAGCGGAGGCGAGCCAGGCCCTTCTCGACGCCGTGCAGACCGCCTCTCGGCATTCGCTTCTCGGTCCGTTTCTGTGTCATCCTCACTTGCTCGACCCTCTGCGGCAGCTGCATCGAGACCTTCGCAGCGATGGAAGCGAACCGCTTTCGAGCGCCTTCGTGGGGCGCGTGCTGCTCAAGGCTTCGGAGCTTCGCCCGAGCGAGGTTCAAGCCCTCCTGAGCGCCCGAGAACAAGAAGTCCTGGAGAAGCTAGCCCTCGGCAAGACCAATCGCGAGATCGCTTGGCAGCTTGAGATGACGGAGAACACCGTCAAGTTTCACCTCAAGAACCTCTTCGCAAAACTCGGGGTGAGCCGAAGACGCCAGGCGGTCGCAGAGGCCCGCCGCCTCGGTCTGATTATATCGTCAAACTAACAAGCGGGCCCGCTCCCGGACGTCGAAACGGGTCCCGAACTCGAGGCTCCATCTCTCCCCGCCCAGCTCAGGACCTGTCTCTGCTGTGAGGTCCACTCCGCGAACGCGCAATCTTCGAGCACACCGAGCGGCTCAGAGCCATGGAGGAGGAGCTCAGAGGTAGGAAGACTGGGCGTACGCTTGGTATTCGAAGGGGTCTTTGCTTGCTTCGAAGCCGGCGAGCCTTTGCTCGAACAGCGCTCTATCGAAGCCTGCCTGCGTCGCCGGATCCGAAAGCTTCGGATTCATGTCGAGACCGTACTCGAGGGTGTCGAGCTGCGCCCGTTGTTTGTACAAAGCGGGAAGGAAGTTCTCGAAGGTGCCGACTTCGATCACGTTGTGGCGGTGCCAGGCGGCGAAGAACTCGGGGCCATAGGAGCTCCCGATGCTACGGTTGATTCTCCGCGCCACGGGTCCCCGTCCACTAACGCCGATGACCACCTCATAGTGATAGTGCACCCCCACGTGGACCCCCGCTTCCTCGACGTCGCGGAAGTGGATCCGAAGCATCATCACCGGCCCCATGAGGGGGAGGACCTTCCCCATGGCCCATCCATCTGGCGCGACGTAGTAGATCTTGACCTTGGTATCCACGGGGAACCGCCAGCCGTGGACGTCGTACTGCATCGCCTCCTGAATGTGGATGGAGGCCCCGACCCGAGGCCGTCCATCGGAGGCCACCGGTCCTGACAGATGGGCGTCGTAGTGGTCGATGGGGTGCCACAGCTGATACGCGGGCACGACCTTGCCCTCGTAACCCGGGGTATCGAGCAGCAGGACCTTCAGAAGGGTGAAACGCTCGAACCACCAGTAGATCATCTCCGCGGTCACGCCTCGGAGGAGGGCATGATTGAGAACGACGCAGAACTGGCCCCCGTCGCGCTGGTGGATCGCGAAGTGAGATGAAGACTCGGGCTTGAGGGTCCAGCCGAACTCACGGGCTGGAGGCATGGTCAAGCGGGGCGCCTTGCCGGACATGGTGAGTCAAGCATATCGGCGACGGCCCGCGCCTTCATTGATGTGGGTTAAGTTCGGAGGCTGGCCTCCTTCAGCCGGACCGACGCCGGCCAAGGAATCGGCTCAGTGCTTCCGGCGTAATGCCCATGAAACGGGCGATATCCTTCTGACGCACCTCGGCCAGCACCTGCGGATGGTGCTCCTGCAGGAACCGATGGGAGGCTTCGGTGCTGTTTAGGGTCTTCACCCGAATAAGCTCCTTGGCGTAGAGCAGGTGCGCCAACATCCGGTGACGAAAGTAGAGACCCACCTGGTCGTCGAGCAGGTAGGCTTCACGCCAGTGCTCTAGGGGAATCAAGAGGCCTTGCATCTCGGCCACGGCGACGATGGTGTCCGAGGTTTCAACCCCCCCGATGGCGCTCGTGATGGTGGTGCACCACTGGGCGCGTTCGAAGAACCGATGGATGATCGTGCGTCCATCGGGCATGGCCCACTCGGCCGCCGCAATCCCGCTCGCCACGAAGAGCAGGTGCTTGGGCACCTCCGAGATGGCGAAGACCACCTCTCCGCGGGCGCACTGGAAGCCCGAGCATCGCTTGACCAGAGCTTCCCAGGCCTCAGCCTCGAGCGCCACGCCCTGACGCCGAATGTCGGCGGCAAGAAGCTCGAGAGCGAGCGGCGACGGGGTCAAGGAGGGGTTCACGCGGCACCTCGGAGCCGCGGGAAGAATGCGCCCAGAAGAGCGCACCACCCGATGTCCACGGTCTTGCGCTCCCAAACTCCACGCACCGATGCCCCCATGGCCCTGAGTCTTCTTCGACCTACGAGAACCCGCCGCCGGCTCGACGATCGAGTGGAGCACCTCATAGCCGAAGTTTCGGGTCGCTCCAACACGGCCCGAGCCTTCGTGGTCCGCGCGATGCGGCTCGCCAGCTCCGGGGGAGGGCTACGAGGACCTGGGTGTAGGCTCCTTCGTGGTTTCTGTGGAGGTCTTTCCACATCTGTGGACGGACGACGACGGAACGTTCCGCTCGGAGCTGTACCGCGGCATTGGTCCCGAAATTGCTAATTTCATCGACATGCCGACCCGCGCCCTACCCGGACTTCTCGCCAGCTCATTCGCGCTCGGCAACTTTGCTTGCGGCAGTCCGAGCTTGGCGGACCTGGAGGAGACCCGATGGGGAGAGACGGCCAACGCTCTTTGCGCCAACGGGGCCTCCGGCGATCAAGACGACCCGGTGCGATGGCGCTCACTCGCCCCGGGTGAGCAGTTTGTCTCGGACTGCGCGCGCCCCAGCGTGCCGGTCTGCGTCGAAGCCGGCGCAGCGGACCGCGCGGAGACTCGCATCGAAGCCTGGGCCGCCGACCGTCCAACCTCGGCCGCCTACGTACTGCCGTTCGTGGCGCTAGAACTCGGGTCGATCGCGGCGGGGTCCGTCTCCATCGAGCGCGATCCGATCTCCTCCGAGCTCGAGCTCCGCGCCTCGGTCTTGCTCGACGGCGACCGGGAAGACCAGACGTCCTTCGTCTCCCGTCGTCGCCTGGCGGTGGAGACCACTTCGACCGGGCAGTGCCTCTACACGGTCATCCGCGGAGACACGGCGGCCTCGCTCGACGCCTTCGCGTCCACCTGCGGTGGAGACCCGAACGCAGCCCCCGTCGGCCTCGACAACCCGATCGAGCCGGGATCCACGGCTGGTGCGGTCTTCTACCGAGCTCGCCATGTCTGGCACCACGGGATCGAACCCCGCTGCGGCCTACGGGCGTCGGTACCCTTTTGCTTCGCCATCGACCCCGTGCGCGTGGGGTCGGTCGACGTCGTCTTCTCGACGTCCTCCGCGCGGGGTCAGCGCGAACGCCTCGACGTTCGACGCGATGGAGATCAAGCGTGGGCGTATGGCTACTACGCCATCCAAATCAAGGACGATCGCGTCGACGGACCGCCCGCTGAGCGTGTCTTCGACGTCGAGGTGACCGCTCGAGCGCATGGCTCGGTCCAGATGGGGCTCACCCCGCCGATCGACCAAAGGGTCGAAACTCTGACCGTGCTTCCCCCAATGTCCTTCCCCGGCTGCGAAGACCACTTCGCCCCGTGAGCGGGCTCGGGCGTGACGGCCTACGGACCTGCCGCAGCCCCTCACATCATCTCCGGGCGTCTATCGAGTCGGCGCACGGGGTCCAGGCAGGTGGCTTTGCGGGGAGATAGGGACGAGTGGCTGCTCCGTCCTTTCCCGTCCTGGAGCGAGAATTCTCTCCTTGAGGTTTACAGACAGAGCGCTCTCCGCGCTCCAAGGCACTGTGAAGACGCTCCTTGCCCTTCTCCTGTTGATCTCGTCGTTGACGGGATGCGGCGACGCCTCCTCCGGCGAGCCGCCGTCAGACATGCCCAACGCGGGTCCGCCGCTCGGCGCGGGTGCGGGCCCGGTGCTCGCCATCGGTGATTCCATTTTGGATTGGCACTCCGACACCGCTCAGAGCATTCCCGAGGTGTACGGCGCCACCGCCGATCGCTCGGTCGCCAATCGGGCGATCGGGGGCGCACGACTCCTTGCGGGCGAGCGGAGCATCCCTTCGCAGTACGTAGCGTCGGCTCGCAACTACTCTCGAGTACTCCTGGACGGCGGAGGCAACGACGTGGGCGGCGATGGGTGTGGGTGTGGTGATTGCCGCGGCATGGTCGACCTGATCATCAATGCGCAGGCCACCGAGGGGCGGCTAGTGCAACTGATCGACACCATCATCGCCGACGGTGCTGACGTGGTGTTGCTCGGCTATTATATGCCGCCCCCGTTCGGTGAGTTTTCCGAATGTCGTGATGAGTTTGCCGCGCTGAATCAACGCTACGCCGCCCTCGCCGCATCTCGGCCGCCAGTCCGCTTTGTAAATATGGGAGATGTCGTAGTCTACACAGACCGCCCCGACTACTTCGACGACCCCATCCATCCATCGATTGAAGGTTCCCGGGTGATCGGCGAGTACATCGCTCAGCAGCTCGCCGAGGGCTCCTGAGCATGAGCCGTTCATAGTCGCCCATGACACGGCGTCGTCCGATCGGCGGCGGGTGCACGCGATCACGCGTCACCGCAGGCCGACGTCAGACCGAGAGATACTGCCCCACCGAACCTGCAGCTTGTCTGCGAGGGCTCGGAGAGGTCTCTGAGCGCATCGTCATGTAGGCATTTGCACCGATGTACCGCCAGCGCTAAAGTCTGCGTACTCGACCTGCCGCGGGACGAGTCCCTACCATGACGCCGCGAAAAAGACTCAGGGTCCATCGAGCCCTATGGGCAAGTATACTCTCGACCTCGGCTGGTGTGGCCACGGCCCAAGAGAAGCCCACGATCGTCCGAATGGACATGTTGGTGAACCAGCGCGTGCCGATGCGGGATGGCGTCACGTTGGCGGCTCGCGTCTGGAAGCCCGTCGGCGACGGCCGGTACCCCGTCGTCATGGTGCAGACGCCGTACTTGTCTGACGAGACGCATCTTCGGGCTCGGAAGTTCGCGGCCGCGGGTTATGTCTACGTCAGCGTCGATCGCCGTGGACGTGGAACCTCAGAGGGCAAGTTCGTTCCGCTGGCGGACAGCGGACGCGACGGCGCAGATGCGATTGCGTGGCTCGCGAGGCAACCCTGGAGCGATGGTCGGATCGTCACCCGCGGCGGTTCTTATCGAGGCATGGTGCAGTGGCAGACGCTGGCACAAGCCCCGTCAGCGCTCGTAGCCGCCGTACCCACAGCCTCGGTCTATCCGGGCTGGGACTTCCCGGCGCCGCGCGGGATCCCCCTGCCCTACATGGCGAGTTGGCTTGCGTTCACAGAGGGAACCGCGAGGAACACGCTCGTCTTCCGCGACTCGCTCTACTGGCGCGACAAGTTCCTGCGCGTTCATCGAGGCGAGGTCACGTTCGACCAACTGGCGAGGATCAGTGGCGCGCCCGAGGGCCACTTCCAACGATGGCTCGCGCACCCGGGGTACGACGAGTACTGGCGGTCGATCAATCCGAAGCCTGCGCAGTACGCGAAGATGACGCCGCCCATCCTCAGCATCACCGGTTACTTCGACGGCGACCAGGAAGGTGCGCTACGATACTATGAGGAGCATCAACGCTTTGCGCCGAAAGCGCGGGCTCAACAGCACGTTCTCCTGATCGGCCCTTGGGACCACGCTGGGACCCGTTCTCCGCGAAAGAGCGTGGGCGGCCTGGAGTTCAACCCACGCTCGGTGCTCGATCTCGATGCTCTACACATCGAGTGGTTTGACCATGTGCTTCGCGGCCGACGGAGACCCAAAGCCCTGGCTGGCCGAGTCAACTATTACGTGATCGGGGCCGAGGAGTGGCGCTCCGCCCCCAGCCTCGATGCGGTGGCCGACGAGGAGTGGACCCTGTACCTGAGCTCTGGTGGGGCCGCGATGGATAGTCTGTTCGCCAGCGGAAAGCTCATCGAAGAAGAGAGCTCCGACGACGGACCTTCCCGGTTTCGGTTCGACCCACGCATCGACCGGGAACCTGAGGACTGGGCCACGCGCGAACCCCCGCAGGACGGCTACATATCCCAAGACGATGCCCTGCGCCCCGATCGCCTTTTCTTCCACAGCGAGCCGATGACCCGGTCGCGCACCGTCTGTGGCCGAATCAACCTCGAGGCTCAGATTTCGATCGATGTGCGGGACACCGACGTCGAAGCCAACCTGTACGAGCTGACGGCACGCAATCGACTACGCTGGCTGGGCGGTGACCGGATGCGCGCGCGCTTTCGGAAGGGCTACGATCGAGAGCGCCTCGCGAAGCCCGGCGCGTTGGATACCTGGAACTTCAATCGATTCTGGTGGACGTGCCGGCGCCTGGAGGTTGGCAGCCGCCTGCGGCTGGTCATTGGTCCTTCGGACTCGCCAGCTTGGCAAAAGAACTACAACACGGGCGGCCGCATCGGCTTCGAGCGCCCTTCCGACGCCCAAGTAGCAACCATTACCCTTCATCATTCACGCGATCGGCCCAGCATCCTTCGCTTGCCCACGGCGAGCTCACCTCAATGAACTAGCGTACTGCTCTGCCGTGGGGTCCGGGCTGCGTGAAGAGAGCGCCGAAATGAGTATCCCGCTGGAGCTCAGCCCTCGTGACCTTCGGCGTAGCGACAATGCCGAGCCATGCTCCGCAACAGGGTTTTACGAAACTCGCGCCCGTGCTATCAGCCCGACCATGATGGAGGAGAGGAATTAGGCGCGCACTCGCCATCGTCGGCCTTCTGCTCTTGGCGGTGACCGTGTTCGCGGTAGGGGGCTACTTCTGGGCGCACTCCGCGGCGAAGGCTCGATTGGCTCAGAAGTGGCCTCAGGTTCAGGGCAAGGACTTTCCAATTCCTTTTCCTCTGACGGAGGCAGAAGTTGAAGTCCTCCGTCAAAACGAGTTGAGCAGCCAGCCCGAAGGCACCGACCCGTCCTCGGTGACGATTTCGCCGGAAAGACTGGCATCGATCGCCCTCGAGCGCGCCGTCGAGCGGGGACGCAAGCTGGCTACCTCCCGTCTGGCATGTACGGAGTGCCATGGTACGGAAGGCCAAGGCGGCCTCATTGCCGACGCCCAACCCGTGTGGACCTGGTATGCCCCGAACATTACAAAGGCCAGCCCGGTGGGAAGGTATTCGGCCTCCGACTGGGATCGCCTCGTTCGTCATGGCGTCCTCCCGGACGATCGAAACGCCACCATGCCCTCGATCGACTATCAGAAACTGGCTGACCGAGATGTCTCGGACCTCGCGGCGTGGGCTGCGAGCCTGCCGCCGAAGGAAGGGGTCACGCCCAGCACCGAATTCGGACCGGTAGGCACGTTCCTTATGGCGATGGGGCAGCTCATCATCTCCGCGGAGGTCATCGACCACGACCAGACGACGCCTATCATGCCACCGGCAGCAAACATTGATCTAGAGTTCGGGCAGTATGTCGCCCAAACCTGCGTCGGTTGCCACGGACAGGACTATACCGGTGGTCCTATCGACGGTGGAGACCCGAATTGGCCTCCCGCAACGAATTTGACCCCTCACGAGAGCGGCCTCAAGGCTTGGACTAAGGCGCACTGGATGAGTTTCTGGAAAGATGGAAAGCGGCCCAATGGCACCCAGGTCGACGCTTCGATGCCCTGGAAGAGCCTGGGCTCGATGTCATCGACCGAGCTCGAAGCGATGTATCTATACTTTATGTCGCTGGAACCCGTGGCCGCCACGCCTGGGTCCTGAACCTCCCCGCACCCTCGGTGATGGCCATCGCCTCGGCGATCGCCGTCCTCTTCATTCGGGCGCGGAGCCTGATTGGAGTGCGGCAGCGTGCTGGTCAGGGGAGGCCTCCCTCGCTTCACGGACCTCGGGCCGTGCCGCCTTCGTT
>JBCBRU010000247.1:0-11527 GCA_039819565.1 Myxococcota bacterium | reverse complement strand
TCACGCCTCCCGACGTCGCGTCGGTGGAACCTCTGCTCCCCCCCGATACCGACGACTTCGCTCTCGAGGCCGCCAACGTTCCCGAGCCTCTTCCGGTCGCTGACGAGGAGCCCCTGGACCTAGGCCCCGAGGAGAACCTCGATGCCGCGCCGGCCTCCGCCCCTCGCGCCACCGCCATCCCCCTAAGCGCCGAAACCCCCGCCAGCATCGAAGACGAGCTCGAGGAGCTGGACTTCTTTTTGGACGCTGACCTCTTTGACGAAGCGGACGAAGCGCTGGCCGAGCTCGAGCGGACCCACGCCAGCCATCCCCTGGTGATCGCGGCCCGCGATCGTCTGAACGCGAAACGACGAACGGACGGCGACTCGGGACCTATCGAGCTCCTCGAGGTCGTACCTTCATCCTCTCCGGCGAACCCGCTGCCGGAGGAGGACGAGGTCTTGGCCTTTCTTGACGGCGCCGCCCCCGCCGCCCCCGAGGTCACGAACGAGCTCTACGACCAAGGCATGGCCTACAAGCAGATCGGCCAGCTCGAAGACGCCGCAGAAGCATTTCGGGCCGCGGCACGCAGCTCTCCGCACGACGCCGCGAACGCCCTCGAGATGCTCGGGCACTGCCTGGTCGAGAGCCAGCGCTTCGACGAAGCGCTCGGCGCTTACGAAGCCGCGCTCGAGGCCGCCTCGGACCCCGCATCGATCGCAAATCTCCACTACGAACTCGGCGCAACCCTCGAGCAAGTTGGAGACCTCCCCGCTGCGCGCGAGGCGTTCGAAGCCTGTCAGGCGGTGCTTCCCGACCATCGCGACGTACAGCACCGCCTCGAGGGACTGGACGCCGATGACCTCGAGCCTCCCGAGTCCATCGGCGGCGAGGCCCCAGCCCTGCCGCCGAAGCGCTCCAAGATCTCCTATCGCTGAGCGACCGCAGCTACTTGGTTGAGACCAAGCTGAGATTCGGTCGGCGGGCCCGAGCGAGCAGTCGGAAAGGGTTCACCGGCCGGAGCCCGAAGGACTTTTTCGGGTTGTCATACTTCCCCACCAGAATCTCGTAGTGAAGATGAAGCGGCAGTTTCACCTTCGCCGTGCGACCCATCCGTCCAACCGGAGTCCCGAAACTCACCTTGCGGCCCACAGCCATGGTCTTAGTGAGACTTCGAAGATGCGCATAGCGCGTGAAGACACCGTGACCGTGGTCGATGAGGACCATATTTCCGTAGTCCTGATGAAAGGTAGCCTCACGCACGACACCGGGGGCGGCGGCATGAATCATGGGGGCGGGACGCCCATGGTAGTCGAGCCCTTTGTGGAGCCGCCCCCAGCGCTTCCCAAAGCCCGAGGCCAGGCAAGCGCCGTTCTGCGGAGCTACGGCCACGCGGACGCGACCTGCCACCCAGACATAGGGCCGATAGATAGGAATGCGGAGCGCTCGGGTCCGCGGCCGGTTGGTGACTTTCATCCCTGGACATATCGAAAGCTCCGCGTCCGGGGTAAAAGCCACGGTACCCGCTCCCCTAGAGGGTGCCATCGACTTCGCTTTCGAGCGCGGCTCTTTCCTCAATGGGGACTTTGAAGAGGGTTGGGTCGCCTTTGGGGATGAGACGCTGGGCGCCGTCCTCTTTTCGACAGTGCTCAAACGCGTGTCGATATCATCGAGTCGCTGACCGATATCGTGGAGGGCGCGCTCGAGTCGCGCCACGTCCCCTGCCCCGGCCGTGGGCTGTAGTGGTGTCGTTGGATGCGCACAGTTCGCGACCCCAAGCAGACCGAACAGGCTGACGAGCGCGCAACGCATCCGGATAGATTCTACGGCTTCTCTCGAGAGATCTTCATGGCCCAGGTTTCGAGGCTGGCCCTAACTTGGGGTTGTGGGCCAGGCGACGTCCGTCAGACCTAGACTCTCGGACATGAGGGTGAGGCCCAAAACGCCGGTCAGCACCCGGACCTCCCATCTTCGCGCGCCCCCTGCGCCGCCCGGGACCCGCAACCGCTCGAGCGCGGCGCCCACCGCCTCTCCCTCGAAGAGACCGAGGCGCTCGAGCGCACGCGGAGCAAGAGCATCGCGAACCCAGTCCGGGACCCCCGGGCCGAAGGGCCAGTCGGGGTGGGGACGACGAAACCGATGCTCGGACCGCCTGCGCGCTCTCGACAGATGCGCAGGAAGAGCCGCCCGCACCAGATCGAGCTGTGTGCCCGAACCTCCGCCCGAAGCCAGCACCGAAACTTCCGGAGATAGAAAGGGTGCCACCGGTCGAACCCCAGCCCGACTCGCGAGCCTCTCCTCTCGCGCGAGGTCGCGGGCGGCCAGGTAAAGCCCCTGATAGACCCGGTCTCGGCGATGCGGAGATCGGGCGAGAAGAAGCGGAGGGCCTTTCAGCTCCGGCAGACGCGAGGGGCCCGCCGGCGGGCGAAACCGACGGGCGAAGAGCCGATCCGCAACCTGGGCAGCCATCGTCCAGCGCTCAGGGTGAACGGGAGCGGCACCCCAGCGACGGCGCAAGCTTCGGTCGAGGGCAAATCCACGCCGAAGCGCACGCGCGAGCTCCGCATCCCCAAGCGCCCATCGGGCGAGCGAGCCACGCCACGCTCGGGACCATAGTGACGGCCCCGGAGCCCGGGCGGCCCGACCGCCGAACAGCGCCTCCGCCCCGACGGGAAGGATCACCGCGTCTCGTCCGTCGGCCCGGAGCCCGGCGTAGAGCTGTGCACGAAAGTAAGGTTCCGCGTCCAAAGTGGCCGACTCCAGCGCGTGTAGGCACCGCACGAAGTCGGCGCGCTCTGGACTCCGAAGGGGCACGGCGGCCAGGGATGCCTCGAGAGTCTCGGCCATCCGCTCCGCGAAGTCGGCAGCCCCTTGGGGATCGCCCTCAAGGGCACCGACGAAAGCCGTGAGGGCGCGCCCCTCGGACAATCGAGAGGCAAGGAGCGCGGAGGCCGGGCCCTCCCCCACCACGACTGCGGCCCGCACTCCAGCCGAGCGCGACAGGGCCGCGTCCAGGGCCTGGCCGAGCTCCTCGGCGCGGGTCCTTGTGGGCCTCGGCTCGCCGGTCCGCGGATAGGGAGGGCGTTGCGAACGCCCGCGTCGGACTTGCCCCCGTACATCCACCGTCATCCAGGTACCGGGGGCGAGGACCTCTACCCCATCCACCACGCTCCCTACCGGATGTCCGATCGAGAACAGATCCAGGACCGCGCGTCCGTCCAAAACGGGGGGAATACGCTGGGTGGCAAGTAGGGCTTTGGCCTCCGAGGCGAACAAAAACAGAGTTCGGTCCTTCGACCATGCAGTCATCAAGGAACGCTCGCCGAAGAGGTCCCGGCCCAGGAAAACGGCACGGCTCCGACCGTCCCAAAGGGCCACCACACACGGCCCCCCCACCTGGCCCATCACCGCATCCTCGTACCGGGCGCGCAGGGAATGAAGGCCAGTCCCCACCGCATCGCCGTCCTGGGTCAGCACCGGCACCCCATCCCACCCCGCCACGAAGTCTCCGCGCGGGCTTCGCCAAGGCTGGCCCTCGGACCCGCGAGGCCGCTTTACGGCCAATCCAAAGTCCTTGGAGACGACGGTATTCCGAGCGTCGTCCGGCCCTCGCTCACCCAGAGCGTCGAGCATCCGGGACAGGAGCCGAGCGCCTTGCTCGACCCCCAGTTCTCGGAGCGCGACGAAACCGGCCACGGCACCCACACGGGCCGGGTACCTGGGGCCCTCCCTCGCCGTCGACCCCGCCCCGCCAATCAGGCCGCCCTTCTCCCTCCGAACGCGGGAAGCGCGCGGGCTCGACTTGACCAGGGCCTCCTTCGCGGGGCGTATGCGCCGCATGTCGACCGGCCCGAAGCGTGTCCTGACGGGAGTGAAACCCACGGGCACCCCCCACGTGGGGAACTATCTCGGCGCAATTCGCCCGGCCGTGGAGCTCGCGGCCGAACACGAGTCCTTCCTGTTTCTCGCCGACCTTCACGCGCTCACCATCCGCCCCGAACCGGAGCTGCTTCGGCGGGAAACCTACGGGGTGGCCGCCGCCTGGATCGCCCTGGGTATGGACCCGGAGCGAACCGTCTTCTACCGCCAGAGCGATATTCCCGAGATTCCCTTCCTCGCGTGGATCCTGAGCTGCGCTCTACCGCTGGGCTATCTCAACCGCGCTCACTCGTTCAAGGACGCCGTCTCTAAAGGGTCCGAGCCCGGCGACGTGCTCCACGGTGTGTACAGCTACCCGGTCCTGATGGCGGCCGACATTCTGTTGTTCGAAGCGGACGAGGTCCCAGTCGGAAAAGACCAGAAACAGCACCTGGAAATCACCCAGGAGGCCGCGCGCAAGATCAATCACCACTATGGGAAGGGAGACACGCTGCTCAAGGTGCCCGAGGCCCGCATCGACGATCGGGTGATGACTATCCCCGGACTCGACGGCCGAAAAATGTCGAAGAGCTACGACAATACGCTCACCCCCTTCATGGACGCGAAAGCTCTCAAAAAGGCCATGAAGAAGCTCGTGACCGACTCCACCGAATACGGTCAGCCCCTTCCCACCGAGGATGACGTGATCTTGACGCTGATGCGGCTCCTCGATCCGGCCCGGGCCGAAGCGGAGCGGGCAAAGTATCGGTCGGCTCGCAAGAATCCAGACCTTGCGGACCCCGACCTTCCGGATCCCACCGAGAATTATTACGGCTGGGGCGACGCCAAGAAGGCGCTTATCGAGGTGATGGTCGAGCGCTTCGCCGAGGCACGCGAGACCTACGAGCGCCTGATGGCCAACACCGAGGAGCTCGAGGCGCATCTCGCCCGAGGGGCGGCCCGCGCGCGCTCCGTCGCCCGCCCGGTGGTCGAGCGCCTTGCCGAAGCCACCGGTCTGACCACCCGCCTCCCCTGACGCCTCAGGACGCGACGTCGAGTTCCTTTTTGCGCGGCGGGTCTTCAACACCGCGGAGGCTCCGGCCGATGCGGGGGCCGTGGACGAAGAGGACGACTTCGAAGAAACCGTCCGCGTCCGCCCGCTGCGGGATCCCGCCGACGACGAACCTCGCGAAGCCGTGGAGGGCGACGTGGTGGGGGAGCGCTACGTCCTGATCGACGTCTTGGGGGCTGGGGGTATGGGCGACGTCTGGAAAGCCCATGACCTTCAGAGTGGGGACATCGTCGCTCTCAAGCTCCTTCGGGAGAGCACCTTCCTGCCCTCGGAGCGGGAGGATATGCGGGCGCGCTTTCGGCAGGAAGCTCGCTGCCTTTCGACCCTCAAGGACCCGCGCATCGTCAAGGTTCGAAACCACGGAGAGGCGGACGGCGTTCTCTACATCGCGATGGAGCTCCTCGAGGGCCGGACCCTGCAGGATATCCTGCAGGACCGAAGTCGGATGTCCCCGACCGAAGCGCTCATGCTGGTGGCGGAGGTCGCCACGGGCATGAGCGTGGCCCACGCCCGGGGCTTGGTGCATCGAGATCTCAAGCCGGCGAATATCTTCCTCGTGAACGAGGGGACGCCGAGCGCCCCGTCCATCCGAATTCTTGACTTTGGCATTGTGAAGACGATGGACACCGGGGCTCACGAGGGGGCCCCGCGTACCCGCACGGGTATGTTCGTGGGCTCACCCCACTACATGGCTCCGGAGCAGTTCGAGGGACGCCCGTGTCCCGCTACGGACATCTACGCTCTCGGGGTCATCGCGTGGGAGTGCTTGGTGGGGCATCGCCCCTTCGAGGGGACCACCGCAAGCGTGGCCGGAAAGCACCTTATGCAGGAGCCCCCGGCGCTCCCACTGGAGCTCGAGATCCCCGACGACGTCGGAAACCTCGTTCTCGAGATGCTCGAAAAGGAGCCCGAGCATCGCCCCCGGAGCATGGATCACCTGGTTCGACGCCTGCGGAACCTCCTGGAAGACCTCGAGCCGCCCGTGCCGACGACGAGGCGCTGGCCGGTAGCTGCCCTTCTCGTCACCGCTATGCTCGGCACCGGCGTGTACGTCTGGCCTGCGCATGTAGATCTGGCCGTAGCCGCGCGTGCTTGGATTCCGCTCGGACCTGAACCGGTTCCGACGGGCATGTTGAAGGTCCCGGCGGGAAGCTTCTTCATGGGGTGCGTGAAGTCATCGGACGCCTCTTGCCCCGTGCCCGGAGGACCGAAGGCGGTGGCCTCCTTTGCCATCGATAAGGTCGAAGTCTCCGTCGCACGCTACGAGGCGTGCGTGCGCGCCGGAGCGTGCACGGACGAGGGTCTCGACGGCAGAGCGACTCGTGCAGGAACACCTGCGCAGCTCGGCGAGCACTGCAATTGGGGCAAGGAGGGCCGCTCAACCCATCCCATCAACTGCGTATCTTGGCACCAAGCGACCGCCTACTGCGCATTTCGGGAGGCCCGCTTGCCCACGGAGGCGGAGTGGGAGCGCGCCGCCCGAGGCACCGACGCGCGGAGGTTTCCGTGGGGCCATGAAGTGCCGGTCGATCGGAAGGCCAACCTTCTCGACCGCACGGCCTACCGTAAGCATGGATGGAAAGCCGGGAACATCCTCTACTCGGATCTTCGCCCGACGACGGGCCCCGTAGGAGAGATCCCGGCCGGCAAGTCACCCGTCGGGGCTCTCGACATGGTGGGCAACGTGTGGGAGTGGACCGCCCCGGAGGCCGAGAGCCCCTCCGACCGGCGCGTATTCCGAGGGGCCAGCTTTATGGAGCCTCCGAAGTCGGCTCGGGTGACCTCGAGAAGCATCGAATCCGCAGACCACCGCGGCGCCTACCTCGGTTTCCGCTGCGCCAAGTCCCTCTAAAGCACCGCGGGTGGCTCGTACCGCAGCCCTGCTCATTGCCTCCCCGAGGCGCCTCATTCTCCTTCTCTTCGACTGGGACCGCAGCCGACACGGGCCCATCATATCTTTTTCGCCCTCCACTATCAGTGTCCTCCATCAGTTCGAGCCTACCGCCGCTTCGCAGGCGGCGGCGTCGAACTCGGGGCGCCCCGGAACGCACGGGGCAAAGGGGCCTTCAGACTCGGCCTCGAAGAAGCTCTCGAGCGGCTGGGTATTGTCTAGGACCCGGTCTACGTACGCCCTCACGTTCAGCGGGCCGTCGGGCCCCGGGAGCTCGGTGCCCGCCCAAGCCACCTGATCGAAAGCGCTGGTGATGAACTCCACCAGCCGCTCTGGAGGTACGTCGTCGACCCCAGGCACGAGGAGACAGTGACTGTCGTTCGTCCGACGGAAAAAGGGCAGGAAGTAGCTCTGGTTTGAGCCGGCGTCGGACTGACTCCGCAGGAGCGCCGTATCGTCGGCCCACAGAGAGTATACCGCGGAGCGATCGACGGCGCGCCCTTCGTCGAGGCCCAGCCCGGACACCCCTCCCCCGTCGCCGAAGATCTGAATCTGCCCGTCGGGGGCGACCTCATAGAAGCGCTCATAGGAGTAGAGGGCATAGTTGTAGTCGAGCTGAAAGAAGACCGAAGCAAATCGGTCATCCGGATAGTTACGCGCCAATACGGCGTTGATGTTCCCGAAGTCTGCGAGAATCTCATCGGCGCCATCGATGCTATTGATGGTAGCATCCAGGCCCCACGCTTCCCGAACGCGGTCGTGGAGGGGGCGCGACCGACTCGTGGAGCTGGTGTCCGGAAAGATCGGCCCGGAGTCGTTGATGAGGTAGCCACGGTCCGGCCCCAGCCCGTCCCGAAGCGTCGAATAGTTGTTGATAGCCCCGGAGCCCCCGGCACTACAGCCACTAACGAGCATCTTGGGGATGGCTGGGAACATCTCCTGCAGAAGAGGCAACATCGTGAGGATGTTCTGGTGACCCGTGTGGTGGAAGACGAGGTCGTCCGCTTCGCCCCCAGGGTCCGTATAGGTCACGATCCGATTTCCGGCGAACACATCCCCCGTGCAGTACGGCACGAAGACCTTGTTCCAGTTGTGGACGGGGCTGACCGACGCCTCCCCATTGAGCAGAGGAAACACCTGGTTGACCGACACCCCAAATCCGAGAAAGTCGGCGTAACGAGCAGCGTGATCTTCCGGGATGCCATCCCGGTTGGCGGCCGAGCGGACACCGGTTCCGGTGCAGCTTGCATAGTCCCAGCAAGCCCCACCCCCTTCGAAGAAGAGCACCACATCGTCCGAGGTCTCCGAGAACTCAACGAAGAACCGATAGGGGCTCCCGTCGGCGCAGGTCGCCCCCTCCGGCGCGTACATGACCCACTCCCCGAAAGCCGGAGGGACGAATCCGGAGTCCGCGGCCCCAACGTCGGCCGCTCCCGCGTCGGCAGCCCCGACGTCGCTGACCCCGCTGTCGGGCTCGACGCTCCCCGCATCGGCGACGCCTGCATCCGCAGCCGGATCCCCCCCCGGCAGATCCTCCGAGTCCCCGCAGGCCACGCTTCCGAGGCTGACGGCCGCCATGTATAACGCGAAGTTTCTCCCCATGGGGATCTTCCTAGGCGCCGCGGAGGCCGATGCCAAGAGCACCGGCTTAGTCCTTCTTGGTCTTGCGCTGTATCCATTCGCCGACGGAGCGGCGGGCGCGTCCCCAGGCTTCCGAGGCAGCGTCTCCGAGCTCTTCGGCCTTCCTCTGCACATCCCCGTCGGCGACGGCCTGCTGGGCGCGCGCGGCCGCGCTTCCTAGAACACCCAACGCCGTCCCTTGCTGAGTGTCGCCGAGGGTGTCGGGAGATACCCGATCATCGACCGCGAAGGCGGCACCACAGGCGCCGCAAGCCATCACGTAGCGAGGGTCGAAGGCGGCGAGGTCCACGAAGTAGAGCGAGACCGTTCGACTCACCTTTTTCTCATAGAAGACCGTGCTCCGCGCGCACTGCTCGCAGTGTCGCTGCATCTCCCGCCCGCCGGGCACCGGCTGGTAGCGCTTGCCGGTCCCAAGAAACAACCACATGGGGAGGATGGTCAGAGTCTCGAACCTAGGCTACGCAAGCAAAAAAGGCGCGTCGCATGTTTTTTTTGAATACCCAGGCCCTTCTTTGCGTAGCCGTCTACGTCTAGGTTCAAGGTGGAGATGGAAGAGGTCACGGCCGCTAGAGCCGAAATCCGCAGGCGTCGGCGCATCGTCGAGCCACACGCCCAAGGCTGGAAGTTCTGGGCTTGGGTCCTACCGCTCGGAGCTCTCCTCCTTCTCGGGGGAAGCGCTCTTGCCGCTCGATGGATCGAGGACGATGTCCTGGAAGCGGCCCGCAAGACCCTGAGCCCCGCCGAGCGTGAATGGGCCCAACTCGAGGTCCGAGGTCGTGAGCTGATCGCCTCCGGTCAGGCCCCTTCCGGTGCGGCTGCGGCCGCGGTGATAGACAGGTTGCGGGCGAGCCAGGGACGCACGATCTTGGGCAGCTATCAGGCCCCCCGGCGGGTCGTAGCTCGCTTCGAAGCACCGTCCGTCGCGTCCTGTACGCCGTGCGCAGGCGAGGGAGGCGAGACGACCCGCGTCGAAGCCGCGCCGCAGTCCGGCGCGCTCGAGGAGGTCCCCACCAGCTCCGTCGCATACTTCCTCCGTCGCTCGGAGGGGGTGCTCGTCCTCATCGGCCGGGTCGAAAACGCCGATGCTCGCGACAAGGTGCTCGCCCGAGCCGAAGAGCTCCTCGGGACCGGAGAGCCGCCGCTTAGGCGAATTGAAGACCATCTCGCCTGGGCGGGGGGCCCACCTACGCCCCAGCGCGCCTGGCTCGGCGGGGTCGAAGTCCTCGGGCTATGCCGCGAGGGTCGACTCGAACCTCAGGCCACAGATGATGGAGCCCTCAACGTCCTCTGCGTGGCCCCTGATGCCCATCGCGCCAGAATCGAAGAGCTCCTGTCCGGGGACGCGTTTCGTTCCCTTTTCGCCCTGCAGACGAGCTTGCTCTCGGCTGAGGAGGTGGACGCCTGCGAGGCTGGGCTCGGAGCCTTGCTCGCCGGCACCGTCATCGAGTTCGATACCGCGAGCGCCCGCCTACGCAGCTCAGCCTTCGAGCTCTTGGATCGCGTGGCCGAGACGGCGCAGGAATGCCCCGGCCGGCTGCGCATCGAAGGCCATACGGACCATCGCGGCGACGATGCCTACAACCTCGACCTGAGCCAGCGCCGGGCCGAGTCCGTGGCGACCGCCCTGGAACAGCGGGGTCTCGACGGCGATCGACTCCGCAAGAAGGGTTACGGGGAAACTCGACCATTGAACACGGAGGGCTCAGCGGAAGCCCTCCAGAAGAATCGACGCATCGAAATCCACGTGATCGGAAGCTGAGTTCGAAAATGACCTATCTCATTGCCCAAATCCTCCTGCTGCTCCTTCTCGCTGCGCTGTTTGGCGCCCTTTGCGCGTACTTCTGGTTTCGTCGAAGCTTCGAAGACGTCACCGAGAGTTACGCTCTCCTCGAGGATCGGCGAAGTCTGGATACTAAGCTGGATGCGATGGCTAGCCCATCGGTAGATCTCGGCCCTCTGTCTTCGCAGCTCGAGGCTTTGCACGGTTCTCTCGGAAATATTCGGGAGCGGCTCCTGGCCACCGCCAGCCGAAGCGAGATCGCGGCCTTCGCCAAGGATGTGGGGGATCTGGGTCCTGTCGAGCGTCGTCTTGTCGAGCTCGAGACCACCATCGCGAGCCTACGTTTCCCAGATCTTCCGGACCTGGGCGGAGTAGAGAATCGGCTCGAGAGTATCGAAAGCGGGCTGGCTGGCTTGGACCCGGCGAAGTCGGAGGATCTCCGCAGCATGGGCGACCGCCTGGCTGCCCTCGAGCAGACCTTCGGTGCGGCGAGCCTCCTCGAAGGCCCCGACCTGGGCGGAGTCGAGGCTCGACTAGGGGCCGTCGAGACGGCGATCGCGAACATCCGCGTCCCCGACGCCCCCGATCTGGGAGGGGTGGAGACCCGGCTGGGCGCCGTTGAAGCCGCCCTCAGCGGCATCCACGTCCCAGACGCTCCCGACCTCGGAGGCGTCGAAGCCCGGCTCGGAGCGCTCGAGAACGCCGTGGGTGACTTCAGGCTCCCGGAGGCTCCCGACCTCGGCGGTGTCGAGACCCGACTCGGCTCACTGGAAGGCACGCTGGCCGCCTTCACCCTTCCCGAAGGACCAGACCTCGGGGGCGTAGAGGCCCGACTCGGCGCCGTAGAGACCGCCCTCGCCGGCATCCCGCAGCCAGAGGCTCCCGATCTAGGCGGGGTGGAGGCTCGACTCGGCGCCGTAGAGACCGCCCTCGCCCATATCAGCCTCCCCGAAATGCCCGACCTCGGAGGCGTGGAGACCCGACTGGGCTCACTGGAGGGTACCCTCTCGGCCTTCAAGCTCCCCACTGCTCCGGACCTCAGTGGCGTGGAGACTCGACTCGGCGCCGTGGAGACCGCCCTCGCTGGCATCAGCCTCCCGGACGCCCCCGACCTCGGAGGCGTGGAGACCCGACTCGGAGCCGTCGTGACCGCCCGCGCCGGGGTCCAACTCCCGGACGCCCCCGACCTCGGAGACCCAGTTGTCCCGCTCGATCCGCCCCTTGAACGCGGTCAGCCGGTCGTCGACGAAGGCGACGTCCTCCGGCGTCCAATCGGAGACCTGCCAAAAGTAGTACACGCCAAGGT
>JBCBRU010000246.1:0-11552 GCA_039819565.1 Myxococcota bacterium | reverse complement strand
TCTTCCTGGCTGAGAATGCTAGGCGGGTGTTCAAGCTCTGACGAGCTCTTCGCAGCCCGCGGCCGCGAGAACCGCCTGCGCCCGCTCACGCTCGTGGGCATGGGATAGTTCGTGCCGAACAAGACCTTGTTCCTCCCGTGCCCTCGCAGGAAGTCCACCAGAGCCAAAGGGTAGCGAGCGGCCGTGTAGGCGGAAGTGTCAATGTATACGTTTTCGTGCTTGGTAGCCACGGCGATGGCTTCATCGGTCCATGGATAGCCGATGTGGCCGCCCACGAGCACGAGCTCGGGGAAGTCCAAAGCCACCTGGTCAAGGTAGATAGGCCGACCCACCTCCGAGGGCATGAGGGGGCCCGTATGTCCAATTTGCGTACAAAAAGGGACGCCTTCTTCGGCGCAAGCCACATAGACGGGATAGAAGCGTCGGTCCGTAGGGGGGGCTTCGCACAGCCAGGGAAGGACGCGTATCCCCCGAAAGCCGAGCTCGCGAACGCAACGACGAACCTCCGCCACGGCCTGCATCGGCCGCGAAATGTCTACGGAGCCGATGCCCACGAGCCGGTCCGGGGCGGCGGCGACGAAGCCGGCGACCTCGTCGTTGGTGATGAGGTCTCGGCGAGGGGCCTGCCAGGCCGAGATGAGCATCCGGTCGATGCCGGCTTCGTCCATCAGCCCCACGGTGAGCTCCACCGGCGGGGCTTCGGTCGGCAAGCCACCCTTCATCCAACGACGGAGGGAGGCAAAGATGGGGTCCTGGAGATGCCGCAGGGTGGGATGTTGGCCCCAGGCGTCGATGATCATGGCCCATCATAATCGGGGCCCCGTCACTCGCCCATCCAGGGGCCGCTCACCCCGCGTCCGCAAGTCGGTCGATCGCCTGAACGATGGGGTCCGCATCGGCGTGATGGGGCATGTGGCCCACTCCGGGGAGGAGGGTGAGGCGGGCGCCCGGAACCAATTCCGAGAGTGGCTCGGCGTGAACCTGGGCGGGAACGATCTTGTCGTCGGCGCCGTGGAGGATCTCGAGGGGGGGCTTCATGTGAGGGTAGCGTTCGGACATCTTAGCCAGGAAGGGCTTCAGATTTCGCACGTCCTGGCCGTTCCAGCGAAGGTTGTCGGGCCGCGCCGCCAGAGGTGAGCCGACCTGGGCCAGATACCCTTCCGGAGGCGTTTGGGGGGCGAAGATGCCCGCGATCAGATCGTGAACGTAGGCTTCCGTGGCGAGCGCGCTCACCGTGTGGGCGGCCACTCGACCCATGAAGGGCATGTCCGCGAAGCGATACTGAGAGCTGACCCCGCCGGGCCAGGGCATGGCGGTCCCCGAGAGATCCACCGCTCCGATGACGCTCTCCGGGGCATCAAGGGCCCAGGCCAGGGCGATCGAGCATCCGAGCGAGTGTCCGAGGACGATGGCTCGTTCGACGCCTCGGCGGGCCACCGCCTCACGCACCAGGGCAGCTTGACGGTCCGGTCGATGGGCTTCTCCGGGACCGCGCTCCGAGTGCCCGTGGCCGGGCCTATCCACGGCGATGACGCGGTACCGCTTCAAGAGCCGTTCTGAGAAGCCGAAGCCGAAGTCTCGGAGGTTTCCGGACGCGCCGTGGAGCAGGACGACCGCGGTCCGATCGGCCGCGCCTCGGTCGTAGAGGTGAATGCGGACCCCGTCGACGGTCTCGAAGTCGCCGAGGGGCGGGAAGCGAGCCTCGGCGCTTCGAGCCCGGAGGAGATTTCGGACGGCAACCCCGGACACCGCGGCGCCTCCGACGGCGGCGCCTCCGAGCAAGACTCCGCGCCGGGTGAGCCCCCGCCGCCGGCGGTTCGGGCCAAGGTTTCGTACGCGTCGAGATGTGGGCGACCGCATCGCCGGATGTACTAGCTGGAATCTCGGATCCGCGAAACGAGCTTGTCGGGAGCTTTAGCCAGATGGCCAGCGAGGGAGACGGAGCAGCAGTCGACCGAGCAGATGGTCTCGAGTCAGGGACCCGAGCTGGCGACTGTCGGTGCCCTCGAGGGGATTGTCGCTGGCCACGCTGAAGGACTTGTTCCCGCGCGAACGGACCCTCTTGATCCATCGTCGATCGGGGCTCCCAGGGGGAGCGATGAGCACGATCTCTCCCACCCGGGGCAGGCGCCGAAGGGCACCGATGAGGACGACGTCCCCGGGGCGAAGGGTCGGCAGCATGCTGCGGCCGCTCACCCGGAGGATGCGCAAAGGGAACACTCGAGGGAGCCGAGGCTCAGCCTCCGGCGAGAACCCACGGCACCTCGCGGCTCTTCGTCTTCCAGAACAGCTCGTGGATGGCCTTCACGGCATCAAGGAGCTCGTCCGCGTGCTGGAGGCTGACCTCGACCTTGCAGGCGGAGCAGAGCTTGGCGGCCTTCCAGAACGTGTCGTGAATCTCGGGGTAGTCATCGAGATGGGGCGGCTTGAAGTAGTCCGTCCAGAGGACCAGCAAGTGATCCTTGGTCTCGTCGGCCTGTTCCTCCTTGATCGCCACATAACGGGACATGGTGTTCAGGTAGCGGGCCATCGCGGCGGAATCGCTCGGGTCGGGTGGGGTGAGGTCGAGGATCTTCTTGGTCATCGACTTCACGGCTTCCGCGGTGATGCGGGCCGAGGCGGGGTCATAGATCCCGCATGGCCCGTCGCAATGGGCTTCGGCGGCGGGCAGCATCTGCTTGAGCGCGTTCACAGGGTTCTTCATGCTGGAAGCTTTTTTCAAAGGCTGAGGCCAATAGGAAGAGGGGAGTGTACACGACCTGGCCTTTCGTCGATGAGGAGCTGAAATGGTCGCGTTGTTGGGGTCGGAGTCCGTTCTTTGGGCGAATCGCCTTCGTCCGAGGACTTCGAGCTACCAGCCCTCGGGGTCGGCTCGCTTGGCCGCCTTCATCCCCTCGTCGGTATCCCCGGCTTTCCAGTAGCAGCTGACATAGGTCGCCTCCCGCGGCACGTCGCGCTCGTGGCGAAAGTACTGTCGGAGGGCCCGGGCCGCCCCGTACTCGCCAGCCACCCAGACCGAGACCTCCCCTGGGCGCCAGGGGATGTTCTTCACCGCCGCCTCGAGATGGCCGGAGGGCTGGAGAGGGTCGGCATGGACGACCCAGGACAGCTCGATGCCTGGGGGACGCTCGATTTCGATCCGGTCCTCGGGCGAGATGACCTCGATCACGGCGTATCCAGCGGCGTCGTCCGGGAGGGCGGCGAGGTTCACGGAGATCCCGGGGAGGGCGCTCATGTCCCCCGCCGCGATGAACCAGTCCGCGGCGGCGTCGAGCCGGCGCACCGGGCCGGGCCCCATGATGGTCAGCCGCTCTCCCACCTGGGCTCGATTCGCCCACCGCGCGGCGGGGCCGCCATCGCCATGGGAGACCATGTCGATGTCGAGACTGAGCGCGGCCGGATCGAAACTCCGGATCGTATATGAGCGGAGCGCTTGGCCGGAGCCGTCGGGGACGCTGAGCTTGATGTAGCCGCCCTCGAAGCCGTCCGGAAAATCGGACAGCGCATCCCCGGCCAGCGTCATCCGGGTCAGGTTGGGGGATAGGGTCTCGCGTCGAGCGAGCGTAACTTCGCGGGCTTTCTTGGCCATCGCCGATCTCCTCCTCCGGGGAGCCCCCCGGCGTCTAGTAGGGAACATATCGATAATGACAATTATTCTCAAAAAGCACCCAGCTCCCCGTGTCCTACCGCGTCAGGAACCCTCCGGACGTCTCCACAGGCGAGCCCACCGGGTGCTCCAGGCGCGGTCCCGTTTGAGGTCCTGCCAGAGCTTCCGCACCTGGGAGAACTGCACGTCGAGCGGGTTCGAAGACTCGAGCGGGGTCGTGAGGCCGTAGCGCGGTCGTCGAAGCTCCGGCTGGAAGGTCTCGAAGAGTCGATCCCACACGATCAGGATGCCCCCGTAGTTCACGTCCAAATAAGGGTGGTCCGCCCCGTGGTGGGCTCGATGGTGGGACGGCGTGTTGAAGACCGCCTCGAACCAAGCCGGCATCCGCTGCACGACCTCGGTGTGAATCCAGGTCTGATAGGCCACGACCAAGCCAGAGGCCAAGAGGGCTAAGGTGGGGCTGAATCCCAGCACCACCATCGGCAAGCTGAAGCCGAGCGTGAGGAGCGCGTCGAAGAGGCCCAGCCGAAGCCCCGTGGTCTGATCGTAGTGCGGCGAGCTGTGATGGACCGAGTGATAGAGGTCCCACGGAAGCCGGTGCTCGTGCTCGAAGCGGTGCTCCCAGTAGTAGATGAAGTCAGCGAGCAGGACGGCCAAGATCGCCGTCCACCACGTGGTCGGTAGAGACCACGGAATCCACGCAGCCACGGCGTTGAACACCGCGCTCCAGGCCAGAAACCCGATCACCCCGGCGGGGACGTAGAAGAGGAGGGCGCTCGCGTTGGCGAGCATCTCGCGAAGCCGTGCTCCGTCGAGATGGCGCCGATGCCGGAGCCACACGAGCTCGACCAGCAGAATCGGGACGAAGAGCACCTCGAGGACGTCCGTGAGGTCTTCGATCGTTGCTTCCATGTCTCCATAATAGGAGTGACTCCCAATTTAATCCATACTCTCAAAAAGAATCTTGCTAGTGTTTCTTTATGTCGCTCCGAGAGCGCAATCGCCATCACGCCAAGCGGCACACCCAGCGCACGGCTCTCGAGCTGTTCGAGCAGCGAGGCTTCGAAGCGGTCACCGTGGCCGAGCTCGCCGAAGAGGTGGGGATGGCGGCCTCGACCATCTACCGTCACTTCGAGACCAAGGAGGCCATCGTCCTATGGGACGAGCACGAAGCGGATTTCGAGAAGGCGCTGCTCGCCGCTCTCGGGGAGCACCCGCCCTGGGAGGCCATGCGCCGGAGCGCCGTTGACGCGCTCGCCCATCGCTACGATCAAGACCTGGAGTTTCAGCTCCGGAGAATGAAGTTTCTCTACCGGACCCCGGCTGTTCATGGGGCAGCGGTCGAGGCTGACCATCGAGACCGGGAAGAGCTCGCGAAAGCTTTGAGGCTGGTGCTCCCCCGGGAACAGCGTGAGGCCGCCCCGCTCCTCGCGGCGGGCGCGCTCCTCGCTCTCGAGTTCGCGCTGGATCGATGGCAGGCGTCGGGGGCCGAGCTCGCCCTGGGAGCTTTGATCGACACCGCCTTCGAGCAGCTTGGCCATCTCGCCGCTCTCGGCCGCGACGAGCGGCGCTAAAGGGAGCGTCGATACCGGAGCAGAACCACCCCGCTTGTGTGGGGGTGGACGTTCTCGAGTTCGAAGTCATGGCGGCGAGTAAGTCCGTCGGCGAGCGGCCGGCCCTCGCCGAAGAGCCTCGGGTTGACCTTAAGCAAGAGCTCGTCCACCAAGCCGGCCTCCATCAGCGCTCCGGCCAAGACACCCCCGCCGCAGAGCCAGAGCGTGCCCGAGGTCTGTGACTTCAGACCGAGCACTCGTTCGACCGCGTCCCCTCGCACGAGCTCAAACTCAGGCGACGGTTGTTTGGGGGCGTCGAGGGTTCGAGAGAAGACATAGTTGGGGCGACCGGGGTAGGCGGGTTGGCCGAGCGGAAGGCCGGCTTGCAGCCCCAGGTCATAGGTCTTACGGCCCATCAGCACCCCGGCGTAGCTCTGGATAGCCTCGGTGAAGAGGTCTACGTGATCGCCCGTGTCTAGGAAGCCGTCATAGCTCCCATCGGGGTGGGCGATGCGTCCGTCGAGGGTGATGGCGACGTGGTAGGTGAGTTTTGCTGGCATGAAGAGGACCTTGCCGGTCCCGCGCCGGAGCGCCTTGGATCGAATGAAAGAGCGGGCGAAAACTCGGGCAGGTTGAAGGGATGCTCCTTCATCCAGGGGCGAAAGCCTCCCGGAGTGAGCTCCGCATGCCGTCGAAACGCCCGATTGAGGTGGGCTTGGTCACAGTACCCGGCCTCATGAGCCGCCTCTGTCAGGGACCGATCTCCTTGTGCCAGTGCGCGCACCGCATCACGAAACATCAGGATCTGACGAAGCTCCGCGGGGCGGAGACCCACCTGCCGGCGGATGCGATCGACGAAGGTGGGGGCGCTGAGTCCGAGGGCGTCACGGATGCTGGCAATGGAGCGCTGGCGTCCGTCGTCGCCCGACCAGGCCGACAGCAGGTAGTTCGCCTCGCGACTCCGAGGGAACTTCGATCGCTCGGCGAAGTAGCGTCGGACGACCTCTGTTCGCTGGATGGCGGAGCGAGCCTCGGCGATCCGCCCTTCGAGCTCCGCGCCCGCGCGCGTGTCGCGAAGGGGAAGCAGGGACGGGCCAATCTCGGCGAGGCTGACCTCGAGCAAGGCGGCTGCGGCGCCGGGCCGGAAGACGACGCCAAAGAGGTGAGCGGAAGATCGGGTGTCTACGAGGTAGGGTGAGCCCCGGGGGCCGACGAGGGCTGCATGTGCAACGCTCGTTTGGCCCTTCGCGTCCTGAAAGCGGTGAGGCGCCGAGAGGTTCCACGAGATCTCAGCCTCTCCGTGCGGAAGGATCCTCTCTAGCGGAGCGGGCGATCGATAGCCTTCCCACTCCCAGATCAGTTGGATCCAAGCCCCCGCCGGCTCCGAAGGGTGGGGGGCGTGGAGCCGAAGCATGCCCGAACTCTAGACGATCGCGCTAGAGATGGAAGCATTCTCCCCCAGCCGTGATGACCACTACGGAGGCCATCTCGTCTCGCCGGGACGGGCCGATAGCGCCGTGCAGCTCCAGAGCAACGTGCGCTACGCGAGGAGATCCCCATAGACTCCGGTGGAGTCACCAAAGCGCGGGAGGTTGGCACCGAGACCGCGAGCCAGAGTCAAAAAGAAGTCGGCCTGATGGCGCTGATTCCCGTTGCGGCGCGCGTCGAGGTACCGACCCATGCGAAACGCGCCGCCAGGATTCCCCGCGATGAGGTTAGGCATGTCGACGGTGCGGTGATTGTACATGCTCCACTCCGAGCAGCCGACGATGAGGGTCGAGTCGAACAGGGTGCCCCCCTGACCGTCCGGCACGCTTTTGAGCTGCTCGATGAGATAGGCTAGCTGAGCATAGTACCACCGAAAGACACGGGCTTGGTTTCGTCGGCGTGAACCATCTGGGTTGTGACCCATGTTGTGGTCATTCACCCCACCCGCTTCGAGGCCTTGGATGCCCACGCGACGGTAGTGACTTCCGTCGATGCCCTTGGAATCGCCGGTGGCCGAGAACTGCATGAAGGACACCCGTGTTTGGTCGAGGGCGAGAGCGGCGACGGTGGTATCCAGCTGGATCCGCAACAGCGGGCCAAAGTTGTCGGGGTTGTGCCAGTACCTATCGGCGCCATTGATGTTGCTCCACGAAGAAGGAACGGACAGCGGGAGCTGAACCGCAGGCCTCGTGTTGCCCTGGTCGATCAGCGCTCGAGTTTCGGCCTCGATGCGCTCTATCGAAGAGAGGTAGCTCTCCATGCGGAGCTGAGCGTCCTGGCCTCCGGCGCAGCGTACCGCATTGAGGCGCGCCCGCACCGCTCCCATCACGGCTAATCGAGAGCTGAGGCGGTGGTCCGGCTCGCCCGTCGGGACCCCGCTCGAGTTGAGTCCGTTCGGAAAGACGAGGTTGTAGGTCGTCACAGGGTTCCAGGAGGTTCGCGCGGTATTGCCGCCCACCGTTCGGAAGGGCGACGCAAAGCTCGAGCTAATGCCGGGCTTGACGTGTTCTCCGTAGAGGCTCGAGAAGATCGCCGCCCGAGGGGCGCCGCCCTGGAGGCGTGGGCCCATAACTTGATCGAAGCTCCCTTCTCTGGGTCGTCCTCCGGTAAGAGCGCCTTGGATTGCCTGGACGTGAGGGTTATTCGCAGAGCCCAGGACATTCTGAAAGCCGCTGACGATCGTAATCTCAGCCTCGTAGGGTTTGAGGGGCTGAAGGCAGTAGGTCCCCATGGCGGAGGACCGGTATCTCGAGATGCTCTCGTTGCGACTCAAAGGGGTGTTCCCACCGCCGACGCGAGCGGTCGTGTCGATGTTGAGCGGCCCTGGCCCCGTCCCCGGCCAGAAGGCCTGCTGGGCTGCCCCTTCCGGGAAATAAAAGAGGATGAGACGCCGGACCTCACTGCTTTGGGCGAGGGCCTGACGAGTGATCAGCGAAGCGAGCGAGGGGCCGGCGAGGAGTGCCCCCAGCCCGTGGGTCAGCGCGTGTCGTCGGGTATAGCGATACATGGCGGGCTCCTAAGGACAGCTTTTGCGGTCGGGGTGGCGATACAACAGCTCGAAGGCTTCACTCTCGAGGGCGCCAAGTATCGCCGCGCGGGCAGATCCTCCGCCCGAGAGAGCCGAGGCCATTGCCGTGTAGCTCGGCGTATCGGCCCGAACCACCGGACGACCGAGGGCGAAGCGGAGCCACATGCGGGCGAAACAATCTTCGAAGGCGCGGCTGTTCTCGAGATTCCCGACGAAGTCAGATAGGCTTGCATAGTCCCCGTCGATATCCGAGAAGGCGAGCACGGGTAGGTCTCCCAGGTCTGTACCCACATACTTGCCTTCCGCATCGTACGCATCGAAAAGTTTTCCGAGGGGATCCATAATCGAGTGGCAAGAGCCACAGAGGGGGTGGTTCTGGCGGTCCTCCACGGGTTCCGAGATAGCGCCCTCCATGGGAAGACCGAGCTCTCCGCAGAACAGCCGCTCGTACACCGCCTTGCCTCGGAAGATCCAAGTAACGTCTCGCTCCTCGGAGCTATTGGTCATGAGGAAGCTCGCGTGAGAGAAGATCCCTCGTCGTTGGGCAGCCTCCTCGAAGGCGTACTGCTGCCAGTCTTCTTGCGGAGGAGGGACGCCGTAGTGCTCCGCGAGGGCGGCGTCGATAAAGCTGTATCTCGCCGAGAAGAGCTCGCTGAGGGGGAGCTCTGAGCGGAATATATGCAGGACGAACCGGCGGGTCTCCTCCCATGCGGAGGCTTCCAGAGACGCCGCGGGGGGAGTGGGAGGAGCGCATCGGACCCCGGGGCCGCAAGCACACCAGCTCATGTCCGAGCGGCTATTGACGCAGTCGGTGGCCTGCGGTCCGTAGATCACCTGGCACTCCGAGGTGAGGTTGCACTCGTCCCCGGGTGGCGTCATCGGAGGACTCAGCGGCTCCGGAGGGTCCTCGGGCAGGCTCAGCCATCCGCTGACGAAGCGCCAAATCATGGCGTCCGCAGCAGGGCTCTCGTAGAGCCGTCGAATCTGCTCCCCGATACGCGTCCTAAGCTCTCCGGAGGTTGCCAACGACCTGAGCTCGGCGTCGGGCGGGCCATTCGTCACGAGGTAGGAGAGTCGCGAGGCCAGCTCCGCGTCCGTGAGGGGAGTGACGTCAGCTTCGCTCTCCCGTCCCTGCTCTCGGTGAAAGAGGAAGCGCTCGTCCAGGAGAGCGAGGTTGACGAGAGACTCCACCGCCTCCGCCTCCGTGGCCGGAAGATCGCGGACGGCTCGAAACAGAGCCTCCCAAGCTTCGATCTCATCCGCGGCCACCGAGCTTCGGTAGAGCTGCTCGAGTCGGGGTCGGAGCTCACGCTCCAAGCAGATCCGAACGTCGGTCGACCATGAGCAGCTCTGCGTCAGGGCCGCGGCGATCGCGGGAGACAAGTGCGCCGCCGCGTCGACGTAGACCTGGAAGTCGCCGATGCGCTCCCGAGCGTTGGTGGTGAAGATCTTCGCGTCGGAGCCATCGCTCGGAAGCTCGGGCGCCTCGACCTCAGCAAGGCCGAGTTCGAACACGGCCGCGACCGTGCTGCGGTACTCCTCAGCTCGCAGCCGCGCGCTCGGGGAGTCGGGAGCGACTTCGGCGAGCGGCGCTGGGGACCACGCGGGGCTCCCAGGCGCTCCGGGAGCCCCGGGAGTCCCAGGACCCGCCGGGGGCCTCGGCATCTCGGGGCCCGGGGATGGAGTTTCAGCCAGGGGGGGGCTGGGACTGGACGGCTCGGGCGGACCGGAGGGGCCGTCCAGCGCCCCTACGCATCCCGCGGCGGCGCTCAAGAGCATGGCGGCCGTCGTCGTCCGCTGGTGTTGGTTGTGTCTTCGCATGTCCGACGGCTGCGACGACACTCTCCACTGCCCGTTAAGACAATGGGCCCTCCGCGCGGAGCTGGCCCCTCGCGTCAGCGCCTCTCGAAATAAGGGCCTCGGTGTTCGGTGACGCGAGAGATGAAATTCTTTTGACCCACTTTCGGGCGCGGCGGCCTCTCGCAAAGGACCCAGGGAACACCGAAGGCCCCTTCGGTGGCGTCATGCGTCCCTCACTTCCAAGACTCGCAGGTTGATCTTTCGAGCCTGCCGGACGCAGTCCGCTCTTCCTTCCCCTCCCGGAAAAGCCACCAGAGTCACTTCGTGGAGTATCCCTCGAAGGTCGAGGACGAAGTCCAGCATCTGCCGGTTTCTTGCTGCCTCAGCCAAGACGCCGGCCTTAGTGGGGAAGAGAAGCTGGGGCGTCCCCGTACTCATGGCCCACCTCGAAGCGGCTTCATCCGCGCCCGGCGCCGCTCCGTGGACGACGATGTCCGGCTCGAGCCTCTCTAGAGTTGACCGGAGCCTCGAACGCTCCATGTGCCTTCTCGGGCCCGCACGGGCGTAGTCCCGACCTCCAGTGACAACGACGACTCTCATAGTCTCTCCTTCACTCCCTCTATCCCCACCAAAACCTCGGAGAATACCCTTGGTCTCTACCTCTCGCGGATCACGTCATGTTCTCCTGGGTTATACATAGGCTTCCCGATTGAGGTCAGCAACCCCTGGAGTATGGGGAGTGAGGAGCGACCCGAGGTCGCGTTTCACAGCCGCCCAATCGACGGTCGCTCATACGAGGCTAGCCTGCTCCTCTTCAGATCGGTGGTCGCGGCGAGCCTTATGTGTCCGCAGACGGAAGCATACCCCTACGGCGGGGCGGTCACTCCGGGATGTCTATTTGGATGGCTTCGAGGCGGTTGAGTCGTGAACGAAGAGAGCTCGCCTTCTTGTCGCGGAGCAATGTGACCTTCCGAATAGCCTCCGCATGCGTCCTTGCGTACTCGTGGCGTCGGAGCACCTCGGAGAACCCACTCGGATGCGCCACGACTGGGCCTTGCCAGTGCCACTTCTCAACCGCCGCCTTATATACGCCCCGCTTTCCTTCCCATGTCTTCAGCACCCATACTATCTCTTGATCCTTCACTGAAATGCTCTCCTTGAGCGAGGGGCCGGGATTGCTCCTCTCTGCCGTACATCATCGTGGCCGAGGCCAAGCGGAGCGGTTGGGGTCGAGCGACGCGTCAACGTGGTTGCCCCGGCCATGTGCGTCGCGGTCTCGCCAGCACGAGCCGCCTTCTCGTTCGCAAAAGCGGCCCCTTCGCCTGGACGCATGACCACGAGAGCGTGTGCGTAGAACCCGCGAGTGAGTTTATGCCTACACAAGCGCATAGATCCTTAGGTGGTGACACATACTCTTCCGTCTTCATCGCACCTCCTCGAGGTTGAGCTCTTCCTGCCGCGTCCGGCAATGAATGACCGTTCATTCATTGCCGGACGCGGCAGGAAGAGCTCAACCTCGAGGAGGTGCGATGAAGACGGAAGAGTATGTGTCACCACCTAAGGATCTATGCGCTTG
>JBCBRU010000245.1:0-11589 GCA_039819565.1 Myxococcota bacterium | reverse complement strand
TCGCTTCGCGACGCTCATCGTCGCCTACCTCGGTAGGCTTCCTCTCCGCCGAACGACCACGCGGCGAGATCCATCACCCGGAGGGGCGGCTCACAATTCACGCCGGGCGCAGCTAGAGCCACTCTTCGCCGCACGACCCGAACCAACCTGTCCTCGCCAAGGTCACTCACGCGAGTCTCTTGATGTGATCCAGCCTATCCTCGACGGGGATGGTAGGGTGCGGTTTCGGGATGATGTACAACCATCCCGTGAATGATCGCGAGCTTGCTCCGCTCGATGGCTTGGATCTCAATCTCCTCGTGACTCTGAGGGCCCTCCTTCGCGAGGCCAGCGTCACCCGCGCCGCGGCTCGACTGGGGCAGACTCAGCCTACGGTGAGCCGCGCGCTGGCCGCGCTTCGGTCGACCTTCTCCGACGAACTCCTGCTTCGTGCCGGGCGCGGGATGGTTCTCACCCCCAAGGCCGAGGCCATGCGGGCTTCGCTGGAGCAGGGGCTCTCTTCCCTCGAGGCGCTGCGTTCGGTGGGCCGCTTCGAGCCCTCGACGGCGTCCCGCGCGTTTAGGATTCTGATTCCGGATCTGATTGGGGCGGGCGTACTCCCCGCCTTGGCGGAGCGGATGAGCGGCGCCCCCAGCACGAGCCTGTTCGTCCTGGGCAACGAGGAGGAGGCCACCCAAGCTCTCGTAGAAGGCCGCATGGATCTCTTCTTGGGGGGGCTCGATCTCATCGATCACCCGGAGCTGCGGATCGAGCCTGTCGAAGGTGCCGAGATGGATTGGCGCGTGGTCTACGGGCGAAAGCACCCCGCCTGGGATGTCGGTCTCTCTCTAGAGAACTGGCTAGACGGCGCACACGTCCAGGTCATACCCGGGAGTCGTCCCAAGGCGGCGGGGATCCTGGATCGGTGGCTCGAACAGCACGGGTTCCAGAGGAAGGTCCCCTTTCAAGTAGGGTATCTATCCGCCATTGGTCCGCTCTTGGAGGTGACCTCGGCCTGCGCGACGCTGCCGCTTCTCCCCGCGCGAACCGTGGCGGCAGGGCGGGACCTTCGGGTCGGTCTCCACCCGCGTCATGCGGAGCTCCCCAAAGTCGAGCTCCGTATGGCCTGGGCCCTTCGCTGCGAGGATGACGAGGGGCTCGAGTGGCTTCGGACTCAGCTCGCGGCCGCTTTGCGTGAGGTCCTGGCCCAGGGGGCGCTCGATTGAATCGCGAAGACCTTCGACTCCTGCTGTCGGATTTTCCCCTCGTCGAAAAGCAAGAGGGCGAACTCGAGGGTGTAGATGCGGCTTTTTACGCGACCTTCCATAGCCCGGGGCGCCCCGCCGAGATCGGCCGCTATGTTCTCGGACAGTGGTCGTCGGTCATCACCGTGGACGAGCATCTTGACCGCGCGGAGACCGCCCATAGCTCCTTCATCGATGGGGAGTCCACGTCCTACGCCCCCGGACACGAGGAAGGAAACGGCTACGTCGAATCGCTGAATCTGGACGCCTACCTGCGTGGCGCCGTTCTTCAGGCCCAGGCTTGGACGCATGTTCTGTTGCGGGACGCTCGCGAGCTGAGGCGTCGAGAGCGGGCCCGGATAGCCGAGGAGCGAGGGCGTGTGAGACGGCGTCGTGCGGTCGACGTCGCCCTCCTCGCCGGACTGGGGCTTCTTCTCTGGATGTGGCTCCGCGCCGCCTAGGGTAGCTTCACAGACATGTTGTCAGGGCTGGGTCGTGTCGCGGGAGTGTTCTTCGCCTCGCTGTTGGGGGCCTGCGCGGCTCAGAGCCGTGCGGAGGGGCGAGCGAAGCTCGAGGCTCCTCTAACCCGGACTCTCGTCATCACGGCCACGCCGGCTGAGTTCTCGGCCGTCGAGGCTCTCGTGGAGGGGGGCGTCGAGCGACGGAGCGGCCCCTCGCGAGTCATCGAGGGGCGGATCTCTGGCGTCGACGTGGTGCTCCTCTTGTCCGGGGTGAGCATCGTCTACGCCTCGATGACCACCCAGTGGGCGCTCGATACTTACTCGGTGGATAAGATCGTGGTGAGCGGGGTCGCGGCGGGGCTGTCGCCCGACCTCAACGTGGGTGACGTGACGGTCGCTCGTCGCTGGGGCAAGTACGACGAGATGAAGTACTTTCGCAGCCCTCAGGCGGCCCAGGGGCACGATGGAATTCCCTCCTCCTCGGCTGGGTTCCCTCCCTTCGGCTTCATGCGCCCTAGAGGCCTTCTCGATATCGAGGGGGGACGGAGCCGGCGTTTTTGGTTCGAGGCCGACAGCGAGCTGATTCGGACCCTGCGCGTCGCCCCCCGAGACAGCCCGCTCCCGAGCTGTCTAGAGGGACAGTGCGTGCAAGAGGCGCCCCGGATACGCGTGGTCGAGGCCGGAGTCTCGGGTTCGGTGTTCATGGACAATCAGCCCTTCGCTGAATACCTGAGGGCGACCTTTGACGCCTCGGTCCTCGAGATGGAGACCGCGGCCATTGCCGCGGTGGCCCACGTCAACGGGGTACCTTTCATCGCCTTTCGTGCGATCTCGGACCTCGCCGCGAGCGTGATCCCCGCCAAGACGCAATACCAGAGCTTCCACGGGCTCGCCGCCGCCAACGCGGCACGCACAGCGGCCGCCTTCATCAAGGACGCGTCCGAATAAGCTACTGCGTGGGCAGGACTACGGCTCCGAGGAGGGCTGGTCTCGGCCCAAACGCTTCTCCCAGAAAGTCGCGTCGCGAATGCCGAGGGCTACGGGGTCAAAGCGGAAGACGTCCACGCCTTCCTTCATCTGGCGCTCGTAGTCGCGGAGGGCTTTGGTGGCCGGCCTAGCGAGGAAGAAGATGATGAGAATGGCCACGATGTTCAGCCATGCCATCAACCCCACACCAATGTCGCCCATGGCCCACGCCAGGTTGGCAGTGCGGATGGTTCCGTAGAACGTGGCCCCAACCAGCACCGCCTTGAGGACGGACATCATTCCGGGGATTCTGAGGGTTCGCTCGAGGTAGGCGACGTTGGTCTCAGCGATATAGTAGTAGGCCAAGATGGTGGTGAACGCGAAAAAGAAGAGAGCCAGCGCTACGAAGGGCTTACCGAGACCGGGGAAGACACTCTCGATGGCGAGCTGAGTGAAGGCGGGGCTGCTCACGATGACCTCTGGCCCCACGTTCTGAACCAGGAAGCCGTCCCCTCCCTGTACGTAATAGGTGCCGGCAATGAGGATGATGAAGGCCGTGCTGGAGCACACCAGCAGCGTGTCGATGTAAATCGAGAAGGACTGCACGAGGCCCTGCTGAGCTGGATGGGCCACGCTGGCCGCGGCCGCCGCGTGAGGCCCCGTACCTTGGCCCGCCTCGTTGGAATAGATCCCGCGTTTGACGCCCCACCCGAGGGCCGCCCCAAATCCCGCCATCGGAGAAAAGGCGTCCCCCACGATGAGCGCCAAAATGGCAGGAACCTTCCCGATGTTGAGGACGATGATCACCGCGGCCATGAGAATGTAGGCAAGGGCCATGAAGGGCACGACGAACTGGGTAAAGCCGGCAATACGCTTTACCCCTCCGAAGATGATGAAGCTCAGCGCCACCGCGATAACGGCTCCGGTAGCGATCTTGGCCGGGCTCGTGGCACCGAACACGGTGTCCATATCTCCCCCCGAGCCGAAGGCAGCCTCGACGGCGTTGCCGATGCTGTTCGACTGGACCCCGGGCAAGAGGACTCCGCATGCGAAGATCGTCGCCACCGCGAAGGTCCATCCATACCAGCGCTGCCCCATGGCCTTCTCGATGTAGAAGGCGGGGCCGCCCCGGAACTGGCCGCCGTACTCCTCTTTATAGATCTGGGCGAGCGTAGACTCCGCGTACGCGGTGGCGGCGCCGAAGAAGGCCACCAGCCACATCCAAAAGATGGCCCCGGGGCCCCCAAAGCCGATGGCGGCCGCAACGCCGGCGATGTTGCCGGTGCCTACCCGACCAGACAGCGACACGGCCAGGGCCTGAAAGCTCGAGATACCTTTCTCGGAGCTCGTCCCGGAGAGCAGCAGCCGCAACATCTCCGGGAGGTGTCGAAGTTGAGCGAAGCGGGTCTGAACGGAGTAGAAGAGGCCCGCTCCGAAGCATAGATAGATGAGGAGCGGACTCCAGATGATTCCGTTGATGACGTCGACAGCGGCTTGCATGCATGACTCCTAGCGCGGTTGCGCCCGGGCCTCGTAGGTACCAGCTTCTCCTACGCGGGCCCACCCGTAGCCTTGGGGGAACCACCGCGGGCGGGGGCTTTTCACGAGCTGCTAGACAGCTTGCAAGTTGCCGATGGTGGCCGTCGCCCAAGGTGATGGCGGAGGGGACCCGCCGGAACTGGGAGGGGGTGCGAGGTCGGCATCGGGCGGTTCCCGGCGCCATGACGAGCGCCGCTCTGTCGTCTCGGTTTGAGGCACCGGAGGAGGCCTTCGGCGGCCGTGATCGCCCCGATTTTGACCCAAGACCGGGGCGATGGATGGGCTAGGCTCTCCCGGCAACCACCCCTCTCATTCGAGATTCTGCTTTGCCGACAGGGTCTTAGTCGATGCTGTAAACTTGTTTACAGATTTTTCAATACAACAATACACCAGAGACGTTACGTCAACCGGCGTGACCGTGGGCTCTCCGGTCCGGCCTTGCGAGGTCCGGGGCGCGTCATGACTATTTCCCTGCGTTCGCCGCAATGCGGACCTCAGGAGGAGTGTCATGAGCAAACCAAGAATCGAAGTCCTTGGCCCTGTGGCCGGCTATGAGTCCGTCCTCACTGACGAGGCGCTCGCCTTCGTCGGGGCTCTCGCGGCGAAGCACACGCCGATGGTGCACACGCTCCTGGAGCGCCGGGTGGCCACCCAGGCCCGGTACGACCGAGGTGAAAAGCCTGACTTCCTGGCGAGCACCCAGTCGGTCCGCGACGGCGACTGGAAGGTGGCCCCTCTCCCCGCCGACCTCCAGGATCGCCGCGTCGAGATCACGGGTCCCGTCGACCGCAAGATGGTCATCAACGCCCTCAACTCGGGGGCCAAGATGTTCATGGCCGACTTCGAGGACTCGAACTCGCCCACGTGGACGAACTGCCTCGATGGACAGGTGAATCTTCGCGACGCGGTGGCGGGGACCATCGAGTTTACGAACCCAGCGGGCAAGCACTACGCGCTGGGAGGCAACCCGGCCACGCTGCTGGTGCGTCCTCGCGGCTGGCATCTCTTCGAGAAGCACGTTCGTCTCGACGGTGAGCCGGTTCCGGCGGGCATCTTCGACTTCGCGCTGTACTTCTTTCACAACGCGAGGCCGCTCATCGAGAAGGGGAGCGGTCCCTACTTCTATCTCCCCAAGATGCAGGGGCACCTCGAGGCGCGACTCTGGAACGATGTCTTTGTCGACGCTCAGGCGGCGCTCGGTATCCCGAAGGGCACGATCAAAGCCACGGTCCTCATCGAGACGCTTCCCGCCAGCTTCGAGATGGATGAGATCCTCTACGAGCTGCGGGATCACTCCGCGGGCCTCAACTGTGGACGCTGGGACTACATCTTCAGCTTCATCAAGACCTTCCGGAACCACCCGGACGCGGTTCTCCCCGACCGCTCTCAGGTGGGTATGACGCAGCCCTTCATGGATGCCTACAGCCAGCTCGTCATCAAGACCTGTCATCGGCGAGGCGTCCACGCGATGGGCGGCATGGCCGCCCAGATTCCCATCAAGAACGACCCCGAGGCCAACGAGAAGGCGCTCGAGAAGGTTCGTCAGGACAAGGCTCGCGAGGCGAAGAACGGCCACGACGGCACCTGGGTCGCCCATCCCGCGCTCGTGTCGATCGCCATGGACATCTTCAACGAGGCGATGCCCGAATCGAACCAAATCTCGAAGAAGCGTGAGGACGTCAACGTCACCCGCGAAGATCTCGTAGCGATTCCGGAAGGGACGCGCTCGGAGGCGGGATTGCGCCAGAACATCAACATCGGGGTCCAATATTTGGCGGCTTGGATCTGCGGCAACGGCTGCGTGCCGCTGCACAATCTCATGGAAGATGCGGCCACCGCCGAGATCTCCCGCACTCAAATTTGGCAGTGGGTTCAGCACGGCGCCTCTCTCGGGGACGGGCGCACCGTCACCCGCGAGCTGGTCCTCGAAACCCTCGAAGATGAGATGAAGGCCATCCGCGCCGAGGTCGGAGACCAAGCCTATGCGGCCGGGCGCTACGAGGAGGCGAAGAAGATCTTCCTCGATGTCGCCCTCGGCGAAACCTGCGCGGACTTCCTCACCCTGCCCGCCTACGAGGTCCTCACCGCAAGGTGAGCGGACGTCGACCGAAGAACTCTAGGAGCACCAGATGCAATACGAGATGACCTACCAGCAAGAGATCGAGAAGGCCCATAACCTCATCCGCGGCCATGGCGCTTGGGACGGGATCGAGGCGGAGGCGGTCGCCCGCATGCGGGCCCAGAACCGCTTCCGGACCGGGCTCGACATCGCCCGCTATACGGCCAAGATCATGCGCGAGGATATGGCCGCCTACGACGCGGACCCGGCGGCGTACACCCAGTCGCTCGGATGCTGGCACGGCTTCGTGGGCCAGCAGAAGATGATCTCCATCAAGAAGCACTTCGGCAGCACCAAGGGACGCTATCTCTATCTCTCTGGGTGGATGGTGGCGGCGCTGCGCTCCGAGTTTGGGCCTCTCCCCGACCAGTCGATGCACGAGAAGACCGCGGTGCCCGGCCTGATTGAAGAGCTCTACACCTTCCTCCGTCAGGCGGACGCACGCGAGCTCGGTTTGATGTTTCGGGATCTCGACGTGGCTCGGGGGGCTGGGGATGCAGCCAAAGAGAAGGCGCTCCTCGAAGCTATCGACGGCCACCAGACCCACGTCGTGCCCATCATCGCAGATATTGACGCCGGCTTTGGCAACGCTGAGGCCACCTATCTTCTCGCCAAGAAGATGATCGAAGCGGGCGCCTGCGCTCTGCAGATCGAAAACCAGGTCTCCGATGAGAAGCAGTGTGGGCATCAGGACGGAAAGGTCACGGTTCCCCACGAGGATTTCATCGCGAAGGTGCGCGCCTGCCGCTATGCCTTCCTCGAGCTCGGGGTTGAGGACGGCGTCATCGTGACCCGCACCGACAGTCTCGGCGCCGGCCTCACCAAGCAGATCGCGTATTCGAAGGCGCCCGGCGACATCGGGGATCAGTACAACGCCTTCCTCGACTGCGAGGAGGTCACCGTCGATCAGCTCGCCCCCAGCGATGTCGTCATCAAGCGTGACGGGAAGCTCATGCGCCCCAAGCGCTTGGCCTCGAACCTCTTCCGCTTCCAGGAGGGGACGGGCGCCGACCGCTGCGTGCTGGACTGCATCACGTCGCTGCAAAACGGCGCCGACCTCCTGTGGATCGAGACCGAGAAACCGCATGTCGAGCAGATTGCGAGCATGATGGACCGCATCCGTGAGGTCGTCCCCAACGCGAAGCTGGTCTACAACAACTCCCCGTCCTTCAACTGGACCCTGAACTTCCGGCAGCAGGTCTACGACGCGTGGAAGGCGGAGGGTAAGGACCTGTCCGCCTACGACCGCGCCAACTTGATGAGCGTCGACTACGACAACACGGAGCTGGCCAAGTCCGCGGACCAGAAGATTCGAACCTTCCAGCGAGATGGCTCGGCGCGGGCGGGGATCTTCCACCACCTCATCACCCTGCCGACCTATCACACGACGGCGCTGTCCACCGATAACCTGGCCAAGCAGTACTTTGGCGATGACGCGATGCTGGGCTACGTGAAGCAGATTCAGCGAGAGGAGATCCGCCAGGGGGTCGCCTGCGTGAAGCACCAAAACATGGCCGGCTCCGACATCGGGGACGACCATAAGGAATACTTCGCGCGCGACGCCGCCCTGAAAGCCGGCGGCAAAGACAACACCATGAACCAGTTCGGCTGAGGCGCGCTGAGCGCTGACCCTCGCGACCGGTCTCGTCTAAATCTAAAGCACCGAACGTGGGCTGCGAGGATCTGTCGATTTCGGTCAGTGCTCTACGTCAGCCTCGTCGAGGAACTCCTCGACGAAGTCGATGCGGTCCTGCCCCCAAAAGATCTCATCCCCGATGAGGAACGTCGGGACCCCAAAGATCCCTCGCTCGGCGGCCAGCTGAGCATTCTCTTCGAGCTGCGCGTGGCGCGCGGGATCGTCGAAGGCGGCGATGACTTCGGCACGGTCCAGCCCCACCCCCGTCGCGACGGGCAGGAGTACGTCGGGGTCTCCAATATCCTGGCCCTCCGTCCACTCCTTGCGCATGACCGCATTCGTGTAGGGTCGGATGAGCCCGCGCTCCACGGCAATCAGGGCCGCCAGGGCCGCCTTAGTGGGATCCGTGGTCGGAGGAGGGGGGACGCAAGGCACCTTCATGCGCTTGGCCCAGCGGCGGACGTCTTGTCGGGCGATGGGCATCTTGACCTTCGCACGCTCCGGGGGCGAACGACCGCTCCAGCCGCCGAGCGGCTTGAACACGAGGTGGCCCCCGTGAGCGTCCTCGATGCCCCACATGCGATGGGTCGCGAGGTAGCAGTAGGGACTGCGATAGTTGAAGAAGACCCAGACGTCCTTAGCCATGGCTCAGACCGCGAGCTTCTCGCCGCGAGCGGCGGCGGCGTCGATATGAAGCTGCCGTAGCTCCGCGTTCCACGGGCTGTAGCGCATGGAGCCGCGCTCGAGCCACTGCAGGCAGAACTCCGCGCCCGCACCAAACTTCGACTTCTCGAGGGGGAGATCGATGAGGTCGTGCTTGTGCCGCATCACCGCCACGGGGTCTCGGCCCTCTCGGACCGCGGTCATCCCGTCGCGGAACATCTTGCGCATGGCGATGACCCCGCCGTCGCTCTTGCCGAGGTGCTCGTTCGTTCGGTCGGCCACCCGACCTTGGGTGACCCAGGCCATGATGTCCTGCCCTTCGATGTAGTCGGTGATGTAGGTTCCGCGCTCGTCTACCCAGGGGATCTCGTAGTCGACGATCCGTCCGGAGCTATCGTGTGCGATGCCGTCGGGAGCGTGGCAGCTGTAGAAAGCCACCCAGGTTTCGTCATCGTCACGGGGGACCCGAATCTGCATCTGGTAGATGCCGTTGCCCCCCACCCACATGCAGTACGGAAACACCAAGGGGTGACCGATCTTCCAGTCGTCGTCCTCCTCGGTCTGTCCCTTGAGGACCCTTCGCTTGATGATGCCGTGCTCGAAGGGATCGAACGCCACCTTTACGTGCTCGACCCGCTTGAAGGCCGAGGGCACATCGAAACCTCCCTGCTTGGCCGCGAGCCAGACGAAGTATCGATTGTGGAGCCACTCCACATGGTACGGGTCCACGGAGTTCTCCATGATCTGGAGCCAATTGCAGGGGATGGTGCAGTGCCCGACGTCCCGAATGCCGTTCATGACGTAGCCGCTGTACCGAGGGAGCTCTGGCGCGGGCTTCTTGCCGACGTAAGCCCAAACCAAACCTCCCATCTCTTCAGCCACTCCGCTCTTGAGGCAGACTTTATCCCGAAACTTCGAGTCCTCTGGCTCCGCGGGCTGTTCGAGACAGTTCCCATCCCGATCGAAGAGCCAGCCGTGGTAGCCGCAGCGGATGCCCTCCTCCTCAACCATGCCGTACACCATCGACGCTCCGCGGTGGGGACAGCGCTCGGCCGAGATGCCGTACTTGCCTGCTGGCGTTTTGTAGACGGCGAAGTACTCGCCGAGGAGCTTCACCTTCTTGATCGGGAACTCATCGAGCTCCCGAGTGAGGCAGACAGGGTACCAGTAGCAGCGGAGGAGTTCGCCCATGGGCTTGCCGGGCCCCACCTGGGTCAGCTCGTCGTTGGCTTCTTTGCTCAGCATCGCATCTAACTCCAGAGCCGGGACTACGCGGGAGTAGCCCAGCTCACAGCTCGGGACGTGGGGATTTCGATTTCCAGGGCTCGCTCACGATAGGTCACGACCGCGTGCTCACGGTCGTCGAAGACACGCATGCGCACGTCCTCGAGATTGTACGGTTCGCCAGGATCGTGTCCCGTGGCGGCGGTGGCCACGGCACGGATCGGGCCCGAATGGGTGCAGACGAACACGCGAAGGTTATCCGGGCCTTTCGAAACCTCCTCGACGATCCCGTGCCAGAATCTCCGCACGCACAGCGCCGCGGGCTCGAAGTACTGCATGGGCATGCGGAGCCAATGCGTGATGGGGTCCCCCCCGGCGGCCTGGATGTTCCAAAAGCGCTCCATCTCAGTCAGCCAACCGGGCCAGTCGCCGCCCTTGTGCGACTCGTAAGTCTCGACCGTGGTGGCGTAGGTCATGAAGGCGCTGGTGACGTCCATCTCCCTGCCGTCGCACCACACCTGGAAGTTGTTGAAGCGAGCGTTGACGTGGGGCTCTTCTACCGCGGCCTCCAGGCCATACTTCGCCATACCCGCAAGCAGGCCTTCGCGCACGGCGAGCGCGGTCTCTGCGGCGCGAGAGGTGTCCGCGTGCGGAAGGCGGATCGTCATGCCTGGCTTGACGCCGCGGGCAAGGTCTTGGCCCTTGCGGTGGGCTTGCCACCGGCCGAGAGCGCTCAGACCCGCATCCGTCGCGTAGCCCTGGGTCTGGCCATGACGAATCAGTCGCACCTCCGCTGAGCCGCCGTACCGAGACTTAAAGAAGGAGGGAGGGGGGACGATCTCCCGCGGAGAGGTGGTATTGGCGGCGTAGGCGGGGGTGACCCCCCCCGGTGGAGCGTCTTCGGCCTTCCGGGCTTCGTTCGCGCGCTCCCGCGATCGCTCCAGTACCTTGTCCATGTACGGAGGGCGGCCCTTGTCCGCGTAGGCGGGCTGCGCCTCTGCGGGGGCTCTTGGTGTCTCCGCTACCGGATTCGGTGCCTCATTTTGGCGACGCCGCTCCATATACCTGAGCAGATAGGCGGGAGCGTCGTGTCGGGTGGTGGGAAGCCGACCGCTGCTCACGTGTGCACCGATTGAAAGGAAGGAACGAGCCGACCCTCATAATAGAAGATGGCGTTTCCAAGCTGGTCCTCCGTCCAGGTGATGGGCTCCCACTGGACCGGGTCCACGACGTAGCCTCCCGTGAACACTTCGTTTCGGTTTCCCACCGGATCGAAGAAGTAGATGGTTTGACCGCGACTCACGCCATGGCGGGTGGGACCCACCTCGATCTCTACCCCGTTCACTCGAAGGATATCCGCAGCCCGGTAGACCTCGGCGGGGCTGTCGAGCCAGAAGCTGATATGGTGAAGTCCACCATTGCCCCCCTTTACGAAGGCCACATCGTGGGTTCGATGGGTGCGCTCGAGGAACGCCGCGAGCTGGTGGCCCTCAGCGGAGAGAATCTGCTCGGTGAGCCGAAATCCTAACACCTCGTGGTGAAATCGCGCCGCCTCGCCAATGTCTTGGCAGGTGAGGAGGCAGTGATCGAGGTGTTTGGGTGAGATGCCCACCAGATCCAGAGGTATGGGGGGAGGGTTCATCTTGGGCAGGCCGTTGCCCACCTGCTCCATCGTGTAGAAGAGCACGATGGTGTGGCCGCTCGGAGACTCGAAGCGAATGCCAGGACCGAGCGCCTCGAGCCCGGTCAGCTCAAGGC
>JBCBRU010000244.1:0-11609 GCA_039819565.1 Myxococcota bacterium | reverse complement strand
TCGCCGGCCTGGCGACACGGGGCGCTCGTCGACCGGCTCGAGGCCGAGCTCCGAGAGACGCTGAACCTCGTCCTCTTGGCCCGGGAACATCGGCTGCGGCCAGCCGGCAGGGAGAGTGGGTCTCGGACTCCACGGGGGTCTCTCCCATGATGGGTATCCGGGCCAAGAGGACGAGGTTCAGCGTCTCTCGGAGCTCGGCCTCGAGCCGGTCGACGAGCGCCCCGTGTCGCCAGGCCGGCGAAGCGGCCAGGGACTGGAGCCGTCCCGCGGGAATCGCCTCGGCGCGCCCCAGGCGTGCCGCGAGCCCCATCAGCATGGTCAGGCGGTCCAAGGGTTGTGCCGGAACCTCGAGGGCGAGCGTGATGAGCTCGAGGACGAGCGTCGAACCCGGCTGTGGCTCCCGGGCGATCGCGGTCGTGACCCCCCCTCGAGTCAGGTCGAGCTGGATTCTCTTGGCGAGCGTGTTCGCCCCGGGCGACCGACCAGGGAGGAGGACGGCGTCGAGCGCGCGCCGATCCGCGCCTGCGGTAGGTCGAGGTGCACCAAAGAAGCGACGGGCGGGCTTCGAGCCCGGGGGCAGAAACCGACGAGCCAGCCGCGGCCGGTCGATGAGCTGGTCGACGCGCACCCTCGCGGGGGCCGTGCCCCGGACGAGCAAGACCGGGAAGAGGGCCCAGCTCGGGCACTCGGTGACGCCCGCTCCCAATACCCAGGCATCCTTGCCTCCTGCTCTCGTCTCGAGGCCAAAGTCGGACGCCACCCGCTGAAGCTCGACCCCATCGACGTAGGGACGGCCCTCACGATGGTGGGAGAAGGCTCGAACCTCGAGGGGATGTCGGCCGAGAAAGAATGGGCCGGTGCCGGCCCGTTTTTGTCCTCGGGAGAACTCCAAACCGGAGCGGGGCCCTGCCCACAGCCGCGCGAGGTCGGGAAACGGATGGGCCAGTCGAAGACCCACGGTGTGTGCGTCGATGACTCTCGCTCCCAGAGCGGCAGACTGGCCCGAAAGGCGGAGGCGAGCGCCCTCGAGGGGCAGCACCAGGTGGCCTCGACGAGCTCCGGGTTGGGCCAAGTCTTCGAGCCACCCCACCACGCCCGGAGCGTCGAGCCGGCGGCCGTCGTGAAGGAGGACGTCGTCGCGGAGCACGAGTCGAAGCTCTCCGCCCACCGACTCGAGGCTGCGGGCAAGGACAGGCACAGGAGCCCCGTCTGGGCCTCTCCGGAAGAGCGGCTCGCGGGTTAGAGCTTCGAGTTGCTCCTGGGCAAACGGAAAGGTCCGGTCGCTGGCGTACAGCCCGAGGACGCCCCCGTAGCGGGGCGGAGGGGCCGATCTCGCCGCCCCGGCCAACAAGCCGGTGCTCATCACGAGGGCCCACGCGACCCGACGTTTCAAGGGGCCTCCGGGAGCGGCCACGCGAGGATGCGGGCGCCGAGCTCTTCCTTCACGGCGGCCATCACCACCCATCGCCCTCGCGGACGCCCGACGGCGGCCGAGAGCGCCGGTTCGGTCAACGCACGTTGACTGCGCCGGTCTCCCCGAACGAGGAGGAGGAGTTCGTCTCGAGCGTCTGGCCCCGTCGCGACCACCCATAGCGTCTCTCCCACGGAACGCAGGCCAAGCCCCACTCCGGCTCGGCTGACCGGAAGCCCAAAGGCTCCAGTGGCCGTCAAACGCCGCAGCTGAAGCTCCTCGTCCACTCCGAACAGCCGCCCCTCACTCGAGATCGCGAGCTCCACCAGCGGAGCCTCCAGAGTCAGCACCACGTCGTCCGGGCGGTGAAGGAGGGGAGCGAAACGCCGGCGTCCTCGGTCCACGCGCGCCGTCCACCACCCCCGAGAGTATCCGATCGGCCACCCCGGGAGGCGCCGAGTGACGGTCAGCTTGCCCTCCTCAACGCCCAGGACGAGGCCGTTCTCCAGCCGGCCGTGCCCAAAGCCGACGTCTCCCGGCGGCCCACATCGAAGGCTGGCGAAAGGCGCCCGCACCGGCTCGTCGGCCCTCGGTTCGTGCTCGAGGGGGAGCGTCCGCACGCCCCCCTTCTTCTCGAGGTCGACGAGATGCACCGCGTTGGCCTCGGCGATGAGGAGATGATCCCGGTCGTCGGCACCGGGACACGAAGCCACCGCCCACACGGGTCGAGGCCAGCGGAGAAGGGTCAGAGGGCGCCCCAAGGTCGGTCCGTCAGGCACCGCTTCGGTCAGGGGAATCGTGCGGGGCGTCGCGGAGGCGGGATGGATCAGGAGCTCGGCGAGGGCCACGAGGCGAGGCTGCAACGGTTCGAAGGGACCACGATCGATCTCCTCGAGACGGGCGATCACGGTGCCCTCCACAGCGGGACGAAAGCCGACGCTGAGGAGCCATTCGGCCCCGGCCGCGCGCGCGTCCGAGACGTTCGTCGCTCTGGAGACAACGCGAGCCCCCAAGGTCTCGAGGGGAGTGGGGAGAGCGTCGAGGACGGCGCCGATCAAAGCGGGGGCGGCCGTGTTTGGCTCGGGGCGGAGGGCCACCCCCGCTCCGGGGGGAAAACTGGGGGCCTCGCCCTCGTGCAGGGCCTCCACCAGGGCGCGAGCGATGGCCACCGGCGCCTCGCCGACGACCCGTGGGCCCTGGTCCCCCGAAGGCGCCATGCTGAGGAGGGCGAGGACGGGGATCATCGGTCGCTCAGCCGAAGAACCGAGACCACTCGGTTGGCGGGGGGGAGATCGATGAGGCCAGCGAAGTGAAGGCCAGTGGAAGGGCCGCCGTCGAGATTGAGGGCAGCGTCTAAACTCAGCTCCGCGCGAACGGACCCGAGTCCGGCGGGTCCGAGAAGCTGCTGGAGTTCGAAGAGCGTCGGGCCCACGCCGAGCCCCGCCTCCGGGGCGTAGACGACGACGAGGGCCAACCGACCCCGACCGTCTCGACCGAGCACGGTGCGGTTCGCTCGCATGCCGTCGTCTCCGCGGATGCCGGGGGAGCCGTCGGGCTCGATGATCCGCGGTCCGGCCTGAACGGCCACGTCGGCTCGCTCGATGATCTTCGGATCGACCGCATCCCGTTCGAAGAGACGGACCTCGGTGCCCTGAACCGTGAGGACGCCGCTGCCCGCGCTTCCCGCCTCGGGAACGAAGCGGTGAAGCACCTGACCTCGGTTCACCAAGAGCCCCGTCGGTCGATGCTGCTCGGTGAAGTAGCCGGCGTTGGCTACCAGCCACGCGTCTGGATTCGAGCGCAAGTGGCCCAGAGGCGCCCGGTCGGGGTTCAACACCAGCTCGACCCGGGCCACGGCGAGGTCTACGAAAACTGCGGTGAGGCGACCGCGCCCCCGAGTACCGCTGCGCACCTCACCTTCGACGAGTTCGACGCCAGGCCGAGGGGCTCGCACCCGCACCTTTGCGAGGTGTATCGGACCTTGCGGTCGTCGACCCATGAAGACGGTCGAGACGCCGAGTCCGAGCAGGACGAGGATGACGACGACGGCCCGGCGGGGGCCCGTCGTCACTCGTAGTCTTCCCAAAGGAGACGCTCCGGGTCGTCAGCCGTTTCTAGAAGCTCCGTCGGCTCCGTACCGGGAAGGAAGGGCTCGGTCCGTGCTCCGAGGTGCTCAGGCGGGGCGAGTTTTCCGGTGTCCGGATCCACGAGGGCAAACACGAGATCGGAGGGGGCGACGAACTCCAGAGCAGGACGATCCTGCAGGGCTGCCTTCATCGTGTTGAGCCAAATCGGAATCGCGGCTCGACCGCCCGTCTCTCCGGGACCGAGGGGGCGATTGTCATCGAATCCCACCCAAACGCCGGCCACCAGGTCCGGCGTGAAGCCGATGAACCAGGCGTTTCTGGCTTCGTTGGTGGTGCCGGTTTTGCCCGCTACGGGCCGAGCCAGCTCTCGCACCGCCTTCGCGGTTCCTTCTTCGACCACGGACTGCATCATCGAAGAGATCTGATAGGCGATCTTGGGATCGAGGACTGTCTCTGGCTCGGAGCGGTCCTCCCGCAGAATCTCTCCGTCGGGATCGACCACCTTGCGAATGAAGATAGGTTCTGCGCGCCGCCCTCCGTCAGCCAGGGTGGCGTAGGTGTTGACCATCTCGAGGGGGGAGACGTCTCCCGACCCTAAGGCCAAGGTGAGGTTTCGTGGGAGTGGGCTCTGCACGCCGAGCCGCTGGGCCATCTTTCGGACGGACTCCACCCCGACCTTGTCGATCAGCTCGACGGAGCAGAGGTTCTTGGAGAGCGTGAGCGCGCGGCGAAGCGAGATCTCGCCGTCGAAGGTCCCGCTGTAGTTCTGGGGCTTCCAGGTCTTGCCGGTCCACTTGTCACGATAGACGCGGGGGGCGTCCAGGCAGGTAGACACGGGCGTGAACTTCTTGGTCTCGAAAGCGGTCGCGTAGACGATCGGCTTGAACGTCGATCCTGCCTGCCTCCGAGCCTGAACGGCTCGATTAAACGTTCCTGCCCCGGTCCCGTAGCCGCCCGAGAGAGCTCGAACCTCGCGGGTGGAGGGATCGATGACGACGACCGCCGCCTGGGCGAGCGGCGATTGCTCGAGGAGTCCGGTGTAGCGCCGCCGGCCCCCGTCCACGGGATCCAGCGCGCGCACAAGCACGATATCTCCGGGCCGGAGGACATCGCTGGGGCGGCGCGGGGCTGCGGTCCATCGGTCGACGCTAAACGGCCGAGCCCAACCGAGGCCGGAGCGAAGGGGCAAGACCACCTCTATCGAGCCGAGGGAGACTACGGCCCGTCGAGCCGGGTCCTGGACCGAGGACACGATGCCTGCGTAGGCGCGATCGATTTCGAAACGAGGGGTGCGGGCGAGCTGCGCCAAGTCGGAAGCAGGAAGGTTTTCGGGAGCCCGGACCACCGCCGAGAGGTCCCAGATGATGGGTGGCTCCTTCGGGTCCGGCGTCTTACCGGAACGGACATCCTCGAGGCGATTCCGCAGGACTTCTTTCAACGCCCGCGCTTCGGGGGGCTCGAGGTGCCGAAGCGGTCCCCGCCATCCTTGGCGCTTGTCGATCGCCTCCACCCCCGCTTCGAGAGCGGTGTCCGCAGAAGCCTGAATGCTGGGGTCGAGACCGGTATGCACGGACAGGCCCCCGGTCAGGAGCTGCTCTTCCCCGACCGCCGGGTCTTCGAGGAGTAGGCGCTTCACGTGGGCCATGAAGTGGCTTCCGTTGTCCAGGTCAACGTCGACCGTGTCCCAGGCCAGGTCGAAAGGCGCCTCGAGAGCCGTCTCGTGAACGTTGAGGTCGATCTTACCCAGCTCCAGGAGACGACCGAGAACGTAGGCGCGGCGCTTTCGCGCGCGCTCGGGATGCCGATAAGGATCGAGGCGGCTCGGCGACTGGGGGAGCCCGGCGAGCAACGCTGCTTGGGCGACGTCAATCTCCCCGATGTCTTTCCCGAAATAGATTCGGCTGGCTTCCTGCACGCCGTAGGCGCCATGTCCGAAATAGATCTGGTTCAGGTAGAGAAAAAGGATGTCCTCCTTCGAGAGGGCCTCCTCCACGCGCTTCGCGAGGACCAGCTCTCGCAGCTTGCGCACATACGTCTTCTCCGGAGTGAGGAAGAAGGTCTTGACGGTTTGTTGCGTGATCGTCGAGCCGCCGCAGCGCTTCCGACCGGAGAGGACGTTCTTGACGACGCAGCGAGCGATGCCGAAGAGATCGACCCCCTCGTGCTCAAAGAAGGCCGCGTCCTCCGAGGCGACGACCGCCTCGACCATGATCTTCGGGATCTGATCGAAAGAGACCACGGTGCGTCGCTCTTTGGCGAAGCGGCCCACGACCTCGCCTCCGGCGCCATAGACCACCGTGGCCTGGGGGGGATGGTAGTCGTCTAGGGACCTCAGCTCCGGCAAGTCCTGGGTGATGACAAGCAGTCCCAAGAGACCGCCGAGAATGAGGAAGACGAGTCCGCCGGAGGCCGTGGCGAGAAGGCCGGCGGACCAACGGTGGGGGCGCTCGTCAAAGGCGTGGGGCGGGGGAGCGTCGTCGTTCATGGCGGCAAGTTCGACCCGGGACGGGAGCGCGGGCATTCGAGCACGCCCCCCTCAGGTCGGACAACCGCCGCTCGGACCCGGACGATTCCCTAGGTGATTTCGTCCGGGGGCGTCCCGCCTTGCCGACCCGCCCAGGTCATGTCTCGAATCTGGTCATGTTGCTGCTCGTCCTTGGCCTCGTTCTGTTCCTCGGTTTGCACTCGGTTCGCGCCTGGGGCGAGCCGCTGCGCACCTCAGCTCTCGTTCGTCTCGGAGAAGGGCCTTGGAAGGGGCTCTACTCGCTGCTGTCGGTGGTGGGGCTCATCCTCATCGTATGGGGCTACGGGGAGGCTCGGCTGAATCCGAAGGTATTATGGGTGCTTCCGGTCGGCGCACGGCACACCGGGACGCTCCTCACCCTCTTCGCTTTTATCTGCCTGTCCGCAGCCTACCTCCCGCCGACCTACCTCAAGGCCAGAGTAGGGCACCCGATGGTTCTCGGCACGGGGCTGTGGGCAGCTGGCCACTTGCTTGCGAACGGGACGCTCGCCGACCTCTTCCTCTTCGGCGGCTTTCTCGCGTGGTCGGTGGTGCTCTACGTGGCTTCCCGCCAGCGCGACCGGAAGGAGGGGCGCTCCCCGTCCACTCCGGCGGGGGTGGGGATGGATCTGGTGGCCGTGGGGGTCGGGAGCGCAGCGTGGGCGGTCTTCGCTTTTGCGCTTCACGCCTGGCTGTTCGGAGTGGCCCCTTTCGGCTGAACCGAAACCTCAGTTGGCGAGGATATCGAGGAAGTAGGGCCCGGCCGCGGTGTTCGGGAACGGCTGAACCGCGACGAAGTATCGGCCAGGGCTGAGACTCCCTTGGACGAGCCGCGAACAGAGGCTGCCCGCGTCGTCGTTGTTGGCGATCTCATCGCCTTGCTCGTCCAACAAGAACAGCACCGTGTCCACGGTCTGGCAGGACCTTCGGTCCCCTTCCGTCGTGTAGGTGTTGAGCTCGAGGCGGCCGGCCGCGCTCAGCTCGACCTGAAAGAGATCGACGTCGTTGCTGTTGCCGAAGCGTGCGGACACCACGGTCAGGGCTCCACCCTGGGTGATCGATAGGGTGTTGGCGGAGGTCAGCGCATCGTTGGGCTCGATCTCGGACACGCGCACGCTGTTTTCGGTGCAGTCGTTCCTGCAGCCATCGCTGTCGACCGTGTTGCCGTCGTCGCACTGCTCGCCCGTGCTGGCCTCGAAGATGCCGTTGCCGCAGCCAAAAGGCACTGAACCCGCGGTGACCGTGACGGTTCCACCCGCCGAGGGCGAGGAGGTGAGCGCCACCATGTCGTAGTCGCCGGCCTCGAGGTCCGCCGCATAGTCCGCACCCGGCTGGTCGATACCCCCGCAGTTGGGGACGCCCTCCGGCGAGAGGCCAATCACGGAGACGTTCGCGGTCGGCTCGATGAGTCCCATGAAGGTCGGCACCCCGCAGTTTCCGATGGTGCTGGTGCCCGCCGAGGTCACGGCGGCGGTCAGGTTGGTGCGCGTTGGGAGCGTCACCCGCACCCGCTGGAAGGGGCCGAACTGGGTATCGAGGTCCAGCGTAGCCTGGGCCGATGCCAAGGGGAGAGGGTTGAGCGTGCAGTTCGTTCGGCAATAGTCGTTGTCGCCGAGGTTGCCGTCGTCACAAAGCTCATTGTTCTCTCGGTAGCCGTTGCCGCAGCCGCTGCCCGAGTGTAAACGAACGCGCAATCCGTATTGCGGCACCGCGTCCCCGTTAACGGCCTCGGTCCGAAGGAAGTAGGTTCCGGCCGGCAAACCCGAGAGCATCTCGGTTCGGTCCGGATCGATGCGTCCGCAGGGGTAGTTGCCGCCATTTGTGGGAATGACGCCGATGTCCCCAAGCTCTCGAAGATCGGCGTCGAGGAGGACCAACCGCATTTGGTTGGCACAAGCCCCGGGCAGGGGGTTGCCCACCTCGGCTACCAAGGTAGAGGCGACGAGGGCGTCGAGCTGTATGAGAGCGGAGCCGTTCGTGTCCAGGTTGCCCGAAAGAACGGTTGCGCTGGGCGCGTTCGAATCGAGGCTCGAGAGAGCGGGGACGGTGCAGGTTGCCGAGCAAGCGTCGCCGTCGGCGGTATTTCCGTCGTCACACTGCTCGCCGGTCTCGATAATGCCGTTGCCGCAGCCGCTTTCGCCGGTCGTGACCTGGAGGGTGTAGTCCCCGACGCGGGGCGAGTTCTGGATCGTACCGCCGCTCACGCGGACGTAGTAGACGCCCGCCGGCAGCTCGCGCGCTCCCGCTGAGATGCGGGGGTCGATGACCTGGCAGGCTCCGATGACTTGGCCGCTGAAATCGAGGACGAAGTTGCCGGAGCGCCCGCCGGCGAGGACCGTCCCGGTCCCGTCCGTAAGCTCCACGGTGGTGTCGACCTGGCAACCGCCCATGCCGTCGGAGGTTTCGGCCCGCACCCAGCCTCCCTCGGAGACCATGATTTCAAAGAAATCGACGTCGCTGACGGTGTCCAGGCGCGCCGTCGCCACCCCCATGGGGTCGAGGAGGGTGGCGCTATTGGGATTGTCGTTCGGCTCGACCTCGGTGCCGACCGGCGGCCGCACGTTGACGGGCAGACTGCGAATCGTCATGCCCGCGGCGTTGGTGGCTTCGAGCCGGAGCAGTTGCCCGTTCACGCGGGTCGCCATGCGGGTGAGGGTTCCAGACGCCTCGGGCCCGTTGACGATCTCGGTCCCGTCGAGCTCGACGCGGACGGTCGAGGCTCCGGTGACGGACCAGGTCACGGTGAACTCCGCTCCGAAGTCGACCGGGTCAGGGGAAAACTCGAACGTATCGACCGTGGGCGCGACCGTAGGGCCCTCGACCTCCACCGTCACGGACCGCTCCACCCTCTGCTCTCCGTTCGAGGCTTCGAGCGTAAAGACCGTGGCGGCGACGATAGGGGGCGACTTAAACGTGCCGGAGCTAGCGTTCGACGTCTCGAGCGTCCCGTCCGCCTCCGTAAAGATACGGACGGACTGGGCATTGTTCGTGGTCCAGGAGAGGTCGACGGTGCCGCCCACCATGACCACGGAGGGGTTGGCCGAGAAGGCCGTGATCGTCGGCCCGTCGGGCAGCGGTGGAGCGTCATCGCCTCCGCAGGCCGCGAGGCAGGTCAGGGACGTCAGTGAGGCAGGGAGCAGAAGTCTGTGGAGCACGAAAGAACCTTCAGCTTCCCTACCGCGCTTCCGGCGGTTCGGGCACCCCGAGGGCTCAATCCTTCGAGACCGGGAGTCCTTCGGCCTGCCAGGCCTTGAAGCCCCCCCCGAGGTGCGCAACCCCCTGCAGCCCCATGTCCTTGAGCGCCTTTGCGGCCAGCGCGGAGCGCCATCCGCTCGCGCAGTGGAGGATGAAGCGCCTGTCCTCCTGGAAAACCGGCTTGTGGTAAGGACTCGCCGGATCCACCCAGAACTCCAGCATCCCCCGGGGCATATGGAGCGCCTGCGGGATGAACCCGCCCCTGGCTCGCTCCCGGACGTCGCGAACGTCGATGATGTACGCCTCCCCGGAGGTCTGAAGGGCGGCGGCCTCGGCCGGCGAGAGCGTCTCCACTTCGGCCTCTGCCGCTTCGACCAACTCCGCGTAGCCTTTCTGGATATGCACGGTCATGAGCCGAACCTCGCTCCGAGCGTGACGAAGCTCAAGTTCCCTCGGGGGGGGACGATGCTCTCGATGTGGGGACCGAGCAGGTACTGGCCGGTCGCTATCGCCTCGCGGAGCGCATCGGCAGCGGCGGAATGAGCGAAGTCTACGCCGCCGACCATCTCCTGACGGGACGACCGGTGGCCGTGAAGCTCATTCGCGCGGAGATCCTCGACCGCATACCTGGCGCGGAAGCGCGGGTGCTCGCCGAGGCGGAAGCCTGCGGCTCCCTCGATCACCCCAACGTCGTTCAGATTTTGGACGGGGGCTTCACGGAGGTGGGTGACCTCTTCTTGGTCTTTGAGCGCCTGTACGGACAAAGCCTGGAGCGGGCCCTCCGAAAGTCTCGGGTGACGCCCAGGAGTTTGGTTCGCATCGCCGTGAGAGTGCTGGACGCCCTGGGCGCTGTGCACGGCCGTGAGTGGGTGCACCGGGACGTCAAGCCCGGCAATGTCTTCCTCGCTCGGGACGCGCTGGGCTCGACGATCGTGAAGCTTATCGACTTCGGCATCGCCGCGCCCCTGGAGGCGAGCGCCGTCCTCGAGGGGCCGATCCTTGGAACTCGGGACTATATGAGTCCTGAGCAGACGGAGGGCCATCGACTCGACGGTCGCTCGGACCTCTGGTCCGTCGGGGCTCTGCTGTTTCGCGGACTCACGGGCTCCGTTCCGTTTGTCGGTGATGCGCGCGAGGCCGTGTTCGTGAAGGGGCGACCCCCTCCCAGTCCGTACGGTATCCGGCCCGACCTTCCGCTCGATCTCTGTGGGGTGGTTCGGCGGTTTCTTCAGCCGGACCCTCGACTACGATGGAGTCGAGCCGAAGACGCGATCTCCGCGCTCGCCGCCGTCGACGAGGGAGCGCTCGCCGGCTTGCCTCCGCCTCAGTTCGCCTTCGGAGGCGCCCCGCCGGCGGCCAACGAGCCACGATCCCGGCCGTTTACGGTATGACCGGAGAGTGACCTATCGACTGGGCTGCCCCGTGTTCGGGGCTCGGAGCTGGGTGGGAGAGATTCTGCCCGCGCGGACGTCGCCGCGGGACCAGCTCACGGAATACGCTCGGCTCTTTTCGGCCGTGGAGGGCAACGGAACTTTCTACGGCCTTCCCAAGGCGGACGCCGCCCTCCGCTGGGCCGAAGACACCCCCGAGCACTTCCGGTTCGCCTTCAAGCTTCCTAAAGAGGTGAGCCATGGGGACCTGGAGCCGCGTTCGAAGGTCGTGACCAGCTTTTTGGAGGTCCTCGCGCCCTTAGGGGTTCGGCTCGGACCGTCCATGCTGCAGCTGCCTCCCTGGTTCGACTTCGGTGGCTTGCGCAAGCTTCACCGCTTCTTGGCTCTGTGGCCGCAGGATCGCTTGCTCTCCGTGGAGCTCCGTCATCCCGATTGGTTCGACGAGGGTCGAAAGGAGCGCGACCTTCATCGCCTCCTCGCGGACCACGGGGCGGAGCGAGTATGCCTCGACAGTCGGGCGCTCTTCTCGGCCTCCGCGCCCGATGCTTCGACGGCCGCCGCGCAAGGCCGAAAACCGCAGGTCCCGGTACGCTTCGTGGGACTCGGGGAGGCTCCGGTGGTCCGTATCATCGGTCGCAACGATGCCGCGGAATGCGTCGAGGTTCTCTCCAGTTGGGCCAAAGTGGTCAGCCGATGGCTTCGAGAGGACCGAGCCCCGCTCGTCTTTTGCCACACCCCGGATGAGCACTATGCGCCGCAGCTGGCGCGGGCGTTTCACGATGCGCTGCGGTTGTCGGTTCCAGAGCTCGAGCCTTTGCCCCCGTGGCCGCTCCCGTCGCGCCACCAAGGCCCGCAACTAGAGTTGCTATAGCTCGCCGGGGGCTACGGGAGGCGCCGAGCCTCTGCTATGTCCTCTGGGTGCCCCGCTGGTTTGTCCCCTGCCTCCTGACTGTCCGAGGAGGGGCCCGCATCCGCGCCTCCCCCTCCTCGAGCACACGCGGTGAGAGTCAGGAGGAAGGGGA
>JBCBRU010000243.1:0-11672 GCA_039819565.1 Myxococcota bacterium | reverse complement strand
TCCTCCTCGAACCCCACCGAGCGCGTGATGATGTGACGGAAACGGCTCATCCGAGCCTGCTCTGGAGTGATCAAGCCAGCCTTCAGCTGCTCGTTGACCAGCGAGTGGTCGTCCGACAGCTGTTCGATACGACCGTCGCGAATCAGGTAGGCGCGGCTATCGCCGACATGCCCAAAGAAAGCGAAGGAGTCGACGAAGGCCACGCCGGTGACGGTTGTGCCCATCCCCTGCAGCTCCGGCTCGTCTTGTGCCTCATGAAAAATGGCGGCGCATGCCTTCTTGACGGCGCGGGGGAGCATCATCAGAGCCGGATGTTGTTCGATGGGGCCCTTGTAGGACTTGCCGTTGACGACCTTGCCCCGAGCCTCGGCCACCGACTCCTGAATGGTGACGACGGCGAGCTTCGAGGCTCTTTCACCGCCTAAATGACCTCCCATCCCGTCGGCCACAACGTAGAGCTGGAACTCGTCGTCGACGAGATAGCTGTCCTCGTTGTGATCTCTGCGCATTCCGACGTCGGTCAGTCCGAACGAAAGAATCTTGAGTCGCTTCTCGGCCACGAGGACGCTGGGATAGTAGGCAGAGGCGGAGCGCCATTTCAATGAATCATCCGGCGACCCCGGGCACGCTCATCGCCTGTCGAGAGTCAGACCTTCGCCGGCGATCGATGGGGGTGATCGTGGCCGCGCTCGAACCTCGGGCCCGCTCGCGAAGCTCTTCGGCGAAACGCCGCGTGCTCGCCGATGCAACGCCTCCCATCATGCGTCCGAGCTCCGCCAGCTGTCCTTCTGCATCGAGATCGTAAACGTGCGTACGGGTTCGCCCTCCCGACGTCCGCTTTTCGACAAGAAGATGGACATCCGCGAAAGCCGCGACGGGTGCTTGATGGGTCACCACGAGGACCTGACGGTGCGCACCCAGACCCGCAAGCCGTTGCCCCACCGCGTGAGCGACTCCGCCGCCAATCCCGGTGTCGATTTCATCGAACACGTGGACGCCAGCTTCGGTGCGCTCGGCCAGCACCCGCTTCAGCGCCAACAGAACCCGGGACAGCTCGCCCCCTGAAGCCGTCTTGCGTAGCGGCCGAAGGTCTTCTCCGACATTCGGGGCCACGAGAATCTCGACTCTCTCCGCCCCACTCGGACCCGGCGTGCTCAGCTCCTCGAGCTGCACGCGAATACGGAGCTCGGGGAGGCCCAAAGCCTGAAGCTCACGAGCCACCGCAACTTCGAAGCGCTTGACCCCGGACCTGCGACGCGCCCCGAGCTGCTCGAGAGCCTCTTCGAACCGCGTCTGAACGGCTGCCCGTTCGGCCTCGACCGCTTCTCGCCGATCGTCGCCTTCGCCGAGACGGTCAAGCTCCGCTTCCATTCTCGCAGCTTCTTCGAAGACGCTCGACAGTTTGCCGCCGTGCTTTCGAGCCAGTCGGTGAAGTGCATCAAGGCGCACTTCAATCTCCTCCAGACGGGTTGGGTCGGCCTCCAAGGAGCGTTGCTGTCGACCCACGCATCGCGCGAGATCTTCGACCTCTGAACCGAGGCGCTCGGCCGCCTCGGCGTAGGGTAAAAGGGCCCCATCGATGGCTGACAGACGCTGAAGGTCCCGAGCGGCCCGCCCGAGACCGTTCACGGCCGCCCCTTCTCCCGAGTACAGCGCAAGCTCGGTCGCATGGAGTCCGGCCGACAGCTCGTCCACGGCGCGCAGGCGCTCCCGTTCCGAGGCCAGGGCTTCCAGCTCGCCGAGCTCGGGCGCCAACCCTCGAATCTCGCCGAGCGCGAACTCGAGGTAGTCACGACGACGCGCCCGTTCTTCTGGATCGCCGCCGATGGCTTCCAGCGTCCGATCCAGCTCCCCGAGACCCCGAAAGAGATCTCGGACCTTGGACTTTGACGTCCCCGCACGGGCGAAGGCGTCGAAGACTTCGAGCTGGCGCCCGGGCTCCAACAGCGCCACGTGCTCGTGCTGGCTGGTGAAATCCACCACCCCGCGCATCAGCTCGCTGAGCTTGCGGGTGCTCACAGCGCGGCCCCCGATGAGGACCCTACCTCTTCCCGCACGACGGATGACGCGGGAGACGACCACCTCACCCTCTTTGGGAGAGAGGCCCTCGGAGGCCAATCGGATGGCGAGCTCGGAACGCGCAGGGACCTTGAAGCGTCCTTGGACGGAGGCCTCGTCACATCCGCGCCGGATCACTTCCGGCGTAACGCGATCGCCTAGAATCAAGGACAGGGCCCCTAAGAGGACCGACTTTCCAGCGCCGGTTTCCCCCGTGAGGACGTTGAGCCCCGGTCCGAGAGGGACATCAACGCGCTCCACGAGGGCCAGATTTCGGATCGAGAGATGAGCGAGCGTGACCACTGATCACGCGTATAGCATACAGACGTTCAGCGCACCAGCTGGGGTCTCAAGGAGACGGCGTGGTCTTTGACCAAGACCTGGAAGCGCACCGCTCGACAGGAGTGGCGTTCGATCAATCCCTCCTCGCTCGCCTTTAGCTTGGCCCCAAAACCCTCGAAAGAGAGCCCCTCAACGGACTCCCCAAGCCGCTCCTTCGCCGACACGAACTCGTCGTAGACCCGGCGGTAGTGCTCCATATCGAAAGGTCTGGGATCTGCGCTCGCCGCCCCCCCCGCGCCGGTAGGCGCCGGCGCGCTTGGAGGCGGAGGGCGGGGAGAAGTGACCCCGGACCCAGAGGGCGAGGTCGGCGTCGTGAATCCGGACGCGCTGGGACTCCCACCCGTCAGACCTGGCGCCCCGCGCGGTCCGGTTCGACGAGCCTCGACCGCGTTGAGCTCGGACGACGACGGACCGAGATCATAGAGGTGTGAAGCCTGTTCCTTGGGGAGGGGCAGATCCTCCTCATGACGCTTACTCGGCGCCATGACATGCCCGTGCCCGGCAAGGCTCTGCCCGGCGATCATGCCGGGAGAAAGACCGCCCTTCGGGACAGGAAGATTCTCCTCGTCATGAGCCTGGGGCGTCTGAGGAACGGGCGGAGCGCTGTGTGCAGCCCGGGCAATCGCGTCGAAGCTCGGCTCAACCGGCGGCGCTGGAAGCTCGGGGGGTGGACCGGGGGGAGCCGGGACAACGCGCTCACTCTCGATGGGGCTCGGCGGCCGCATCGGCGACGGCGGAGTTTCCGGCTGCGGAGCGGGCGTCTCGTTGGGATCGAGTCCCAGGGCTCCCTCAGGACGAGAAGCGAAAGGTGAAGCTTCCGACGTGCTCGAGATCGGAGCCAAGGTGGGTCGACCGAGATCGGCCAGCGGGGGCAGCGCGCCTCCTCCGAAGACCGGGTTCGGGCTTGCCGTTCGCGACCAGTCGGGCGTGGCCGCGGGCGCGGCAATATTTGGACGGGCGTCGAGCTCCGAGTGGGGGGAGGCGTCGATATCCTCACCCATCGAGGGAAAGGTCTCGGACCTCGCCGCAGGCACCCCCGAATAGGTTCCGAGAGCATCGGGTCGAGCCGCAGCCACCGACCCGCTCGCGGCGGGCGACGGCGTCGGAGGCGGCACCGGAGCCCGAAACGGCGGCGAGGGCGTGGGGGCCTCCGGCGGAGGTATCGGAGCCTCACTCCGAAAGGGCGTCTCAGGCACGGGAGAGGCTCCGGAGCGATCTGAAGCCAGAAATAGGAGCACGGTGCACAGCCCGAAGCTCAGAGCCCCCAGTCCGAGCACGAGGAGCTGGATCATGTCCATGATGGAGGTTTGGGTCACGTCCTCGACCGGCGCGAGCGTGACCACCCGCAGCCCGGCTCGACCGTCGTCGGCGAGCTCAAGCGTGGCTACCGCACGGGGACTGCCGTCCACCTCCACCACCGGCGGAAGCGGCGTGGTCCGAATCGCATCGAGGGTACCCGGGGCCAACAAGTCCGCCACCGGCTCAGCGCCATCAAAAACAGCCACTTCGGTGGAGAGGGGGAGTCGGCGGGTCCAAGCGGCAAGGCGCGCGCGGCCGAGCGGCCGAGCCAGCACGAGGACCGCTCCCCCTCCCTCTGGGCCCACGGGAAGGGCCACCACCTCGAAGGAAGCATCGTCGAGGGCTTCGACGCGCAATGAGGCCACCCCGGTGCGAGCGTCCCGAACGGCATCCGTCTCGCCGAGGGCGGCCGCTCCCGCCAGGGCGGCGCCTCGACTGTCGAACAGGGCCGCCCGCCCCTCCCCGCCTACCTGGTCTACCGCCGCCTCAAGCGCCGAGTTCAGCGTGGCGGCTCGTTGGTCGACGGGAACTCCGCGACCAAGGTCCGAGAACACCGGGGACTTGGAGACGGCGAAGGCGGCACGTTCGAGGCCCCGCCGAGACCGTACAAAGGCCAGTTCGACTTCCAGGGCTGCCGCCCGGGCCTGAGCGTCGGCGCGAGCTTTGGAGCTCGCCTCGACGAGGGGAGCGATCTTCTGCTCGACCGCGGTGTAGGCGATGCCGAACAAAGCACCTACTCCCAACGCAGTTTGCAGGATCAGTTGCCAGCGCATGACGGAGTCCTCGGGCCTAGCCCGTCGTAGGGAGGGCGGAGACCGGGGCTGAGAGGGCCTGGTCCGCGCTCTTCCTCCGTTTGGCGGATACCCCCCTTGCGTAGGCGGCGCAACCGCGCGTCGGAGCCGAACACTCTGCTACCTTTACCCCTGTGAGCATCCTTCGTGCGCATTGTGTCGCCCTTTGTTCCCTCGTTTTGGGGTGCGGGGAGGACCAAACCTCCCTCTTCGTTCTCGAAGCCTTCGTCGCGGACGGGCCCGGAGGATTGCTGGCCAGCCCGGGTTTCGGCCCGGAGAATCGATTGATCTTGGCCACGACGGAACCCCCGGGGCGCGTGGGGACGGTCGACCGCGCGTCCGGCACTCCGGTAGACGCAGCCTTCGACGCCTTTCCCACACCGCACCCCCCGGTGGCGCTCGATCGGCGCATCTTTCTGGTTACCCCGGTGGGCAGGCTGGCCGGCTACGAGCTCGACGGGACGTCGCGTGGGCTGTTTCCGAATGAGCCGCTCGGTCGAACCACCCCTCCCCTTCTCGCGCCCGGCCCCTCGCTCCGCGTGGCCACCACCGGTGGACGTTTGTTGGGCCTCGACGGTGGGGGCGCCCTGACTCTGGACGTGTCCTTGAGTGGGCGCGCCGCAGTGGGAGCTCTGGTCGTGCCCAACGGGACCGTGGTGACCACCGACACGGGTGCGGTCCTCTTCTTCGCGGAAGACGGCTCCCTCAGCCGTCAGGACATGCTGACGCCGCCGGTCTCTGCTCCAGCTCAGCTCTCCGGTCAGGTGGGAGTTATAGCCGCGGATGGGTTTCAGATTTTCGACCTGCAAGGCAATCGTGTTGCGAGCGCAGACGCGGGAGGCGCCAGTGGAGTTGTCGGCCGCGACGGGGTCTTTCTCGTCTGGTCTCCAGACGGGAGACTTCGCGGCATCTCCGCGAGCGGCGAGGCGACTTTTAATCTGTCCGTGCCAGGCCTGTCCAACGCCGGCCCGGTCGCTCTCTCGGGCGGCCGCTTCGGACTGGTGGCCGACGACGGAACCGCCCGCGCCATCGTTCCCGACGGAACGGTGGGTGCGGAGCGTGCGGCCGTGCGCCTCCCTACCGGTCCCCTGGTCGTCGACGATACGACGGATCGGGTCTTCTACCCGTCTGGTGCGGCTGTGGTCGGGCTCGATTTCGCCGTTCCTCTCTGATCAGGCGGGCTGCACCGAGAAGCCGAGCTTTTCGCGAGCCTCGAAGTAGGCGTCGCTGACCGCCCAGGACAGGAGATCCGTCACCTCGGGGATACCGCCCAACACCTTGGCCGCTTCTTCGTGGCTGGCAAAAATGGTGGTGCTGGCTCGCCCCTTGGCGACGACGCGCATCGCCGTCTCGATGTCATTCGAAGCCAAGAGGCCGGCCCGGTTGCTCGTGAACCGCCCCGCCGCCCGGTGCCTTTCGACATCGACCCGTCGACCCACCAGCACCCGCCCGATCTCTTCGAGCTGACGTCGCCCTCGACTGGACAGGTTCTTGTGCAACTTTCTCTGCGCAGTATCGAGAGCCGCCGGGTCTACGGGCATGCCCGGGTTTGGCGCCGTCATCATGATTACGCTCGCCACGAGCCCCTCGAGTTCGCGCAGCGGCGCGTCGAAGAGGAGATGACCGCCCTTCATGCGTTCCAAAGTGGCTGCGAGCACGAAACGCTGATGCTTTAGCGGGAGACGTTTTGCGAAACGGCCGCCCACAACGACCGCCGGTGGCTTGTCGTTCTCCAGGTGTACGCCCACATCCTCATCCGCCCCTAGCCACAAGTCATACATTGGTACGGCGAGCACAGATCCAAGCTCTTCGGCCAGAACCCGCAAGTTGCTCTGCGACCGAGGTCCCAGCTTGTTCTCCCGCTTCAGGTTGTGCTTCAGCAGATCTCCGGGATAGGCGCGGCCGAGCTCCGCACCGAGCACCTCGAAGGTGGCGCGAAGCGCTCCTCGCTCGTCCTCGTGCTGAACCCATCGCGAGTGCTCCTCCGGCGTGAGAACGCCGTCCGCAACGTCCGCGACGTACATCTTGTTCTCGTGGAAGTAGACGTATTCTTCCTGGGTCTGGGCTCGGAGGAAGACGAGGATCTCAGCGGCGACGAAGGCCCGGTCATGCTCACCCCTTCGCTCGAACATCCGGTGAAGCTCGTGGTAGCTCTCGACCCGGAACGCGTCCTCCGACAGGAGCTGTCGGTGAGCCTCGATCGCCTCCGGATAGGTTTCGACCCGCTTTCCGTACAAGCGGGCCAAGGCCGTGAGGGCCTCGGCATCGCCGGGGCTCGCGTCGAGCGCGTGCCGGAGCGCGTTGATCGCTCGTGGGTCGTCCCCCAAGCGCTTCTCGAACACGTCGGCCATCCGCAGATGAAGCGGCGCAGCCTCCGTGCGCTCCTCCGGCCGCAGGCTCGCGACGTAGACGCCCGCGGCCTCCGTGAGTTCCGACCACTCTTCGCGCTGCTCGTGAAGCTCACACAAGCGCAGCAAGGCGGGGCGACATCCGGGCTCGATCTCCACCGCCTTGCGGAGGGCCGCGATGGCGAGGGCGGAGTCTCCAGGACCGGTGAGGTAGAGCTCCGCGAGGTCTCTGAGGGCCTTGGTCTTGCCATCCGCGTCCTGCTCCACCTCGGCCAGACGCAGGGTCACGTTGATGGCGGAGCTCCAGTCCTCGACGCCTCGATACAGCTCCGCGAGCCGGTACAAGCTCTCGGTGTCTCGAGGGTCGGCTCGGAGAGCCGCCTGGAAAGACTGGACGCTCTTCACGAGGTCCTGCTGATGCTCCTGATAGATGACGCCGAGAGACTTAAAAGTATCTCGTAGGATGGTAGACTCGCGGCTGACGGCGAGGGTCTGGTGGAACACTTCCACGGCCTCAGACCATCGTCGCTCGTTCATCAGCAGCGGCCCAAGCCGGACCAACGCGTCGGCGCTACGTGGCTCGTGCTCCAACGCCGCCCGGTAGTCGTTGATCGCCGCGTTGCGATCTCGTAGCCGCTCCTCCGCAACCCGACCCGCCGACACCAGCAAGCGAGCCCGCTCCGGGCCGTCGTCGACGGCTCGCGCTCGACCGCTGAGCAACGCACGAACCCTCGGCGCGTCGTCCCGATCCAAGAAGATCATCTCGAGACGGTTGAATGCACCGAGGTGGCTTGGCTCCTGCTCGAGAACCTCCTCGTAGGCCGCGATGGCCCCATCAACGTCCCCGAGTTCGTCCTGACGCATGCGACCGGCTTCGAAGACGAGCTCAGAAGCTTCACGCTCGTCGGCCAGGAGCTCCCCTTCGCGAGCCAGGAGCTCGAGGGCGCGCATCGTGTCTCCGTCGCGCTCCGCGAGTCGCCTCCGCCCGCGCAGCGCGGAGAGATGAGTGGGGTCGGATTGAAGCGCGAGATCGTAGAAGCGGGTGGCCTCCACGTGGTCTTCGAGCCGCTCTTCGTGAAGCTCCGCGGCGCGGACGAGGAGTCCGGCGCGATGGCCAGCCTGAGTGGCTGCGGCCGCCTCTCGCACGTGAACCGCGGCGAGCCCAGCCCAGTTGCGGGAGGCCAGGTAAGCGCCCTCCAGCGCCCGCAGCGCCACCGGGTGATCAGGTACGGCCTCGAGCGCGGCCCGGTACTGTTCGGCGCCCGACTTGGGCGGCTCCAGCTGGGTCTCTTGGATCGCCGCAAGGCGCAAATGACGAGCTGCTCGCGCGTTGGCGTCCGTCTCTAGATGCGCCAGGCGCTGGCCAACCTCGAGCGTGCGGGGCCAGTCCCGCCGCGCTACCGAGCTTCGCTCGAGCTGCTCGAGAACCGCTCGGTCCTCGGGAAGGAGGTCCGCCGCCTGCTCGAGCAGCTCCACCGAGGCGTCGAGGTTCTTGAGCTTGTCAGCATGGATTTGGGCGGACCGGAGAAGCACCGCGGCGCGGGTTCGAGGATCGGAAGCGCGATCCGAGGCGGTGCGCAGAGCCCCCACGAGGGCGTTCCACATGCCCTCTCGGGAGTAGATACGAACCAGAGCTCGGGTGGCGGCGTCGACGTCGTGTCCTTCGCGAAGAACCCGCTGGTAGAGGTCCGCCGCTTTGTCAGACCGGTCGAGTCGCTCTTCGTAGAGCTCCGCAACCTCGACGAGCGCAGCGCAACGTTCAGCTGAGCCTTCGATGTTTTCGGCCTCGCCCAGGCGATGCTCCGCGAGCTTCTCCACTTCACCCCGTCGTGCGTAAAGCTCTGCGAGAGCGCGAGCCGCCGCGACATTGTCTGGCTCTACCTCGAGCAGAAGCTCGTAGGACTCGATGGCGCCCTCTTCATCACTGAGCCGCTCCTCCAGGAGCTGGGCCAGTCGGAAGAGGAGATCGACGCGGTGGCGGTTGCTCTTCGTGACCTCCAGCTCGCGACGATGCATCTGCACGAGCTCCACCCAGTCGCCCCCTTCGGCGTGGAGTCGACCGAGCGTCCTGAGGGCGGGGAGGTAGGTCGGATTGAGCGAGAGGAGCTGCTCAAGCACGGCGATCGCGCCTTCGCGATCTCCCAACTCTCGAGCGAGAAGATCGGCGCGGCGCTGCATCAGGGCCAATACTTCGGCCTGGTCGTCGGTCGCTTCCGCCTCGACCTCCAGCAGTCGGAGAAGGCCAGGGTGGTCTCGCTCACGCTCCGCGATGCGGGACAGGCTACGAATGGCGCCCAGGTGTTTGGGGGAAAGCTCCAAGAGGCGCTGCATGGCGCTCTTTGCTCGCACCGGGTCATCGAGCTTCTCCTCAGCGAGAGACCCTATGCGTCCCAACAGGAAGACCTTGAGCTCATTGTCGGCGGTGAGCTCGACCTCTTCCTCGTGCAGGGCCACGAGCTCGCCCCAAGCCTCCTTACGGGCAAGAAGATGTTCGAGTCGCTTTCGCGCCGGCGGATACTCCGGCTCAATCTCCAGCAGCGCTCGCAAGGCATCCGCAGCAGCGTCCAGATTGTTGAGACGCGTCTCGAGGAGGACCGCCAGCTTGAACCACCGGCTGACCCTCTCCTCGGGGTCCATCTCAGCATCGATCTCAAGGTTGTAGAGCTCGACCAGCGCGTCCGGTCGATCCAGCTTCTCAAGGAGCCGACCCAAGGCTTGGGCCGCGGGAGCGTAGGTTCTCTCCGCCCGCAGAGCATCTTGCTCGGCCGCCGCGGCCGCGGACAGGTCACCGTTTCGCTCGAGGGCTCGACCGAGACGATGGAGGAGCGTGGCCCGTTCGCGCCCGGAAGCCGCCGGCACCGCAGCGCGAAGGATCTCGATGAGGGCGTCGTCTCGTCCGGCTCGCTGGTGGAGCAGAGCCAGCTCCCGCAGGATCCCTGGGTGATTCGGAGCGCGGCGCCGGGCCCGTTCGAGAAGAGAGACGGCGAGGTCTGAGTCCTCCAGGCCGTCCAGCGCAAGCCGCGCTGCAGCCGCGAGATGCTGGACGGACGCTTCGTCGCCGGAGACGTCGGCTGAGCGCTCCAGGGCCACGAGGAGAGCCCGCTTGTCGCCTCTTTGCTGCTGGAGGCGGCGCAGGGAAGCGAGAGCTACTGGATGGGCCTGATCGAGCCGCAGAGCCTCCTCGTTGAGCTCAACCGCGTCGTCCAGATCATCAAGCCGATCCTCCGCAAGTTGAGCTGCAGCAAGAAGTAGCGGGAGCCTGCGATCCGGCCCGAGGTCCGCGTCGAGAGCTCGTCGATAGACCTCAAATAGGGCCTCGTGGCTCTTATGGAAGAGGTGAAGCCGCTCCAGGGCGGCGAGAGCCTGAGGTTCGGCCGGCCAGAGCCCGAGCGCCTCTTCATAGGCTTCCCGAGCGCCTTCTACGTTCCGGAGCTCGTGCTCGAGAATGGCGCCCTTTTCGGCGAGCAACGTAGCCTGCTCGTTGACGGACTTGGCTCCGCTGATCTGGTGACCGAGGATCTGGACCACCATGGCCCAGTTCCCCACCTCCGCGAACAGTCGGCGCGAGGCGTGGAGAATGGCTGGGTCACGCGGATCGAGGTTGAAAGCGGCTTGATAGGCGCTGGCGGCCTGACGGGGCTGGCCGAGCTTCTCCTCGTGAAGGCGGCCAATCTCGAGGTGAATGCGAGCGGCCTCTTGAATTTCGCCGAGCGCGTTCGCCTCCCGCTGTAGACGCTCGATGGCGGCTCGCCATCGATTCGCGTCGGTCTCCGGGAGCGGCGCAAAAGGACCCGCGGAATGAGGGTTGCCGACCGGCGGAAGCGGGGGAAGAGCCCCGAGCGAAGGCGCCTCTCCGGCCATAGCTCGCGCCCGCCGCGTCGCGGCGGCCGCGGCGGGTCGACGTGATGAACGCGGAGGCGGCTGCACGGGGGCACCGGCGGGGGAAGTCGTGGGCGGCGGCGGGGGCGGACTGGATCGCCGGGGCTGTTCAGCCTCCGCCCCGGGCACCGGGGGGGGGCCCGGCACCGGCGGGGGACCACTGAGGGCAGGTCCCGATGAAGGAATCGGGGGAGCGCTACCCCGTGCAGGAGGCGGATGGCCGGGGGCCGGAGGCGGCGTCGAGGACGCTCCCGGCACCGGCGGGGGCAGCATGACCTGCCCCGCCTCCGGCTCCGACTCCGGCTCAGATGGGTTCTCGGAAGGGGCCACGCGGCCGAGATCATTCACGCTAGGACTCGATGTGGGGGGCGTCGCATCTTCCAATCGCACCGGCGTTACAGTGATGCCGCTCGGAGGACGCATTTTGGTGGGGCGTCGGGAGAGCGGCTCCGACTCCTGGGGAATCGCTTCGTTGATCGTCGCTTCGAACTCCTCCGGGGATACGCCGAGGTCCGCACGGAGATCGGTAGAGGTCTTGTCGGCTTCGTCCCAGTCCTCGTCATCCTCGAGCGGAGCCACCAGAGTCGGGTCGCCTTCGGGTTCGTGCACGCCTTCTAGCTCGTCCGGGGCTGCGTCCAAGTCGTGGCTCTGCGACATGTGACGCCTCTAACACGGTGGGCAAGCCCCCTCCAGGCGTGGGCGTCACCCCTTCGGCGGGTGCGCAAAGGACTAGTCCTGTGACCGTAGAAACAGAGTGATGGACAAACAGTGGAACTCGTTGTCGCTCGATTGCGACACCACCTTGTCCACCACACGATATCGGTCGCGCTGGTCACTCAACCAGCGGGTGAGGGTCTCGCCCAGCTCCTCGCGCTCTCGCGCTTTGGTCGCCGAGAAGACCTTAACTGCGTCGAATTCGTTCGGATGGCTCACGTTGGGTCCTCGAAGAACGAAC
>JBCBRU010000242.1:0-11820 GCA_039819565.1 Myxococcota bacterium | reverse complement strand
GTCGGCGCCCACCCGCCCTGCCGCCCCCAGCTCCGCCACGGGCTCCGGCTGAAACTCCCCCCGGGGCGTGACTTCGTGCAGACCGGCCACCTGCACCCAGCCGTGCTCCGCGAAGAGATCCATGATGGCGTCGCCCACATCTCGCAGCTCCGTGGCCCGACCCTCGCTCAGAGTCCGGCGTAGGGTGAGGAGCGCCCCTCGGAGGCTGCTCACGTTCCCGGCCATGCGCTCCTCGAGGCGGTCGTGGGAGACCTTCAGCAGATGGTAGGCGCGAGAGAACTCTTCCAGCCGCTGCTGGCGGTAGCGCCCCACCACCCGAAGACGCTGCAGCCTCCGCACCCATCGATCCGAGAACTCCCCGGCGAGCATCCCTACCACCAGCGTGCCGACGATACGGGCCCCCGGCAGCTTCTCGACCCCATCCAGGTCCAGGCGGTGGCCTAGCGCGAGAGCAAGGGCGATGAAGAGGGCGCCGGCGAAACCGTGGGCGAAGCCGTACCGCAGGCCTACCATCAGCGGCGCGAGAGCCAGCCAGGGAAAGTCGGACTGCACGAAGAGAGGGTCCGATGGGCGCAGCAACAGCCCCACCGCCACCGGTCCCACGGTGAGAATTCCGGTTTCGAGCCACCGCCAGGGTGTGGGCTCCAGGCCCTGCTCGAGGATGTCGCGCTCGGTCGCCTCGAGACCCATGGACCGCGCCTCAGCCGCCTCCGAAAGGCATGGCCTGGACGAGCTCAGACAAGAGAGATTGCGCTACGGCACCCACCGTGCCGCGCGCGCCACGAGACCCCGAGCCGGACCAGAGGACCCGACCGCTCTCCACCTCGACGATGCGGAGGCTGATGCTCACCGCGGGCTCGTCGTCGAGCCCCGGTCGGTAACGCCACTCCACCACCGTACCGGTGATGCCGATCTCGAGCCCAGACGCTCGGGCCGAAGCCAGGGCCTCGTCGTAACGTCGACGGTCGTCCAAATCTGGGACCCCGGCGTCCACGGGGCGCGCGTAGCGCTCGAGCCCCTCGACGCCTTTGGAGAGGAGGAGCGTGGTGAGGATGGCCTCGGCCCGGTCTCCCGCCAGCGGAGCGCCAGACGCGTTGACGACGGGGAGCAGCACGATGGACTGGGGGGAGGTAGGGACCTCCGCTCGCCGGTCGATGTCGACGCGGTGGGTCGCACACCCGGCGACGAGCAGGGAGGCGAGCCACCATCGCGGCGTCCTCCGCTCGCCCACGCGTGCCCACAGGACCCGAGACATGGCGGGACCCTATCACCCCCGCCCACGGTCTCTAAATTCCTGTTATGTCCGATGGTCTGGAAAAAAATCAGACGAAAGAATGAAAAATTCGAGGCGCTGCCGCGACGAATTAGGTGGCCCATGCCCACGTGTCTCATTCTGTTGCTCGCCGCGGCGGCGCCGGCTCCCCTCGGGATCCACTGGGAGGTGGGTCGCACTCTGGCTCCCGATCTCGCACGCCGCACCGAGACCAGCTTCCCGCTCGCCGCGGCCCATCCTCGCCTGGAGGTCGAAGCCCGCACCGCTGAAGGGGCCCAGATCGAACTGATCGTGTGGCATTCGGCGGGTTGGGGGGCGCCGAGACTCCTCGCCCGCCGGACTTTCCCAGCGAACGACCCCGGCGCTTGGGTCTTCCTCCGGGTGACGCTGGATCGGCACCTTGCCCCGGTCGAGGTCTCCGGGCGGACGGAGGCGCCCGCGCCGGCGCCCTCCCCTCCCCCTTCAAGTCCCGCCGAAACCGCGTCTGCTTCGACCTCTTCGTCCCCATCCGTGCGCCCGTGGCGTCCGCTGATGGACCAGACCAGCGGTCTATGGACAAGGGCGAGCGGGCGCATGACCGTAGACGATCGAGGTGCGGAGTCGGGCCTGGAGTTCGGGGTGGGAGCCCGGTTCAGAGACCGCTGGACCCTAGGCGTCGACCTCGGCTTTCAACGTCGGGAGCTCACCGCTGTGTCCAGCATCTTTCAGGTGCCGCTGACGGTCCGAGGGGGCTACCAGGTTTTGAGCCCGATCGCGGTGGGCTTGAGTCTCAGGGGAGAGATCATGGCCGGTGACCCCGGCGCGGGCTTTGGTCTTCACGCGGGAGCTTGGATCTCGGTTCACCACCGGTTCTTCGAGCGCGAGTGGGACGCTCTGCTGATCGGGGTCCTCGTGGAGCCGCAGGTGGGCCTGCTTCGTCCGAGCCTCGTCGACATCGAGGGCTCCACGTGGACGGAGTCTCCGGCTCGGGTGGCGGCCACCGTGTATCTGGAGTGGGCATGGCAGTGATCGACGCTTTCCGTCGACCGGATCCCGAGCGGGTGGTGCGGGAGCACGGCCCCGAGGTTCTGCGCCTCCTACGTCGGGTCCTGGGCCCCGGTCAGGAGGTCGAAGATGTTGCGCAAGCCGTCTTCATCGAGGTCCTCCGGGCGCTCCCGCGCTTTCGGGGAAAGGCCAAGCTGAAGACCTTCATTCACCGGATCACGCTCAACGTAGCCTACCAGGAGCTTCGGGCTCGATACCGGCATCGGCGGGTATGGGCGGATACCGTCCTCGAGGAGGAGAAGGTCCCCGCGGGCTCAGACCTCGAGTCGGAGGTCTGCGGACGCCGTCAGGTCGAATTGCTGTACGAAGCGCTCGGAGACCTCTCCCCCAAAAAGCGCCTCGCCGTGATCCTCCACGATCTCGAGGGGCGCTCCCTCCGCGAGATCGCCGAAGACCTGGGGCGCCCCCTCCCCACCATCGCTTCCCAGGTTCGAGCCGGCCGAAGCGAGCTCGCCGAGTGGTTCGCCCGGCGTGAGGCGCACGTCGCGGCGCGAAGGGAGAAACGATGAGTCGGTGTCATCAGATTCGCGAGGACCTCGTGGCCTACGAGCGGGGCGAGCTGGACGAGCTGCGCAAGCAGCGGGTGGACGCCCATCTTGCGCGGTGCTCACACTGCCGGTCCGTCTCCGTCGAGCTCGCCCGGGCCCTCGAGGCCGGTCGCGCCCCGATTCAGGTGGGAGCGCTGGAGACGGAGCAGCTCGTGGAGCGCTTGGGCCCGTGGCTCGACCGGCGCCCGGCGGACGCCATGGGTTGGGTGGCGACGGCGATGGTGGCGGCGACCGCGGCGGCGGCGGCGGCCCTCATGCTCGTGTGGGGTCCGGCTTCGTCCGCGCCCCTCGAGCACCTCGCTCCGCAGGAGAATCTGCGCATCGTGGGTCGAGGTCTCGAAGCCGAGACGGACCCCCGATCGGGCGGATGGCGGCTCGAAGAGGGCTTCGCAGTGGTGGACGGGGTGGCCGCGCCGCCGATCCACACGCCCGAGCTCGACCTTCGTCCGGAGACGGGTCGAACCCGCTTCTGGGTGGAGCGGCACGGCCGCTCTTCGTGGTTCGAGGTGCTCAGCGGGGAGCTCGTCGTTCAGTACCAGGGGGTCGAACACCGCGTGTCTCCGGGGGAAGGATGGGTCGCTACGAAACGCACCTTGCGACCGGGTCGCGCCGTGACCCTCGAGGCCATCGCCCACGTCGCTGACCCCTTCCTCGGAGCGCTCGTCGAGCGCGAGGCTCCGATCGCCCGGGCTCCCGAACCGCCCCCTACCGTCGAGCCGGACGCCCCGCCACGAAGAGCCGCGGCGCCGGCGCCCGCGTCGAAGACCAGGCGGCGCCGGACCGCCCGAGAAGGGTCGCGGACGCGCCGAAGAGCGCCCGAGCCCAAGACGTCCCCAACCTCCGACCACAGCGAAGTGATTCCGGCCCGTCGCACCCTGGATCTCCCCGACCCTACCCCGGTCTTCGAGCGTCCCGAGTGGCTGGCGGCCGAACGCGCTGCACGTGGCGGTCGGTGGACGGAAGCGCTGCGGCGCTACCGTGCCCTGGCCGATCGATACGACGGAGCCGAAGCGCGGTTCGCTCAGCTCGAACGCGCGCGCATCCTGGGCCTCCGGATGAAACGGGGAAGCGAGGCTCGAGACATATTGGAGACGCTCTTGGCGGACTCGACCGACGACGAGGTCGCGCGGCAGTCTCGGTTCACGCGCTGTGAGCTCCTGCGCAAAGACGACGCGTGCGCAGCGCAGGACTGCCTGCGCGCCCTAGAGAGCTCCCCCGCCGAAGCCGAGGAAGCCCGGGCTACTTTGCGACGCTGGTCACGTTCAGAAATCGACTGCCCCGACATAAAACAGGGGTCGTCTGCCAACTAAGTCTTCGCGCGCCGCTCTCGCGCGCAGGAGACTAAATGCAGCAGCACGATCATCGCTTCTTCCCCGCTCTTCTGTTCCTCCTGGCCCTCCCGTCGGCCTGCGTCATCGATGAATGGCATGACGACGACAACGACCGCAGTCCCTCGTCCCGCTCTTCGGACGAATGTCGCTCTCCGACCGCAGATCGCTGCCCCAACCCCTCCGAGGCCGAATACCTCCTCGAGAGCCCGGAGCTATGTAGCCTCATCAGCTTCTCCTGTGAGGCCGGAAAGTCACCTTTCACGAGCGCCTGCGGCTGCGGTTGCGTGGACGCCAACTCCGGATGGTCGGCGGGTCAGCCGACGCCCGGCATGGGCCCCACCTGTCCCCCCGAACAGGAAGGGACCTTCTATCTGAGTCGCGACGAGCAGGCTTGCCGCGGCATCTCGGTGACCTGCGCCGAGGGGCTGGAGAGCTTCAGCGGACCGTGCGGGTGTGGCTGCCAAACCACGACGGACACGTCGACCACGACGCCTCCCCCGCCGATGGAAGGGGAGTGCCCCAGCCCCGAGGTGCCGGGCGTCCGCTATCTATGTGAGGACCCGGTCCGGTGCGAGCAAATCGAGTTTAGCTGCCCCGAGGGCGAAGGGTCCTTCCGAGGCCCGTGTGGGTGCGGCTGCATCGCTTCCACCAGCAACAACGACTGCCCGGATCCGAACGCCCCGGGGGTCCTCTACGTCAACCCGGACGCCTGCGAGTCCATCGACTTCAGCTGCCCCGAGGGCTGTGTGCGCTTCGACGGCGCCTGCGGCTGCGGCTGTATCGAGCTTTGATGCTCGTCAGCGATAGACCACGAGGGTCCGGAGAATCTTGTAGCCGGCACCGACCACCCCCCGGACGGTCCCGGACACTTTGGATTGCCCGGCCGTCCGGGCCTTATTGCTGACGTCGACCTCGACGGTACGAACCCCCGCCTTCGCCGCCTTCACCTGCATTTCCATGGTCCAGCCGTAGTCCCGGTCGTTCATCCCGAGCCCCACCAAGATGCCCCAGCGAATGGCCCGGAAGGGACCGAGGTCCGTGGCGACCACGCCGTACAAGCGGCGAAACAACAAAGTCGCGAAACGATTGCCGAAGCGCTGGGGCAAGGTGAGAGCGTCGTCGTCGCCTCGCCGAACCCGGCTGCCGATGACGAGCTCGGCCTCCCCCCTTTCCAAGGGCCGGAGCAGGTCGGGGAGCTCCTCGGGCACGTTCGCTCCGTCGCCGTCCGCGAAGGCGACAACGTCCGGAGGCCCGCCGCGACGGGCCGCGAGGTGGGCGAGACCGGCGATACAGGCGTTACCGTAACCCCGTTGCGGGGCGGGCACGACCGAGGCCCCCGCTCTGCGAGCCACTTCGGCGGTGGCATCCACGCTCCCATTGTCGGCGACCACGATCTCGTCGAGCCAGGGCTCGCCCTCGGAGCGGAGCAGCGCGGCGAAGCCGCCGACAACCTCTCCGATGGCCCCCTCCTCGTTGAGGGCGGGGATCACCAAAGCGCAGGACATTCGGCCCATACCCACGGCCTATCCGAGGCTGAGGAGGAAGGGGAGCCTCCGTCGAACTTCTGGGCGCAGGTGTCGGGGGCTCGACGATGGGCGAATTGTCGACGCCCTCCCGAGCCTCATCGCTTGGCGATCTGGCGTGGCACGGGCCCTGCTCAGCAGGAGTCCGATGCGCGCGTTCGCTCGCGATGGGGCTCTGTTCCTCGGCTGCGTGGTCATTCCCTGCGCCCTCGCGTGGACCCTCGAGGATCCGTCGGCCTGGCGGGCGCCTCACGTCATCGGTGCCGTGCTCTTCTTCGTGGCCACCCTCATGGTGTTCACCGGCCTCCGCCTCCTCCTCATCGACCCCCTCGGCGGCCCCCTTTTCCTGGAGCCCGGTCTGTCACTGACCCCGCACCGTCCCGTCCCGCCCGAGCCGCTGCCTCCCTTCCTCGACGCGGAGCTTCCGGACTACGAGACATCGAGCGAGATCATCCACGTGGAGCACGGTCCGGGGTCAGCCCGAGTGGTGGCCCTGCTCTTCGTCGGAGGCGGCCCCGAAGACGTGCACCTCCTTGAACTCGACGTGACCGGAGACGACCTCCGTCCGGAGGTCCTCGCGGAGGCCGTCGCTGGCGTGGCCAGCGGCGAGCCCGCCGAACCCACCGCGCTGGTGGATAGAGTCGGCTTCGCCTCCGGCTGGGGGCTCACCCTCCCCTGCCCCAAGCAGACCCAGTAGCGCCCCTCCGGCGCGTCCCTCAGTAGCCCTTGGGGAGGGCGTCGAGATCGACGGTGTCCAGCGCGAAACGAATGAGCTGACTCCGATTGGCCTTGGTCACCCCTCGCTTCTTCAGCTCGGCCACCATGGCATCGAGACGCTCGATGTCCTCATTGTAGAGGCTGATGGACACCACCCGATAGTGAGTGGGCTTCGGCTTCTTGACGGGGGCGGGAGCCGGACCGCGATAGAATGTCCGATCGAGGAGTTCATCGGAGCTCAGCGGGTCTTCGCCCAAGCCCGGCGCGCGCTTGTTGGCATCCTTTGGATCCTGGCTGCTCAACTCAGTCTCCCTTCGGCGCGAGAGGGAACGGCGACCGCCGCCGACACCGATGCCGGGGGAGGCCTGACCGCCTCCGTGCGGGCTCGAGCGATCATGGCCTCCACCAGCACTAGATAGTCTTGAGCGCCATTCGACTCGGGCGCGTACTCGAAGATGCTCTTCTTGTGACTCGGGGCTTCTTTGAGGCGGACGTCCACCCGAATCGGGGTGAGGACACGGTCTCCGAAGTGCGACTCGAGGGAGGCGACGGCCTGCTTAGAGATATTGTTGCGACGATCGAAGAGGGTCGGGAGAACCCCCGCGATCTCCACCGGAGTGAGCAGCACCTTGTGTACGTGATCGAGGGTGCGGAGGATCTGCTTGACCCCGACCAGCGATAGATAGTCGCAAGAGACCGGCACCAGCACCGACTTTGAGAAGATGAGGGCGTTCTGGTTGAGGAGGGAGAGAGAAGGCGCGCAGTCGAGTATGACGAAGTCATAAGGACTATCCGAGGCCATGGCGTCCGCCATGCGCCGACGCAGAACCTGGGCCCGGTCGGGAGCGTTCACCAGCTCGAGTTCCGCCGCGGCGAGGCTCTGATCGGCGGTAATCACGTCGAGGTTCTTGCGAATGGGTACCGCGGCGGCTCGAGGGCTCACCCCGTCGACCAGCACGTGATAGATCGTTTTCCGTCCCCGAACTCCGAGCGAAACCCCGACGTTGCCCTGAGCGTCGAGATCGATGAGCAGCGTCTGAAAGCCTCGCTCGGCCAAACCGGCGGCGAGTGACACGCTGGTGGTCGTCTTGCCCGTACCGCCCTTCTGATTGAGCACGGCGAGGGCGACAGGCTGCGCCGCCGGGGGCACGGAGGCCGGACGCGCTTCCTCGAGGAGGGCTGCGCGACAGCTCGAGGAGCAAACCATCTTGCGCCCCGAGGACGACGACACCACCTGGCTCGCGAGCCGAAGTGAGAAGGTCTCGCCGCACACCGAACACGCGTGACGAGCCTGCTGAGACGCGCTCGTCTTCTGAGTCAGCTCGGGGTTTCGGCAGCTGATGGAGCAGAAGTACCGAGGCTCTGAGCCCTCGACCGTCTCGGTCTGATAGGAGAAGCGCGGGACGAAAGTCTTGTTGCAAGCGAAGCAGCTGGCCCAGCGGCGAGTCATAGATTTGCTCGATTCGTCCGGGCTCGACCCGGCAGCTCCTGGATCGAAGTATGTCTACGCTAGCATGAGTCCTTTGGTTGTCAACCCCTCGAAAATAGGACCGCCATTGCGTTGCTCGAAGAGGGGGATCGAAGTAACGCCCTCTCATGACGCTTCCCCTCGAGGGTGTGACGGTCTTGGATCTCACCCGAGTCCTGTCCGGCCCCTTCGCGACCCTCCAGCTCGCAGACCTCGGAGCCGAGGTCATCAAGGTCGAACATCCACGCGGGGGGGATGATACCCGAGCTTTCGGTCCTCCCTTCGTAGAGGGTGAGTCGACCTATTTCATGAGCGTGAATCGGCGCAAGAAGAGCCTCGCCCTCGATCTCAAGCACCCGCGAGGGACGGAGGTCGCCCATCGTATTTTGGAGAGCGCCGATGTCCTCATCGAGAACTTTCGGCCGGGCGCCGCCGACCGACTTGGACTCGGTGCGGAGACGCTCCGCGGGAAATATCCCCGCCTCGTGACCTGCTCGATCTCGGGCTACGGTCAGGCAGGGGACGTACGCTATGCGCGGCGCGGGGGTTACGACGCCGTGATCCAGGCGGCGAGCGGAATGATGGCGCTCACTGGAGCTCCGGACGGTGGCCCCACCAAGGTCGGCGTAGCTCTGGCGGACATGGTGGCCGGGCTCTACGCGACCCAGGGCATTCTCGCCGCTCTCCATCGCCGAGAGCGCGAGGGGAGGGGCGCCCACATCGACATTTCGATGCAGGATGGAATGCTCTCTCTGTTGACCTATCAAGCAGGTATTCACTTCGCGACAGGTCGGGAACCGAAGCGGATGGGCAACGCGCACCCGTCGATCTGTCCCTACGAATCCCTCCCCACCGCGGACGGCCTCTACGCGCTGGCGGTGGGGAACGACGCCCAGTTCGCGCGACTGGCCCGCGCCATCGATCGCCCGGAGCTTCTCGCCGACCCGCGCTACGCCAGCAATCAGGCCCGGGTCGCGCATCGCGAGGCGCTCCTCGAGGTCCTTCTCCCCATCTTCGCGACGCGAAGCACCGCCGAGTGGGAGGCCCTCGGCGAGGCCGAAGGCATCCCGGGAGGACCCGTCCTGTCCGTCTCCGAGGCTTTGGCTCACCCCCAGGTCGAGGCCCGCGGGACCGTGGTCACCCATCAGCATCCGAAGGCGGGAGCGATCCGGACCCTCTCGAGCCCGGTTCGACTCGACGGCGCTCAGCCGGAGGCGGGCGCGCCGCCGCCTCTGCTCGGGCAGCACACCCGCGAGCTCCTCCGGCGCTATGGATACTCCGAAGCCGAAGCGGAGGAGCTCAGGACCGACGGTGCCGTCGGTCCCGTCGAAGTCACCCCGCCCAGCGGGCCAGATACTTATTGACCTTCATCTTTCGTCGCGTCGAGTCGGAGGTCATATATCGGATCTTTCCGAACACTTCGCGCTCCGGTCCCCAGGCCCGATCGTAACGACCGAGCACCCAGCCAATGCCGGAGTAGGAGTTCGGGTCCCGCCCGTCGAGGGCGTACTTGTTGTTGAGCTCGACCATGATGCGAAAGGCGGCCTCCGGGCTCTCCGTCCAGTGAAAGATCTTCTTACCCCAGAGCATCCGGAGGTAGTTATGGATCCGCCCTTCTCGCACCAGCTGCCGCTGGGCCGCGTTCCAGAGCTCATCGTGGGTTTCCGCCCCCTCGAAACTCTCCAGGGAGTAGAGGTAGGGCCGCTCGTCCTGCCGATGCTCATCCAGCGTGGTTCGGGCCCAGTCCGGGAGGGCGTCGAAGCTCTCGTGCTCCGGTTCGCGGTGAGCCATGTTGAAGCCCAGCTCTCGCCACGTCACGAGCTCGTCCAAGAAGGCTTCTCGTCCGGGGCTGAGTTTCCACCATCCTTCGCGTTTGCCGGTGGGCGGTCCGAGCTGAGCCGGGGTCCAGCCCTCACCCACCACCGATGAGAAGACCTCGTGGGCAGCGATGTGGCCAAAGTGAAGCCAGGGCGACAGCCCCGAGGACAGCTCCTCGTCGGGGTGGTTTCGGCCGTCGGCGTAGAGCTCGAGTCCACGCCCCAAGAAGGTCTCGAGCTGAGCTCGGGCCGCCGTCTCTCCCCCTTGCCATCGAGAGGCGGGGACGTCGTGATCGATGGGCAGCGCGGCCAGCGTCTCCGGTGCGTCTAGCTCGTCGACGGTGATGGCCGACCACTGCGCTGCCACCGCGCTGGGTATCTCGGGGAGGCTGGGAAGGGTGAGTCCGTCGAGAGGGTCCGGGGTGGGGAGCGCCTCCGGCTCGAGGTGCTCGGGGAGCGCCTTTTGGAGATGACGACGAAAATCGTGGGCTCGAGCCCACGTCTTGGACGCGGCCCGCATCGGGAACACCCCGTTGGAGTCCACGACTTCGAGCCGCACATCGAGGGTCTGCGCCGCCGCGGCGATCATTCGAGGGAGAAAGAAACTCGGGTAGTCGTCCGTCACGACGAGACAGGACCGTTGGCTCCACGCCTCGAGGAGCCCTTTGCCCTGCCCCTTGGACTGCTCCAGCCACGGGAAATAGGTGACGGAGGCGCCGGCGAAGGCGCGGGCGTTGTCGGTCATTCCCTCCATGAGGAATCGGTGAAATCGATCGCTCGCCCAGCGATACCCGAGTCGGAGGGGTTCGAAGATCACGAGGGGGCGCTCGAGCTTTGCCGCCACCAAGGAGGCCCGTTGAAGCGCATAGTTGAAGCCGCGGCGCCGGGACATGGTCATCCAGTAGAGGACATAGTCGCCTTCCTCTCGGACCTCTGCAGCGTTGGCGGCACGGATGCGCACCCCCGGGACTCGACGTGCCGTCGTCACTCCCCGGTCCTCGCCCCCCGTCGCTGCGGCGTAAAGCCAAAGCCGAGCCTGAGCGGTTCATCCCGCGACGGTGGCGGGTCTGCCCTGCGGCTCGGGTTGGCGCTTCGAGCCGGGGGGCCGATGTAGAAGATCGGTGGGAAGCGAGAAGCGAAGGCACGATCGCTACTACGTGCGTCTTCCCGTCGACCTCGTCGTCGGTAAGACGAAGACCTCAGCGATGACCGTGGACGTCTCCTTCGGGGGGCTGTTCCTCAAGACCGTGCGTCCGCCGCCGCCCCGCCAGCTGGTCAAAGTGACGTTGCTTCTTCCCCCCAAGGACCGAGAGGTCTCGCTGATGGCGATGGCGGTGTTCGTCGAAGGCCACCCCGACGACCACGGCATGCGCGGGGTTGGCCTCAAGCTGTTCGGTCTCGATGACGATCTTCAGGAGCGCTGGGAGGAGTTCGTCAAACACGTGCGGACGATTCCCCGGACCGAGAAGGTCCCCGAAGGTCAGGCGGAGAAAGCCCCCACCGACGAGGACTCGGGGGCGTGGTCGAATCTCCTTCCCGAGCTGCGCATCCGCACCCGAACCCGGCAGGACCTGAGAAACATCCTCAACCTCGAGATTAGAAAAGGGCGGATGTACGTGCGCACCCCCGTCGAACTGCCTCCGCAGTCAGGGGTGGAGCTTCACCTGGTTCATCCGGATACGTCTCGCACGTTCTCCTTCGTGGGCGAGGTCGACCGAAAGGTGAGAGAGAACGGCTTCGTCGGACTCCGTATCCTTCTTCCCCCCTTCGACGGGGCGAAGGTGAAAGCCTTCCAGCGATTCGTAGAGGCTGACGCCGTGATGAGCATCGACGTAGACTCCGACGACCTGGAGCGAAACGAAGACTTGGACGCGGACCGCTCCGCGTCCTGACGCGAGCGACGAGCCGCGGCTCGGGAAAGCGGAGCGCTCTCGGTCTGAGCTCAGCCCAGACCGAGGAGCGAGGGGGATTAGAGGGCGGTGGCGGTCGCGCCCTGCCCCACCCGGGAGCGTGAGCGGCGGCGCTTGACCTGAATGCTGCTCGCGGGGGCGCGCACCATGCCGACCTCCCGGAAGCGGAGCTCATCTCGATGGATGGGC